>CANBSW010000035.1 GCA_947372235.1 Chitinophagaceae bacterium | reverse complement strand
GATCATAAAAATGTAGGTAAGGTATTTGGGTTTTCTAAGTGGAAATATTTAACCAAGATCATGTTGCCATTTGCATTGCCGCATATCATTACCGGGTTGCGTTTATCAATAGGTGTTGCCTGGATGGTAATTGTTGCCGGTGAAATGTTATCAGGGGGTGTTGGTATCGGATTTTTTGTATGGGATAGCTGGAACGGACTTTCACTCGAAAAAATATTGATCGCCATTCTCATCATCGGAACTGTTGGATTGTTATTGGATAAATTTTTTAACGCCCTGCAGAATGCTTTTGCATGGGAAAAAAACTAAGATCATGATCGAAACAAACTTTACAGAAGATATTATTGAAGAGATAAATGAAATCATCAATATTCCTGCAAAAAAAATAGCAGTTGATATAAAAAATGTTACTGTATCATTTAAAGGGAAGAGAGGTATTTACACAGCTATTGAAAATATCAGCCTTACGATACAGAAAGGAGAGATCATCTCTTTTATTGGTCACTCAGGTTGCGGAAAATCAACATTGATGAATACGATCTCCGGTATGGCAACGCCAACCAGTGGCGAAGTAATAGCCAATGGCAGTAAGGTAAAAGGGCCGGGGCCGGACAGGGGTGTGGTATTTCAGAATTATTCTTTACTGCCATGGTTAAGTGTATATAAAAATATTAAAGTAGCTGTTGACTCTGTGTTTAAACAAAAAACACAGGAAGAGAAAACAGCATTGATAGAAAAGAATCTGAAGATGGTAAATCTCTGGGATCACCGCGATAAATTACCCGGCCATTTATCAGGTGGCATGAAACAGCGTGTGGCTATTGCCAGGGCTTTTGCGATCGATCCAAAAGTATTGTTACTGGATGAGCCGTTTGGTGCATTGGATGCATTAACCAAAAGCAGTATGCATGTTGAGTTATTAAAAATGTGGAACATCGATCACCGCGAAAAAACGATAGTGATGGTAACACATGATATTGAAGAAGCCATTTTTTTGTCAGACAGGATAGTGGTCATGAACAATGGCCCGGCTGCCACCATCAGGGAAATTGTGGATGTGCATCTGCCAAGACCCCGAAACAAAAAAGACATCGTTCATGATCCTGTCTATATGGAAATCCACGACAGGTTATTGAATCTGTTGATAGATAAGTTTTCAATCAACGATTAATAAAACAAAGCAGTTATTTCTAAACCATCATTATTACCAATTATGTTAACAGCAGCCCAACAACCTTTATCAAAACTGAAACTGTTCTCTGCCAAAGGAGTTCAGATGCGGACCTTTCACATTACCTGGCTTACTTTCTTTTTCTGTTTTTTTGCATGGTTTGGTATAGCACCATTGATGCCATTGGTTGCAGAACAATTGCATTTAACCAAAGCACAAAAAGGGAATATCGGTATTGCATCTGTATCAGCTACTATTATTGCGCGGTTGGTGATTGGCAGGTTAGTAGATAAATGGGGGCCGAGAAAAACATATACTTTGTTATTGTTATTGTCTGCCATTCCGGTTATACTGATCGGTTTGAGTAACAGTTACCTTACTTTCCTTTTGTTTCGTTTAAGTATAGGTGTAATTGGTGCATCTTTTGTGATCACCCAATACCATACATCAGTAATGTTTGCACCCAATATCAAAGGAACTGCAAATGCAGTAGCAGGCGGTTGGGGTAATACAGGGGGTGGTGCCACACAGATCATCATGCCGTTGATCGCTGCAGGTTTTGTAGGACTGGGTTGGGTAAGTACCGCAAACAGCTGGCGTTTGGCGATGATAGTTCCGGGTATCATTTTATTTGTAATGGCTTTTGTTTACTATCGTTATACAAAAGATACGCCGGCAGGTAATCTAGATGAAATTGAATTGCCTGTAGCAGGTAAAAAACAAAACACATTATTACTGGCAGCCAAAGATTATCGTACATGGATCTTAACGATCGCTTATGCGGCCTGTTTTGGAGTAGAGATCACAGTTGATAATTATGCTGCTACATTTTTTCATGAAGAATATAAAGCCACACTAATTATGGCCGGATTACTCGCCAGTATTTTTGGCTGGCTTAATTTATTTGCCCGTGCATTGGGTGGAATATTCTCAGATAAAATAGGCACCCGTTTTGGATTTGATGGTAAGGTTTCTTTCCTCGCAGTATTGTTGTTGCTGGAAGGGTTAAGCATTATCTGGTTTTCAAAATCAGGCGGTCTCGCATTGGCCATCACACTCATGTTCACGTTCGGACTTTGTTTAAAAATGGCAAATGGTGCTACGTATAGTATTGTTCCTTTTATCAATCCCGAAGCAGTTGGTGGTGTGGCAGGCATTGTAGGTGCGGGAGGAAATATTGGAGCCATGCTGATCGGATTTTTATTTAAAAGCATGCCTTATTCAGAAGCATTTTATTATCTCGGTTTTGTTGTGCTCTTTGTAGGATTGATGATTGTACTGAGCAAAGTAAAATTCAGGGTTTTCGGAAAAAATTATCCTTATCAGTCTAATACGGCTAAAGCTATTTAAAACGTATGGCAGAGTCATTTAAAACAACTTGTTGTTATTGTGGTGTAGGGTGCGGCATTGTGGTTAATAAAGACCGCAATGGTAAATTGTTGGTGGAAGGTGATAAAGACCATCCCGTAAACAAAGGCATGCTTTGCAGCAAAGGAATGAACCTGCATTATACGGTAATGGATACCAGCGACAGGTTATTGTATCCAGAGATGCGTTACAATAAAAACCAGCCAAGACAAAGGGTTTCATGGGAGAAAGCCATGGAGCGAACAGCTGCTGTGTTTAAAACATTGATCAATAAATACGGTCCCGATTCGGTGGCTATTTATGCATCCGGTCAATGTTTAACAGAAGAATATTATGTGTTGAATAAATTGATGAAAGGATTTATCGGCAGTAATAATATTGATACCAACAGCCGTCTTTGTATGAGCAGTGCCGTAATGGGATATAAACTTTCATTGGGAGAAGATGCGGTGCCAATCAGTTATGAGGATATTGAATTGGCCGATTGCATTTTTGTTGCCGGTGCAAACCCGGCCTGGTGTCATCCAATTTTATGGAGAAGGGTGGAAGCGGCACGCGAAGCCAATCCTAACCTCAAGATCATTGTAAGTGATCCGCGTAAAACGCAAACCTGTTCCATGGCCGATGTGCATTTACAGTTGAATCCCGGAACTGATATTGTATTACACCATGCCATTGGCAGGTGTTTGATTGAACAGGGGGATATTGATGCAGACTTTATCACCAATCATGCAGAAGGTTTTGAAAAATATGCAGCACAGGTAATGCAGCGCTCTGTTACAGAAGCAGCCATGATCTGTGGTGTTGATGAACGAGATATCAGGGATGCTGCAAGCCATATTGGTAATAGTAAAGGCTTTATTACCATGTGGACGATGGGATTGAACCAAAGTGTGATTGGGGTAAACAAGAATCTTAGTTTGATCAATCTTAATTTGATCACAGGACATATCGGAAAACCGGGCAGCGGTCCTTTTTCGCTAACAGGACAGCCGAATGCAATGGGTGGAAGAGAAGTAGGAGGCTTGTCCAATTTATTGCCGGCACATAGAAATTTATTATTGGAAGAAGATAGAGAGTACGTAGAAAAATTCTGGGGCGGCGGAAAGATCGCACCCAAACCGGGTTTTACGGCAACAGAAATGTTTGACGCATTAAACAATGAAAAATTAAAAGCGATCTGGATCATCTGCACCAATCCATTGATCAGTTTACCCGATGTAAGAATTGCAGAAGAAGGATTAAAGAAAGCAAAGTTTGTAGTGGTTCAGGACATCAGTAATAAACTCGAAACACTTCCTTATGCCGATGTGGTTTTTCCTGCAGCAGCTTGGGCTGAGAAAGAAGGTACGATGACAAACTCTGAACGCCGTATCAGTTACCTTGAAAAAGGAGTAGACGCACCGGGTGAAGCATTGCCTGATGCAGAAATTGTTTGTCGCTTTGCAAAAGCAATGGGTTTTCATGGGTTTGATTATGCAGGTGCTGCAGAGATCTATGCAGAGCATTGTGCTTTAACAGCAGGAACCAATATTGATATCAGCGGATTGAGTTATGAGATCCTGAAAGAAAAAAGATCGGTGCAATGGCCTTTTCCAAAAGGTGCAACAGATAGAGGTACGGCGCGTTTATTTGCGGATAAGAAATTTTATACACCATCAACTAAAGCAATCATTCATACAGTTTCTGACAGTAATGAATCAGAAGCCCTAACACCCGATTTTCCTTTGGTATTAACCACCGGCAGAATACGCGATCAATGGCATACACGCAGCAAAACAGGAAAAGTAAATAAACTCAACCAACATATAGCAGAAGCTTTTCTGGAAATTAATCCGGAAGATGCATTGGTGCGAAATATTCGCGATGGCCAATTGGTAGAAATCACCAATAGTCGTGGCAATGTTAGGGTAAAAGCAAAATATGCTGATGGGATAAAACCCGGAGTCGTATTTCTTCCGATGCATTGGGGAAAAATTTTGAACAATGATCTTAACCGCGCCAATAATCTTACCAATAAATTACTCGATCCTGTTTCAAAAGAACCTGATTTTAAATTTAGTGCAGTACAGGTTGCTGCCTATAAAAAAACTCGCCAGAAAATTGTTTTGATTGGCGCTGGTGCCGGCTCCTATGGTTTTATTAAAAGCTATCGCGAATTAAACAGCGAAGATGAAATAGTAGTATTCAGTAAAGAAAATTTCCCTTTTTATAACCGAGTGATGTTACCCGATTATATCAGTGGTGTTCAGGAATGGGAACAACTGATCAAAATGCATACAGAAGAAGAATTTACCTACAATATCCAATTGCACAGAGGAGTAAGTGTTGAACAGATAGATAGAAAACAAAAAACATTGGTTGACAGTAAAGGAGTAACACATTCTTATGATGTATTGATCATGGCAACCGGCAGCCGCGCAACCATGTTGCGTGATATCCCACCATTAAAAGGGATCTTCAGCATGCGCAGCAGACTGGATGCGGATAATTTTAAAAACCATGTAGACCCCGCAAAAGGAAAAGTAATGATACTTGGCGGTGGGTTATTAGGTATTGAATTGGCAGCATCTTTACGCGAAGTAAATGTAGAAGTAGTGATCATTCAGCGGATCTCGCGTTTAATGGACAGGCAGTTGGATATTTTGGGCAGTCAGTTACTCGATGAAATTCTTCGTGATAAAGGTGTTGAAATTTATTACAATGATGAGATCGATCGTTTTCTCGGATCTTCCAATGTGGAAGGTGTATACCTGAAAAGCGGATTGACCATCCATTGCCAGGCTATCGTAATTGCCATTGGTACTACCCCTAATATTGAACTGGCAAAAGCAAGTGGCATAGAAGTAAAGCGTGGCGTAATTGTTGATGAATACCTGCAAACCAATGATCCATCAATCTATGCCATTGGTGAGATAGCTGAGTTTAAAGGATTTCTGTATGGAATAACTGCTGCAGCTGAACAACAGGCAGATATCGTTGCACGACATCTGAGTGGCGATATCTCATTATATTACAAAGGTTCTTTGCTGATGAATATTTTGAAAATGCATGGTACCACCTTATGCTCCATGGGTATGGCAGAAACACCCAATGATCCTGCTTATGAAGAAGTGGTTTTTATTGATAAGGCCAAACAGTATTATAAAAAATGCATCATTCATAACGACAAACTGGTTGGTGCCATTTTAATTGGCGATAAAACAGAGTTCATAGAGTTTAAAGGATTAATTGAAAATGAGATCGAATTAAGTGAAAAACGCCTTGCACTGCTCCGAAGTGGAAACGGGGCAGAACCGGTAATAGGCAAATTAGTTTGCAGTTGTGGTAATGTTGGCGAAGGAAATATCCTGGCTAAAATAAAAGAAGGATGTACAGAATTAAAGGAACTTTGTAAAGCTTCGGGTGCAGGGCAGGGTTGCGGTAGTTGCCGGCCGGAAGTTCAACAGATAATCAATCACTTTCTTATTACCGCCGAAGAACCTGAATTGGTAAAATAAATAACAATGGCCCAGTATTTTACATTTGAAAAAGATTTTGTAGAAGAGAATATCCGCTGTATTCCAATGATAGCAAGGTTTAAGCTGGATGCCTGCGGTATTAAACTGAAGCTGAAAGAATGGAGCGGGATGACGGAAGAAGAACGCACCAATATAGCCGAATACAATTGTTCCACAGAAGAGGAATTACGATCGTACAGAAAATATGTTAAAACAGTGATCCTGTTTCGTACAAGTCATGAAGCGCAGGATATGGAAGTTGAGAAAGAACCCGCATGGGCAAATGAAAACAGTATTCCTGAATCTGTACAACAAAAACTGACTTCATTGAACGCACATTTAGAACAATATAAATGGAAACAGCTGAACGATCTGCAACGTTTTGTGCTCGTAAAACTGAGCAGGCCCAGTCATGAGAACCGAAATTTTCCCATTGCCATGAAAGAATTTAATTTACTATGAGATATGCATTTCAATTTAAAGTGAATTTCACAGGCGGTATCATTTCGCCCGGCTATCTGCTGCATATTATGCAGGCTGTTGAAGAAGCCGGTATTGAAGACGTTAGGTTTGGTTTGCGTCAGCAATTGTTGATCAATACCGGGAATAAAAATTACGACCGTTTGATAGCTTCCTTAGATAAAAATAAAATTGAGTATGAAGTAAACTCAAACAACTATCCCAATATTATCAGCTCATATGCGGCCGAAGGAATTTTTGCGCCTGATTCCTGGTTACGCGAAGGGGTTTACAAAGATATTTTTGACCTGTTTGATTATACCCCCAAACTAAAGATCAATATCTCAGATGCTAACCAATCTTTCACGCCCTTTTTTACAGGACATATCAATTGGATCGCATCAGCTTCCGGACATTTCTGGTACCTGTTTATCCGGTTCCCCAAAATGAAAGACCTGTACCAATGGCCTGAGTTAGTGTATACAAATGATATTCCGCGTTTATCAAAATATGTGGAAGAACTGATTCTTACAGACAAGTTGATTGACGGAACCTCTCTGTATAAGCAGGTAAGTGAAACGATCACACTGATTGCAAAGCCTGTTGAACAGCCATTACAATTACCTAAATTTCAATTGCCCTATTATGAAGGATTTAATAACTATGGCAATAAATCATGGTTAGGCATTTATCGCAGGGATGAATTATTTCCTGTGAAGTTTTTAAAAGATATAGCCAATACCTGCCTGAAAACAAAAGTGGGTCAGTTATATACCACACCATGGAAATCAATTGTGATCAAAGGAATTGAAGCGGCAGACCGTGTTTTATGGAATTATGTATTGGGAAAATACCGCATTAATGTACGACATGCTTCCAACGAACTTGGCTGGCAGGTGGAAGACAATAATGATGACGGGCTTTCCATCAAACGACATATCATCCGTCAGTTTGATAAAGAAGATGTGCGCACATTTGGTCTCTGTTTTGCGATAAAAACACAACACAAAGCCGTAGTGTTCGGATCTGTATTAATAGAAAGGCGTTACGGAATTGTTCGAAACCAAACAGTACCATTGGATAGTTATGATATTTTGTACACACAAAATTTCAATCCAAACTCTTCAAATTATATACTTTTTAGAGAAGCCGTTAAGAAAGAGCATTTGGATACTTATCTTATATCTGTTTGCAAGTATTATTATGAAATGCTGAGTGAAGAAACGAATGATACTGTAATCGATTTTACATCTCCTGTTGATGAACCCGGAACAGAAATCCCTGGAATTGTTTACCAATGCCCGCATTGTTTAACGATCTATGATGAAGCCGAAGGAGATCAGTCAGCGAAAATTCAGGTAGGTACAGTGTTTGCTGATCTTCCCGATACATATTGTTGCTCTTTATGCGAAGCACCAAAAGAAGATTTTATTGCTATTGAAAAAACATTGATCAACGGACTATCCGTTTAGATCATTTCGTGTATTGATATTCTTAAAAAAAGGTTTCCATTCATCCGGAAGTTCTTTTTTTGATGTAGAAAGCATTTCCAATACATGCTTCATACTTTGTTTGCCTAAACTTTCATTTTGATAAGCAGTCAATATTTTATTCAATCCTATTGCAGTATAAATGCCGCAAAGCGGTTCTGTTTCCTGATCCTGCATAAAAACAAAAGCTTCTTTATCCGGTGTTTCTTTCTGTTGTAATAATAAGGCTTCAAATACCGGTGTTTCCATAAATAACAGATCGCAGGCAAACAGGAAGATATCTTCTTTGGGCATTTGTATATGAGCACTTAAAAGCCCGCATAAGGGTCCGCCAATTTTTAGTTGATCACTATCAACGATCAATTCACTTTCCAGAAAATGTTTTTTGTAAGAGGGTAGTTGTTCTTTATTTACAGAAATGGCAACAGACGATACAACCGTAGCTATTTTTTGATAAGCAGTTTCTGCCCAGGTAATTCCCGCGGCATTCAATAATCCTTTATCGCTGCCCATTCTGCTGCTTTTGCCGCCACAAAGGAGTAAGCCTGTCATCTGCGAAAGATTTAATGTTTATCGGCATGCCCAAGGTCTTTGCCGGGGTGCACAACATCACGTATTTTTTGTTTCAGTTCTTTGATCTCCGGAAAGCCGCCGTATTCTTTTCTGTCAAATACAATGGCTTCATCGATACTGATTGTATATCGACCGCCGGTAGCACTGGGTACCAATGTTACACTTTGTACATCTTCTACAAAGGTGGAAAGGATTTCCTGCGCCATATATGCAGCACGTAACAGCCAGTTACATTTCGGGCAATATTCTATAGTGATAACAGGTTTCATGATTTTGTTTGTGTATCTAAGTTAATGAATGTTTGGTAAGGTGGACGGTTAGGGGTGATAAATACAAGTAATTTTATTCTCCACGAAAGCCCCTTGATAGGGCACTTCGCAGTTTGAAAGAATCGTTTCATTGAATGCAAACAACATATTGAGAACCATAGATGTATTCTTAGGGGATTACAATAAAGTATCATTTATCTCGCTACTCCGCTAGTGACAGCATCTTCCGGTGTAAGGCCTATTTCATCTGAAACAGGTTGTAGTGGCTTTACGTGTGTTACAAATTATTGCCATGAATGGAGTATCTTTATGCGGAACTTAACAGTGAGTATTCATCGAATTATTACCTGTAAGAAACTGCTCAGATCAAACCTGCTTTGGGCTTTTTACTGCATAACAAGTTACCTATTATGAAAAGAAAAATCATCCTCTCTGTCTTTTTATGTGCCGTTCTTCTGCAAGCTTACGCACAGATGCCACCGGCTAATGCGCCGATGAGTCCTTATAAAAAATCGCTTCCTATGCCGGATTACATTGCAAAAGCTTTCGATAATGGTACGCGCAATTTGAATGGCAGGCCCGGCAAAAAATACTGGCTCAATCACGGCCGTTATGATATTGCCTTAACGGTTAACATGCCGCAAAAAACAATCATGGGTGTAGAACAGATTACCTATTTCAATGAGAGTCCCGATAAGCTGGACAGTTTAAATATGAAACTGATCATGAATTCCCACAGGGGCGGTGCACGGGGCGCTACTGCTAATCCACAAGCCGGTATTCAGGTTGATGAAATAACTGTGAATGGCGCAAAAACTGCATGGAATAACGACTCAGTTTCTTCAACTAATTATATGATGGCGCTTACTAAACCGCTGGCTCCGCACGATTCGATTAAGTTCAATATCAAATGGCATTATCAGTTATCGAGGGGCAGGGGTCGTGAAGGTGTTATTGACACTACTACCTTTTACATCGCTTACTTTTATCCGCGCGTATCGGTATACGATGATTACAAAGGATGGGACGTACAACCGTTTGCCGGCGGCCTCGAATTTTATAACGATTTTAATGATTACAGCCTGAGTGTAACTGTTCCCAAAAATTTCATCGTTTGGGCTACAGGCAAGCTCCGTAATCCGGATGAAGTGCTGTCGGCAGATGCGGCAAAAAAATTCCAAACATCTCTCACCAGCGATTCAACTATCCATATAGCCAGTGCGAAGGATCTTGCTAATAAAACCGTTACAGCACAAAATACCAATAACACCTGGAAGTTTACGGCCAGTAATGTAAGTGATATGGCCCTTGGTATCAGCGATCATTATAATTGGGATGGGGGCAGTGTTGTAACAGATGATCAAACCGGCCGGCGGGTAAGTATGCAGGCAGCTTATCAGGACACTATGCGTGATTTTCAGCAGTCTGTACAATTTGGCCGCTATTCGCTCCGCTATTTTTCGAACGAATGGCCGGGCATTCAATACCCGTATGAAAAATCAACTGCTTTCCAGGGCTTTGCCGATATGGAATATCCCATGATGATCAACGACAGCCATCAGGCCGATCTGGGATTTGCCCAACTGGTGCAGGATCATGAGCAGGCACACACTTATATGCCTTTCTATATGGGCACCAACGAAAGCTTCTATGCATTTATGGACGAAGGCTGGGCCACCACTTTTGAATACCTGATAGGCCTTACTGAAAAGAGCAAAAAAGGAGCCGATGATTTCTATAAATCTTTCCGGGTTAACCGTTGGATACACGGGCAGCATACGCAGGAAAATCCAATCATTACGCCGTCGCCTTATGTTAGTTTTGCCGCAGGAAGCAATTCTTATGGGAAGGCTTCTTTAAGCTACCTGGCTTTAAAAGATATGCTGGGCGATGACCTGTTTAAAAAAGCCCTTCATACCTATATGAACAACTGGAATGGAAAGCATCCGATTCCATGGGATTATTTTAATTCAATGAGCAGGGGATCGGGTAAGAAACTGGATTGGTTTTTTAATAATTGGTTCTTCACACCGAGCTATATCGACCTGAACCTCGAAAACGCTACTGAATCAAAGTCCGGGTATAAATTGTCCATCAAAAACATAGGGGGCTTTGCTATACCGTTCGATGTGAATGTAACTTATGCTGACGGCAGTGCAGATACATTCCATCAAACGCCGGAGGTTTGGAAAAAAGATCAAAAAACTACCATGGTAAATATCAAGACCACAAAAGCAGTAAAATCTATTATGCTTGATGGCGGCATTTTTATGGATGCGGATGAAAAAAACAATATCTGGACAAAATAGGGAAATACGCTGCTTTTTTTGTGTATTGATGATGGTGTAGATTAAATAGTGTTGGCTTGTTTTTTAAGGGTGACGCCATGCGGGAACAAAACATTTAGCAGAAAACTGCCTTCCTTTAAGGTGAGAACACCCTTAATACCCCAAATATTTTTTCTGCGAAATGCCAAAAGCCATCATTTTCTGATACAATGCAAGCCTTGTTTTACCTGTAGTATCTGCCAATTGCTGGTGTGTATCTGCAGATGAAAGATGTTTTTCTATTTGCTTCTTTTCTTCAAAAAGGCTTTTGCGCACTTTCATTAGCAATTTTCCTAAATTATTTTCACCCATACCTTCATATACGCCCCAGAAACTATCTCCCCAATCATTTCCTTCAATCAATGCAACATTCCCGGTGTCCATGAGTGCCCTCGTTAGCAAAGGTTCTTTACCGCCAAATTTGATGAGCAACAATTCTTCCATCACCAATAATTTTTTGGGAATTGTCCAGGAGACAGCCGGTTTGATATCGTGATCCTCCAGCCATTCTTTTGCCTCTCCGGGTGTTGGGCAAGACTGAATGATTTTTTTTAAAGAAATATCATCTGTTTTAGAAGCAGCATAAGCATGTTCTAAACTTGGGTACACCAATCCTTCCCATATAATACAGCAGGGCCAGAAATTTGAGAGAAAGCGGTGCTCTCCCTGGAATGAATTGATAGATTCCATTGCAATGTGATTTAAAAGACAAGCAATTACACCTAAGTAACTGCTTTAGTTTGAAAGTACCCGGAAAATACCGCCGCAACGAACTTTTGACTGAAAGATATGTCTGCCGTTTTGTATTATTAAAATGACATATTTGTATTTTTTTCTATGTCTTATTTCTGTTTTGGGTATCAAAATTGTTGCTTTTCTCTTTATCTGTCTGCTTTTGCTGTTCGTTTGTTAATTCAGAAACGGGTTTATCTATATGTTCTATGATCCTGAGATCAGAAAATATTTTTCACTTAATATGTATTTAATACACATCGTATAAAAAATATGTGTATTTTTAACACGAAAACGATTGCGACCTCGATTCAACAAAACCTATGAAAGTCGGTTTTTCCATTTTTTGCTTATTGATTTCCATAAACTGTTCTGCCCAGTTGTTAATCTGGACTCCTACTTTTATTACTGATACATCAACGAATGTTACTATCACCTGTGATGCAGGTCAAGGTAACAAAGGATTGAATAATTATTCAGCTCTATCCGATGTTTATGTTCATCTCGGTTTGATTACTTCATTAAGTAACTCTTCATCAGACTGGAAATATGTTCCGTCTTTTTCAGTATGGGGAACCACAAATCCACAGATTCAATGCATTTCATTAGGTAATAATAAATGGAAGTATACTATTAGCGGAAGCCTCAGAAACTTTTTTGGCGTTAGCAATACTTCAGAAAAAATTTTGAAGATCGCCATTCTTTTCAGAAATGGTGCCGGTTCTCAAAAGCAAACAAATATTGATGGAACAGATATGTATGTTCCTGTTTACAGTGCAACAGCGTTACAGGTCAGACTTGATGCACCGGCACGACAGCCCTTATTTACACCCGTTCTGGTTCCGCTCACAAAAAATATCGGTGATAATATTTCTATTACTGCCAACAC
The DNA here is from genome assembly GCA_947372235.1 of Chitinophagaceae bacterium. GTDB lineage: Bacteria > Bacteroidota > Bacteroidia > Chitinophagales > Chitinophagaceae > Sediminibacterium. The sequence continues at coordinate 21,260 of CANBSW010000035.1, read as the reverse complement.
AAATTCGAATGCCGCTATCTCATTATTTTTTAACGGTACACAGGTAGCTACGGCTGTCAACACACAAACGGCTTCAGCAAATCCAACGATCAGTGCTTCGGGCACGCAAACAATTATTGCCCAGGCTGTGAGTGGAAGTACAACGGTTTCCGACACCTCTACTTTCTTTATTTCTTCTTCCACCAGTTTTGCCGCTTTACCTGCGGGTGTTACTGATGGAATTAATTATGAAGCGGGAGATACATCTGCAACACTTGTATTATATGCGCCTAAAAAAACACAGATAAGTGTAATCGGTGATTTCAATAACTGGACAATGTCATCCGCATACCAAATGAACGAAACCCTTGACAGTACAAGGTTCTGGCTTCGTATCAAAGGCTTAACACCCGGAACTGAGTATGGCTATCAATATGTAATAGATGGCAGCCTCGTAGTGGCAGATTATAATGCAGAAAAAATTCTTGACAAAGCCAATGATCCTTATATACCTGCTGCCAATTATCCAAATCTGAAAACTTTTCCTGCAAAAGCAAGTGGTAATCTGGTCAGTATTTTGCAGACTGCGAAACCCGCCTATAACTGGCAGGTTCCTGTTTTTACCAGACCGGATAAAAGAAATTTGATTGTTTATGAATTATTGGTAAGAGATTTTACGGCTGCACAAAACTACCAGTCATTAAAAGATACACTCACTTATTTAAAAAGGCTTGGCATCAATGCTATTGAATTAATGCCTGTAAATGAGTTTGAAGGAAATAACAGCTGGGGCTATAATCCCAACTTCTATTTTGCTCCGGATAAATACTATGGAACTGAAACAGCATTACGACAGTTCATAGATGCCTGTCACCAGCAGGGTATAGCAGTGATCATGGATATGGTATTGAATCATTCATTTGGTTCTTCTCCCATGGTGCAGATGTATTGGGATGCTGCAAATAATATTCCAGCTGCCAATAATCCATGGTTCAACCAATATGCTACACATGCTTTTAATGTAGGCTATCAATTCAATCACCAAAGTCAGGCCACCATTGATTTCCGTAACAGGGTCATTAGTCATTGGCTAACAAAATATAAAGTGGATGGGTTTCGTTGGGACCTTGCAAAAGGGTTTACCCAAAACAAAACATGTGATGCAACCGGTAATAATTGTAATGTAACAGCATGGGGTAATTATGATGCAGCACGTGTGGCTACCTGGAAAAATATTTACGACAAAATTCAATCCGTTTCATCCGGTGCTTATTGCATACTCGAAATGTTTGCAGACAATGCGGAAGAAACCGTGGAAGCTGCTTACGGAATGATGTTATGGGGCAATATGAATTCGAATTTTAATCAGGCAACCATGGGCTATAGCAATCCAAGCTGGGACCTGAGTTATGGAGTGTATTCCAGTCATGGTTTTACGCAGCCTAATTTGATTACTTACCAGGAAAGCCACGATGAGGAAAGGCTGATGTATAAGAATGAGCAATATGGTAATACCAACGGCTCCTATAATACTAAGGATACAGCAACCGGATTAAAACGCAATGCCATGGCAGCAGCGTTCTGGGCCATGATACCAGGTCCGAAAATGTTATGGCAGTTTGGTGAGTTGGGTTATGATTTTTCCATTAATACCTGTGGTAATTTATCGGTGGATGCAACCGGTAGCTGCAGGCTGGATATGAAACCCATCAAATGGAATTATTATGCAAATGCAAACAGGCTGGCCTTATATAATGTATATGCCTCTCTTTTGAAACTGAGGAATACCGGCAATTATATAGGAACGTTTACTGCAGGCAACATTTCGTATGATCTGGCCAATGCATTCAAATCTTTAAAAATTACCAGCGACTCACTGAATATAGTAGTGATTGGAAATTTTGATGTAGTGGCTCAAACAGGAAGTGTAACCTTTCCCTCTTCCGGAACATGGTATAGTTATTTAACCGGGGCAACACGCACAGCAACCGGCGCTGCAGAGAGCATTACTTTACAGCCGGGAGAATATTATGTGTATATCAATAAGAACATCAATAATGCTGTGATAACTGCTGTCAATCCGGTATCAGTAAATACTCTGGCAGAAATGAGTATGAACATTTTTCCAAACCCTGTTCAGTCAACAGCAACAGTGTCATATAATTTACCAGAAAGTGGTAATGTAAGTATCAGTGTGTTTGATATTAAAGGGAAAAAAAATACCACTCTTTTTACCGGTTTTAAAACCAAAGGTGCCAAAACTATCCCACTTAACCAGAATGGGTTCAATGCCGGAAGAATGAGTAACGGAATTTATTTCCTGGAGATTGAATTAAATAAACAAAAGAAAAGCATACCCTTTATTATCAATAAGTAAAACTGCCATTAAATCATATAAACAAACTTATCGTTAAAAAACTTCTTGTAAACCCGAAAAACAAACAAATATGAACCTTAAACGATTGCTTGTACTACTAACGCTGCCGATTATGTTCTGCATACCGGCGTTGGCACAAGATAAAATAGTTACCGGAAAGGTAACTGACTCGAAAGACGGAAGCGCGATGGTAAACGTTACCGTGAAAGTAAAAGGAAGCAAGCTGGCCACTCAGACAGATGCAGCGGGGAGATTCAAAATTGCTGTTCCATCTTCCGGTGCAGGCCTGCTTTTTTCATTCGTAGGTTACGCAGAACAGGAACTGCCGGTAAATGGCAATACGCTGTCTGTTCAACTTACTTCATCATCTGCTTCCCTCAGTGAAGTGATCGTGATCGGTTACGGTACCGCCCGTAAGAAAGACCTTACAGGCTCGGTATCTACCATCAGCTCAAAAGATTTTCAACAGGGAGCTATTTCAACGCCCGAACAACTTATCTCCGGCAAAGTTGCCGGTGTATCTATCACTTCTAATGGTGGTGCTCCCGGTTCTGGTAGTGTGATTCGTATTCGTGGAGGTGCTTCTTTAAATGCCAGTAATGATCCTTTGATCGTAATTGACGGAATGCCTCTTGAAAATGCCGGCATTTCAGGGATAGCCAATCCATTAAGCCTTATCAACCCAAATGATATTGAAACATTTACCGTACTGAAAGATGCATCGGCTGCGGCCATTTATGGTTCAAGAGCTTCCAATGGCGTTATACTTATTACCACAAAAAAAGGGAAAAGCGGTAAACCCGTTTTCAATTTCGGAAGCCAGCTTTCTGCAGGAACCATTGCCAGAAAAGTGGATGTTCTTAGTCCCGACCAGTTAAAACAAGTAGTTGTAGCCAACGGATCATCATCCATGCAGGCTTTATTGGGAAGTTCCAGAACTGACTGGCAGGATCAGATTTATAAAACAGCCATTTCGAATGACAACAATATTAGTGTTTCAGGCGCTTTCAAAAATCTGCCTTATCGAATATCATTTGGTTATCTGAACCAGACAGGTCTTCTCCAAACGGATAACCTGCGTAGAACCTCAGTTGGGATTAATATCAGTCCGATGTTACTGAATAATCATTTGAAAATTGACCTGAATTTAAAAGGATCTTACAGCAACAGTGTATTTGCCAACCAGGGTGCTATCGGAACTGCAGTAAGTTTTGACCCAACGCAAAGTGTATATAATACCAAGAGTACAAGATTTGGTGGTTACTGGGAATGGTTGGATCCCAGTTCCTCTACCGGTCTGAAAGCCCTCTCTCCCAAAAATCCATTGGGATTATTGATGGAGCAGAACGATAAAAGTACGGTTCAAAGAAGTGTAGGTAATGCAGTGATCGATTATAAAGTTCATTTCCTGCCCGAACTCCATACTATATTAACTGTGGGATATGATGTGTCTCAAGGTACTGGAACCAAAGTGATCCCTGATAGTGCCGCATCCAGTTACCAGCGCTTTAAGGATCCTGCTGGTAAATTCCATGGTGGGGTTAATACTCAGTATAAACAAACAAAGAAGAACACTTATTTAAACTTCAACCTGACCTATGCGAAAGACCTTAAATCAATAGACAGTCGTATTGAAGCATTGGCAGGTTATGAATACCAGGATTATTCTACCACCAATTATAATTATCCGGATATTACTTATGATGGAACAATTGTTTCCACACCTACTTATCTTTTCAATAAACCGGAAAATACACTGATCTCTTTTCTGGGAAGGGTAACGTATACTTTTAAAGACCGCTATATTTTAACCGGATCTGTCCGCAGGGATGGTTCTTCCAAATTCAACCCGGATAATCGTTGGGGAATATTTCCTTCGGGAGCATTTGCCTGGAAACTGAAGAATGAAGATTTTCTGAAAAATGTATCAGTTGTTTCAGACCTGAAACTTCGTGTAGGGTATGGTGTAACGGGTCAGCAGGATGGTATCGGCAACTATGATTACATTTCTTATTACAACCTGAGTACAGCCACAGCGCAATACCAGTTAGGAAATAGTTTTTACCAGATGTACAGGCCAGGTGGATATTATTACAACAGGAAATGGGAGCAGACCGCTACAACAAATGTGGCCATTGATTATGGTTTTCTAAGTAACCGTATAACCGGTAGTATCGAATACTACAACAGAACAACTACTGATCTGTTGAATAATATTGCACAATCTGCAGGTACCAATTTCTCCAATCAGATCGTTGCGAATATCGGAAGCATGCAGAATACAGGGGTGGAATTCAGTATCAATTTTCAACCCATACGCAATAAAAATGTAACATGGGATGTGGCTTTCAATGCAACGTATAACCATAACAAGATCACCAAGCTTACAATCTCGAATGATCCTAAATATGCCGGTGCACAGTATGGGGGTATTTCAGGTGGTACAGGAAATACGATCCTGATCAATTCTGTGGGTTACAGCCGTGGTTCTTTTTATGTGTTCAAACAGGTGTATGATAAAAATAATAAACTGGTTGATGGCCTGTTCTCAGATCTTAACCGGGATGGTATCATTAACCAGAATGATCTCTTTCAATACAAAAGTGCTGATCCCAAAGAATTTTTTGGATTCAGTACCAGTGTATCAGTTAAAAAATGGACCGCAGGTATGGTATTACGTGCCAATTTGGGAAACTATATGTACAATAATGTGGCTTCCAGTACAGGTACTATTCGTAATATCCTGAACCCGATCGGTTACATCAATAATGGATCATCGGATGTTCTGAATACAAATTTCAGTGGTAATGGAACCAACTATTATATGTCTGATTATTTTGTCCAGAATGCTTCTTTCCTGAGAATGGATAATATCAATATAGGTTATAATGCAGGGAAAGTATTTAACAATAAAGCTTCTTTACGCCTGAGTGCGAATGTGCAGAATGTATTTGTGATCACTCAATACAAAGGGCTGGATCCTGAGATCAACGGTGGAATCGATAATAATTTTTATCCAAGGCCCAGAACTTTTGTAGTAGGCTTAAACCTTAATTTTTAATCCCATTGCAGGTAACAACTTTAAATATATGATTATGAAAAAAAATATTTTAAACATATTGTTAGCGGCCGGATTCATCACCGGTAGTCTTACATCCTGTACCAAGAAATTAGACCTTCTTCCTACGAATGATATCACTGCAGCTAACGTATATAGCAGTGCAGCAGGTTATAAACAGGCATTCGCAAAAGTTTATGGAAGCTATGCACTTACCGGTAATACGGGCCCTGCCGGAAACGGAGATGTTCAGGGAATTGATGAGGGTACTTCTGATTTTGTACGCCTTTACTGGAATGCACAGGAATTGAGTACCGATGAAGCTATTTGTGCCTGGGGTGATCCCGGTGTTCCTGACCTTCATAATATGAATTGGTCTGCCAGTAACCCGATCCTTACGGGATTGTATTACCGTTCTTATTACCAGATCACTTTATGTAATGATTTCATTAACCAGTCATCTGATGCCAACCTTACATCGAGAGGTATAACAGGTGCCAGTGCAGACAGTATCCGTACATATCGCGCTGAAGCGAGGTTTTTGAGAGCTTACCAATACGCGGTTGTAATGGACCTGTTTGGTAATGTTCCATTTGTAACAGAAAAAGATGCTTTGGGATCTATCCTGCCTCCGCAGATCAAACGTGCAGACCTTTTCAATTATATCACCGGTGAATTAAAATCCATTGAATCATCTTTGGCTTTGGCAAGACAAAACCAATATGGCCGTGCAGACCAGGGTGCAGAATGGGCTTTACTGGCACGCCTGTATCTGAATGCCGGTGTGTATACAGGTACCAACAAATATGACAGTGCAATCATTTATTCTTCCAAAGTAATAGGAGCAGGGTATACATTGATCCCGAATTATAATCAATTAATGCTGGCAGATAATAACCAGAATACCAGTGAATTTATTTTAACGGTAAACTATGATGGTTTAAAAACACAGGGGTATGGTGGTACAACATTTTTAACCCATTCTCCCGTTGGCGGAAGTATGACAGCGCTTACCTATGGTATTGGCGGCGGATGGTCCGGTAACCGTGCAACCAAGGCGTTAATTAGCTTATTCCCAGACCCTAATGGTACAGGTGATAAACGTGCACAATTCTATACATCAGGTCAGAACCTGGATATTTCGAGCATTACCACTTTTACTGATGGATATGCGGTTACCAAATTCAGAAACGTTACACGGTCTGGTAGTCTTGGACAAAGTCTCGATTTTTCTGATATCGATTTTCCGATATTCCGGTTGGCAGAAATGTACCTGGTATATGCAGAAGCAGTTGCCAGCGGTGGTACCGGTGGTAGCTCCACACTTGCGTTGCAATATGTGAACCTGTTAAGAACCCGGGCACAAACCACTGCATTGTCCAGCCTTACTGCACAGGATGTCTTAAATGAAAGGGGACGAGAACTTTATTGGGAAGGTTTCCGCCGTACGGATCTGATCCGCTTTAACCAGTTTGTGGAAGGAACTTATTTATGGCCCTGGAAAGGAGGTATTCAAACCGGCACATCGGTTGCTTCATTCAGGAAAGTATACCCGATACCTGCAGCTGATATTTCATCTAACACAAACCTTGTTCAAAACACGGGATATTAATAGCATTTAGCGGATTCAATCATCAAAAAAATCTCATAAAATAAATCATTATGAAAACATTATTAAAAAAGCTGTTTTTCATAGGCGTGGGAGTAGCTCTTTTTGCATCCTGTAAAAAGGATCAGACCATTGAAACGTTTAATGGAGGTACAGCACCTGCATTAACAGCCACTGTGTCCAGCACCATTCCATTGTCGTATGTAAATGCAGGCTTAACAGCATTAACTTTTAACTGGACCAACCCCGGTTACCAGTTTGCTTCAGGGGTAAGCTCACAGGATGTTTCTTATTTATTGGAAATTGATACCCTGGGTGCGAATTTCAGCAATCCTAACCGGCAAACTTTGTCGATCAGCAAAGATCTCAGCGTTACATTTACGCAATCTGCGTTCAATGCTTTTTTATTGAATCAGTTAGTATTAACGGCAGGATCTCCTCATACAATTCAGGTTAGAATAACTTCCAGTATCAATTCGGTAACAGCTACCAAACTGGTTTCCAATTTGCTGCAGTTTACGGTAACACCTTATGCCATTCCTCCCAAAGTTGTTCCGCCATCAACCGCTAAGCTTTTTCTGGTAGGAAGTGCAACCGGAGGTGGATGGAATAACCCGGTACCGGTGCCTACCCAACAGTTTACACAGGTAAGTGCTACATTTTATACATTAACAGTTGCTTTAACCGGAGCCCAGGAATATTTATTTCTTCCGTTAAACGGCGACTGGTCTCACAAATTTGCCTGTAACAAAACTGCCAGTCCGCCAGTTGAAACAGGTGGTGATTTTGGATATGATTGGAATGATAATTTCCCCGGGCCGGCAGTAAGCGGAACCTATAAAATAGATGTGGATTTTCAGCGGGGAAAATATACGGTAACCAAACAATAATGGGGCATTGTAAACAATCATAAAAAAAATATTATGAAATATATATCAAAACTTATTCTCGCAGTAAGTATACTGGCAATCGCTTTCACTTCGTGTGAAAAAGTGGGCAGCCTGCCATCTTACCCTACCGGTACTGCACCTGTATTAAGCAGTAGTGTAACTACCACAACACCGGTACCGGCTGATTCATTGAAAAATATCATCACATTCGCATGGAGCAATCCGGGATATGCCAATGATTCAGCAACCTCAAAATATATCCTGGAAATAGATTCATCAGGACGTAGTTTTTCAAAAGAGCAAACATTGGTGATTACAGGAACCTTAAGTACCACATTAACCGCCAAAGCACTTAATAATATTTTGCTGGCCTTTGGCTTTGCCTATAACACACCGTATAATGTTGATGTAAGGGTAACTTCTTCTTACGGCAATAATAATGTGCAGTTAAAATCGAACACCCTTACATTAAAAATGACACCTTATGTGGTTCCTCCCAAAGTGGTACCACCGGCTTCCAAAACTTTATTCCTCGTGGGAAGTGCTTCTGCGGGCGGTTGGGGCAACCCGGTTCCGGTTCCGGCCCAGCAATTTACCAGGCTGGATTCTGTTACCTACCAGGGAACCTTTTTTCTGAATGGCGGACAACAGTTTTTATTATTACCGGTAAATGGCGACTGGACACATAAATTTTCAGTAGCGGATAATACCATCACCGGTTTAAGTGCAGGTGGAAGTTTTGGTGCTGATCTGGCTTCAAATTTCCCCGGCCCTGCAGCAACCGGTATGTATAAAATACTGGTCGACTTTCAACATGGAACATTTACGGTAACCAAAGTGAGCCTGTATGGTTTGATGTATGTTCCCGGTGATTACCAGGGATGGACTCCTGCTACTGCGCCAACTTTAGGTTCTCCAAAAAATGACGGAAACTATGATGGTTATGTGAATATACCCGCAGGTGGAACCTATCAGTTCAAATTGAATACCACACCCGACTGGAATAATTCATTTGGAGATGGCGGCGCGGGAAAATTAAGCGGAAGCGGTGGAAATATGCAGGTAGCAACAGGAGGTTACTATCATATAGTAGCCAGTACGGTAACCAATACCTGGTCAGCAACCAAAACCACCTGGAGTATGATCGGAAGTTTTGCTGCCAGCGGATGGAGCAATGATGTGGATATGATTTATAATGCAGGCAGCAACAGCTGGTCCGGCACAATTACAACAGCCGTGGGCGACCAATTTAAATTCAGGGCCAATCACGATTGGGGTTTGAATTATGGTGAAACGGGTGGAACCGGTAGTTTATCATCAGGTGGTGATAATATCGGCGATCCAACCAAGAATTTTTCTGTGGCACCCGGAACGCATACTGTTACACTTTTCCTGAATAATTCAGGATACTTTACTTATATGATTCAATAATCAGTTTTATGAATCCATACAATAAAAAACGTCTTCATTTCCGGAGACGTTTTTTATTAATGGGGAAAGCTTATTCAGTTCCATTTCGTAAATTGAAAATAGGCAGCATGCTTACAAGCAATAAAAACTATCCAATGAAAACCGTTTTTACATATTTCCGTTTGTTAGTAGTACTGATGATTGTTGGATGTGGCAAACAGAACGTCTCATCACAAATTACAAACCCAATTCCCACCGTTAGTTTTGCTAAAGGAGCAGATATCAGTTGGGTTACCCAGATGGAAACGGCAGGATATAAATTTTATGATGCCAATGGTGCACAACAGGATTGTTTTCAACTGATGAAAAACCTGGGTATGAATGCGATCCGTTTGCGGGTATGGGTAAACCCTGCTGATGGCTGGTGTAATACTGCAGATCTGCTGGCAAAAGCAATTCGTGCAAAAAATGCAGGATTGAAATTAATGATCGATTTTCATTATAGTGATGTATGGGCCGATCCCGGCCACCAGGTTCAACCCGCATCATGGGCGGGACAAAATATCGGCACACTGGAAACTTCCGTTTATAAGCATACACAAACAATATTAAATACCCTGAAATCCAATGCCATCATACCAACCTGGGTGCAGGTGGGAAATGAAACCAATGATGGTATGTTATGGGAAACAGGCAGGGCATCTTCCAGTATGTCTAATTTTGCCCGACTGATCAATGCCGGATTCAACGCTGTAAAATCTGTGGATACCACTATAAAAGTGATTGTTCATATTTCCAATGGGTATGATAATTCTCTTTTCCGTTGGGTGTTTGACGGATTAAAGGCAAACGCGGCTAATTGGGATATTATCGGTATGTCATTGTATCCATCTGCCACAAATTGGCAAACCCTTAATCAACAGTGTTATGATAATATCAATGATATGGTTTCACGTTATGGTAAACCGGTTATGATCTGCGAAGTAGGAATGGATGCGAATTCCCCGGCTGTTTGCGGTTCTTTTTTAACGGATCTGATCAACAAAGTGAAATCGGTTTCCAATGATAACGGGTTGGGTGTTTTTTATTGGGAGCCTGAAGCCTATAATTGGAAAAACTACGGATTAGGCGCATTTGATATTAGTGGTAAGCCAACAATTGCATTGAATGCTTTTTCAAAATAAAACAAATGAAATACTATTCAGGTCGCTCATATTAAAAGATATCATCGAGATGGATACATTTTTTTGTTGTTCCTGAACAACTTCTTTTTCATTACAGCAATGGGTTAATTATGGCCGGGTATGTTCAAATATTTACTGATCTTGCTGTATAATAATTTTTCGTCAATTGGTTTGGATATATAATCATTCATTCCAACAGCTTTACATTTTTCAACATCCGCGGTAGTTACATCAGCGGTAAGTGCAATAATAGGAATTTGAGAATTCATTACATTACGAATATATGCGGTGGCTTCAAAGCCATTCATTTCCGGCATTTGCAAATCCATCAAAATAATATCATACACATTTATTTGCAGTTTTTCTATAGCAATTTTTCCATTATTGGCTATATCTATCACAAAGCCTAATTCCATTAATATTATTTTTAGTAAAAGCTGGTTGAGCGCCACGTCTTCTACAATCAACACTTTTATATTATTATTTTCAGTTGCTGGCGTGGAGTTATTTTGAACTGGAGTAAGTTTCTTTCCTATTTCCATTGTACTATTATCGGACTGATCTTTAGAATTTGGTTTCCCGAAACTAAGTACAAAACTAAAAGCAGATCCTTTACCTACTTCGCTGGTTACGTTAATAGTTCCACCCTGAAGTTCTACTAATTGTTTTGCAATGGCAAGACCTAATCCCGTTCCTCCATAAGAACTGGAGATATCTCTGTGTGCCTGCTCGAAATCATTAAAAATATGCCCCAACCTGTTTTCAGAAATTCCAATTCCTGTATCTGTCAGCATAAATTCGATGGTTGCTTTTTCTGCATCTTCTTTCAGCAGGCGTACACTGATCGTTATTTTTCCTTCTGAAGTAAACTTTACCGCATTACTCATCAGATTTATAATTATCTGGCGCAACCTCATTGAATCGCCTACTACAATCTGAGGAATACCGGCATCGTATTCTTTACTTAATACTAAATTCCTTTCCTTGAGTTTTGTTTCAAATAACTGAAGCATGGTAGAAATGGAATCGGATAAGTTAAACGGCATTTGCTCAAAGCTCATCTTACCTGCATTTACTTTAGCAAGATCCAGTATATCATTAATTAAAACGATCAATGCATCTCCCGACACTTTAATTGCATTGATGTATTCTTTTTGTGTTTCATCTAATTTTGTTTTTAAAACCACATTCGTAAACCCAACGATCGCATTCATAGGCGTGCGGATTTCGTGGCTCATATTCGACAAAAATTGTTGTTTTGCTTTTACTGCATCTTCTGCTATTTGTGTTTTTTGCTCGGCATTAATTTTCGCTTTTTCCAATTCTTCTTTTCGCTCTCTCTGTTCCTGTATTTCTGTTTTAGAGCCTATCCAGATTTTTGTTTTGCCCTCATTATCTTTTAAAGCTATTGCCCGTGTAAGATGCCATAAATATTTTCCGTCTTTTCTGAGTAACCTGTTTTCGATCTCATAATCTTTCCCTGTGTTAATAGATAGTTGCCACTGTTTTTTAGTTTCTTCCAAATCATCGGGGTGAATAACTTTTTCCCATCCCCGGTCTTTTAATTCTTCAAAAGGCAATCCACTATAGCTGAGCCATATCTGGTTAAAATAATTTTTATTGCCTTCTGTATCTGCGGTCCATACTTTTTGAGGCATTAATTCAGCCATCTCTCTGAATTGCTCTTCGCTATGCCGTAAAACAAGTTCTGCTTTCTTTATTTCCGTAATATCTTCAATAGACAGCAAAATCAATTTCTCTAAACTATTTTTATTGATTACCTCACGTGCATTCAACAGCATTACCCGCTCACCAATAGTTGAAAAGCTATGCGTTACTTCAAAATCATTAAATACAGATTTTTCAGGAAGTATTTTTTCAAGCAAAGTCCGCAATGCAGGAATGTTCCATTGTTTGCTGCCAAGGTCATAAATTAAAATGCCTTCTGTTTCCAGTTCATTTACACGGAATGTTTTGTAAAAAGCATTGTTCGCTGTTTTTATCCGTAGGTTTTTATCCAGCACCAGCAACGGTTCGCGAATGTTCGACACAATAGCTTCAGAATAATCCCTTGCTGCTGTTACCTGTTCATTCAAACTAATCATTTCCTGGTTTACAACCGTTAGTTCTTCGTTGGTGCTTTGCAGTTCTTCTTTACCGGTTTCCAATTCTTCGTTTAAACTCTGCAATTCCTCGCTGCCACTTAACAGTTCCTCATTGGCACTTTGCAGTTCTTCATTGGCTGCTTCCTGGTCTTCCGAAATGCTTCGCATGTCTTCACGAACTAACTCAAGCTCCTGCTCTAATTGCTGAATGCGTAAATCTTTATCATCTTTTCCTGCTGATTTCTTATTGCCGGTTGCTGATTGTTTATTGTTAGCAGTTGATTGCTTATTGGAAATTGAATTATTATCGTGAAAGAGAATTAAATAATGTGGCTCAATGGTGTTAGGCAGTGGTAAGGCTTCGATAGAAATGTTGCGCAAACTGCCATTTACGAGCAAGGGTATATTTTCTTTTATAACAGGTGTTTTCTGTTTTTTTGCTTTGTGCAAAATATTGCGCAGCTCAAATGCCAAACCGTTTTTGGCCATCTGCAATAAATTATGGCTTGGTTTGCCGGGCGATTGTTCTAAATAGCTGCCGGTGTTGCCGCGAAAATGTACAATGTCCATTGCCTCATTTACAACAACCCCGGCAGGCGTGTATTTGCGGAGCATAATATCATCAGCCGTTTTTTGAAAATCGGTTCTGATGATTTCGTTGTTGGGGTTGGCATTGGTATTGCTGATATATTGTTCGCTACGCTCACTTGCCACATGCATAAACCTGCCGGGCACATCTTTACGCGAAAATAATTTATCATTCTTTGCTGCAGCAGCAAAAAGATCGGGCACACCACTGATGGTTTCTGTTTTACCAAGCAATAAAAATCCCTTTGGATTTAATGAATAATGAAAAGTGGTAAGCGCCTTTTTTTGTAAGTAGGGTTCCATGTATATAAGCACGTTGCGGCAACTTATAAAATCCATTTTGCCAAAAGGCGGGTCTTTTAAAAAATTATGGATTGCAAAAACACACATATCCCTAACCTGTTTATTTACCTGATAATTGCCATTGTTTTTTGTAAAGAACTCATGCAGCCGCTGTGCTGTTACGTCATTCACTTCGTTTTTTGTATAAATACCGATTCGTGCTTTTGTAATAGCGGGTTCGCTTAAATCGGTGGCAAAAATTTGCACTCTTTGGTTATCGGCTAAAAATTCTTTAAAACAAATAGCAATAGAGTAGGCTTCTTCGCCTGTGCTGCAACCTGCCACCCATACCCGTATAGGTTCACCGGCTGCTTTGTTTTTTTTGAGGAGTGGAAAAATCGTTTCACATAAATTGTCGAAACTTTTATGATCCCTGAAAAATGTGGTTACCGGAATTAACATATCCTGGTACAAAACATCCTGCTCCGTTTTATTGTCTCTTAAATATTTAAGATAAACCGCAGGTTCTTCGTTTTTGTTAAGCGCCATTCTGCGAAGTATCCTTCTGCGGATAGTAGTTTGTTTGTAATACGTAAAATCGGTTCCCTTGCGAATACGGAGTAAAGAAAGTATTTGTTTAAACACTTCCTCATCCTGCTGGGGAATGTTCTTTTCATCACCGCCATTTCCAATAATAATGCCGGTTACTTCTAACAATTTCAGCGGTATTTTTTCTGGCGGAAGAATAAAATCAACCACACCTGCCTGTGCCGCACTATGTGGCATGCCTTCGTAGGCAGCCGATGCTTCGTCCTGTGCAAAAGTGATGCCTCCATGATCTTTAATGGCTTTTAATCCTAAGGTTCCATCACTGGCTGTACCCGATAAAACCACTCCAATAGCATATGCCTGATGCACTTCTGCCAACGAAGTAAAAAACAGATCAATGGGCAGGTTGCGTTCGTTTTTACTTTTTGGAGGGCGTGCAGCAAGCAGTAAAACGCCATCAGTAGCCACCATCATTTTGTTGCTGGGAATAACATAAATATGATTGGGTTCTACTTTAATATCATCAGTAATTTCTAATACCGGAATGCTGGTAACTTTTTGCAGCAGTTCGGGCAACATGCTTTCGTGTGTTGGGTCTAAATGCTGTACCAACACAAACGCCATCCCTGAATCTTCGGGTATGGCTTTGAGTAATTTCTTGAAAGCATCCAACCCGCCTGCAGAGGCACCAATACCTACAACAGGAAATTGGTTTGGGGATTTAATGACTGGCTCGGTTATTTCAGATTTTACCTTAGTTGCTTTCATTGTTGAATTATATTACATCGCTCTTTATCAAAAAAATCATTTGCGCCTGCGAAATATTTACTATGCACCAATGTGGAAATGAGTTAGCTTTCTTTTATCTTTAAAAGAGATTATTAATTTCATTTCTACAACTATTTGCTTTTTTTAGTTCGTTTTAAAGAACATTTTTTATCATCCATCCCCGAATGCAGGCATTCGAAAATTCCGACACCATTTTTAAGATTCTTATAATAGAAAGGAAGAATAGATAGTAGACCATTTAAAGATACACTATATAGTTGACCTTAAATAAGTAGGTTTTAGGAATTGGGCAGTAATATCCTCACAAACAGCAAACCTGAACTGCGGATTGAGTATTCAACATAGGATTGCCTCAGTATGCAAGGGAATACCCGTTTTAAATGCATAACTGCCGCAACCGGCATCACTGCAGGATATCCGGATAGATTTATTTTATCCAATATTTCTATTCTGTTTAGTTTTTTTATGCTGCCGGAATATAAATATCAAAACGTGCGCCCTTGCTTAATTCACTTGTTGCAGTAATAATGCCATTGTGGTTCTCTACTATTTTTTTTACTATGGCAAGGCCGATTCCCGTGCCGGTATATACTTCTTTGCCGTGCAATTTCTGAAACACTTCAAAAATGCGGTCACTGAACTGGGGTTCAAATCCTATGCCATTATCTGTAACGGTGATATGGCAATAATTCTTTTCTGGCGAAAGTTTTTCATTATTTAATTTATCGCCTTTTACAATTTTACTGTCTATTATTATGTGTGATGCTATATCGGGATTTGAAAACTTAAGAGCATTGCTGATAAGGTTATACATAAGCTGACGAAACTGAAAAGCGATAATATTGGCAGAACCAATTTCGATGGCTTCGATGGTTGCGTGTTTTTCCTGAATGGTATCTTTCAATTCAGTTTTTACTTCTTCAATGATTACAGTAAGTTCGGTTTTTTCAAACTTTAGTTCTGTAGTGGCAACCCGCGAGAAGGCCAGTAGATCATCAATAAGCAATTGCATTCTGCCGGCCGCCAATTGCATTCGCTGAAAATTATATTTACCGTTCTCTGATAAATTTTCATTTTCATTTTCAAGTATAATGGTAACGAAGGTTTGTATTTTACGCAATGGCTCCTGCAAATCGTGACTTGAAATATAGGTGAATGCCAACAACTCTTTGTTAGCAATGATTAACTCTGCGGCCCGTTTTTCTTTTTCTTCATTCTGAAAAGCCAATTCTTTATTGGCAATAATTAATTCTGCGGCCCGTTTTTCTTTTTCTTCATTTTGAAAAGACAATTCTTTGTTGGCAATAATTAATTCGGCAGCACGTTTTTCTTTATCTTCATTTTGAAAAGCCAATTCTTCGTTAGCAATACTTAACTCTGCAGCACGTTTTTCTTTCTCATCGTTTTGAAAAGCCAATTCTTTGTTGGCAATGCCTAACTCTGCCGCCCGTTTTTCTTTTTCTTCATTTTGGAAGAGCAGTTCTTCATTGGCAATGCCTAACTCTGCTGCACGTTTTTCTTTTTCTTCATTTTGAAAGAGCAACTCTTTATTGGCGATGCCTAACTCTGCGGCCCGTTTTTCTTTTTCTTCATTTTGAAAAAGCAACTCTTTATTGGCGATACCTAACTCTGCCGCACGCTTTTCTTTCTCATCGTTCTGAAAAGCCAATTCTTTGTTGGCAATACTTAACTCTGCTGCTCGTTTTTCTTTTTCTTCATTTTGAAAAGCCAATTCTTTGTTGGCAATACCTAACTCTGCTGCCCGTTTTCCTTTTTCATCATCCTGAAAAGCCAATTCTATATTGGCAATACCTAACTCTGCTGCCCGTTTTTCTTTTTCTTCATCCTGAAAAGCCAATTCTATATTGGCAATACCTAACTCTGCGGCACGTTTTCCTTTCTCATCATCCTGGTAAGCCAATTCTATATTGGCAATGCCTAACTCTGCGGCACGTTTTCCTTTCTCTTCTTTTTGAAAAGCCAATTCTTTACGGGCAATAATTAACTCCCCGGCCAGTTTTTCTTTCTCTTCTTTTTGAAAGGCAAGTTCTTTGTGAGCAATCAGTAACTCTTCCTCATCCGTTTTTTTTATAATAGCCATTTTATATCAGATAAATTTGGTTGTTTTAAAATAAAGCAAATAATCTCATTGGTTAATAGCCTGTCAGATGAGTTTGCAAAACCCTGCATTATCAGTAATACCCTGCTTTATGCGGGCTTATCTCTCTTCAAACTTATATGTCTTTGCCCGCCTGGTATAACTAAATAAATCTAACTGGTTTGAACGGTGAGCACAAAATTTTCTCTGCTTGGTTTCTGCCTGTTTTCCTGCGATATAAGTGTAAATGTTTGTTGAATTATTTTTTTGAATTGTAAAAATTCGGAAGGTTTGCGAATAAAATATTTCGCTCCGTTTTTGTAAAGCATGTTAACTACCTCCTGTTCAAAGGAAGTGGAGAATATTATTACAGGAAGCTGATTCAATTTTGGGTTGAGCTTTATTTCTGATAAACATTCGAAACCATTTTTGCGGGGCATATTTAAATCAAGAAAAATAACATCAGGAAGTTGCTGTGTATTTTCAGAAAGGTAAGCCATTAATTTTTCTCCATCTACAACGGTTGCAAGCATAGTGGGAATGGTTAATGCCTCCAAAGCCATACTAAAAAAAAGACGGTCATCTTTGTCGTCATCAGCAAGCAAAATATTCAATTGTTTTTCATTCATGCGTTAAGAATATACTTCAATGAGCCATTTGAGAACATATTTTCTACTGCAATCGGAAGCGCATGGGAAATAACCTGCTTGAGCTGCGAAAAATCACTGGGTTTGTGAATATAAACATCTGCACCGTTTTTGAAGACCATGCCTATCTTATCCCTTGAGTTAGATGTTGAGAACATAATCAAAGGAAGATCTTTCAACTTTTTATTTTGTTTTATCTCAGTTAAACATTCAATGCCGTTTTTGCGGGGCATATTGATGTCGAGAAAAATTACATCAGGAAGCTGATCAGTATTTTCAGAAAGGTAGTCCATCAGTTTCTCTCCATCCACAACAGTTGTAAGTTTAGTGGGAATGGTTATTTCCTTTAAAGCCATACTAAAAAAAAGACGGTCATCTTTGTCGTCATCAGCAAGCAAAATTTTAAGTGGTTTCAAATTGCCTTTAATGGGTTGTGTTGAAATCATTTTTTACTATTTAAGCCTGCTTCGTAGAATGTGCCTTGATTACAAAATCTTTTCCTGAGCGATATGTAATTTTATTTCTATTGCCTTAGTAATAGCAAGGTGAATAACCTGTTTAAGTTGTGCAAAATCACCTGGCTTGCGAATGTAATCCTGTGCCCCCATCTTATAGAGCCTTTTTATCATGTCCGTCTCATAATTCTCATCCCGGGGGTATGAAGTGGAAAACATAATAACGTAAATAGAGCTTAGCAGTAAACTCCCTTTTAGCTCTAATAAACATTCAAACCCATTTTTGCGGGGCATGTTTAAGTCAAGGAAAAGTATATCCGGAATATTTTCTGTATTCTCAGCCAGATAATCCATTAGCTGCTCTCCGTCATTAACAGTATTAATATCAGTAGCAATGGAGAATTCCTGTAATGCTTTCGTAAAAAAGAAACGATCATCTTTATCGTCGTCTGCAAGGAGAATGTTAAGCGGAGCATTTAGTTGATTAGCAATCATAGTCAATTCTTGAAACCTATTGTGAGAAGCTTCCTTAACCTATTATTAAAAATATCCACCACAGGCAGATTACCATACGCAAGATGAACCATCTTGTATGGAAAATACTTATAGACTTTTTTAAATAAGTTACACAATTCACACATTTACTGATCACAAAAGCCGGATGAATGTTTCTTGGCGTGAAATCTTCTAAACTTAATCACATTGACAAACAATGAATACGCGGCTTTTTTTGGAGCAGTATGATGGGTGAGCCAAGACATTGCCGGGTAGGAAAAAAACTTTGGTTGAATTAAAGCGATATAGTAATATTGCAGCCCACTTCTACACGCCCAGATGGCGGAATTGGTAGACGCGCTAGACTCAAAATCTGGTTATCGCAAGGTAGTGCAGGTTCGATTCCTGTTCTGGGCACTTGATCAAAGCAGTTATACAAAGTATAGCTGCTTTTTTTGTGCTGATCATTTTACATCAACCCCTCCAAAATCCGGTCAAGGTATTTCTTCCTGAAATAATACTCTTTTACTTGCAGCAATTCTTTTTCGGTAGTAATACCTTCCTGATAATTTGCCACAATCGTTTCCACAGGTTCATAGCTCTGTTTTTGTAGGTTGTGAATGGTTTGGGTTAGCCGGTCTACATCTGCCTGTTCTGATACGTCGGAGGCCTCTTCATTCAGGTCCATCATTTCCATCAGAAAATCGGGGGATAACTGGTATTTTTCATCGTCCTGCAACAACCCTTTTAATTGCAGAACATATTTTATGGTTTCGTCGGGGTGCTGAAATACTTTAAACGCCATATTCACCATCGATGATTTCTCCAGCATCTCCGCCTGTTCTTCTTCCGTAGCCTGCCCATGAAAATCCGGATGAAACTGGCGGCTCAGTTCATAAAATTTCTTCTTCACCAAAGCCTGGTCGGGCTGGAGAGAGATGGGGAGGGAGTAGAGGTCGAAGTAGGTCACGGAGGTTAATTAGGAATTAGAAATTAATAATTAGTAATTAGTAGTTGATCAGGTTAAGTACTTTTAATACTTCAAAGGTGGTTTTCAATTATTAATTACTAATTATTAATTTTTAATTAATAATTGCCCTTTCCCAATCTTTTACTTTGAACAAAACTACGGCAATGCTTACCATCGGACTTATTAGAGAAGGAAAAATTCCGGCGGATAACCGGGTGGCTTTGATTCCGTCGCAGTGTAAGTGGCTGGTGAAGCATTTTACGGATATCAGGATATTGGTGCAAAGCTCGGCCCACCGCTGTTTTACAGATGAAGAATATGAACAGGCCGGGATAGAAGTTACGAATGATCTCAGTGCCTGCAATTTGTTGCTGGGTATTAAAGAAGTCCCGGTTTCAATGTTATTGGCTGATAAAAAATACCTTTTCTTCTCCCATACCAAGAAAAAACAACCGTATAATCAGGCAATGATGCATAGGATGATGGATAAAAATATTACCCTGATAGATTATGAATGCCTGGAACATGAAGATGGTCAGCGCATCATCGGCTTTGGATTTTTTGCGGGCATTGTGGGGGCACACAATGGCATTATGGCGTTTGGAAACAGAACCGGTGCCTATCATCTAGGACGTGTGGCTGAAGTGAAGGATTACAGGGAATTGATCCATACTTATTTTGGATTGAAACTGCCTAATATAAAGATCGCTGTTACCGGCAGTGGCCGTGTGGCGCACGGCATTTTAGAGATCATGAATTTGATGGATGTACAGGAAGTGGAACCCGAAGAATACCTGAGTCGTGAATTTACGTATCCCGTATATGTGCATTTGAAGGGATCGGATCTGTATCGTCATAAAGAAACCGGTAAATATAATCGGGAAGATTTTCATGCCAATGCAGATCAATACCGTTGTGTATTTGAAGAGTTTTGTGAGCACACAGATATACTAATGAATGGGATTTATTGGGAGCAAAACATTCCCCGTTTATTTACGATGGAAACCCTGCAACAACCAAACTTTCGAATACAAACCATTGCAGATATTACCGATGACAAGAATGGCAGCATCCCCTGTAACCTTGGCGATGCTACTATTGATTATCCCATTTATGGCGTTGATAAAATGAGTGGAGTGAAGACTGCGGCATATTTGAATACCGGTGTAGATGTTATGGCCGTAGGCAATCTCCCCAATGAATTACCGCGCGATGCCAGCCGCTATTTTGGGGAGCAGTTGATCAAATATGTGTTGGATGATATCAGAAAAGGTACTAGCCCTACTATTGAACGTGCAACCATTTTACAATCAGGAAAACTAACTATGCTATTCGAATATCTGACGGATTATGCAGCACATTGATTTTGCAGAGCTTTTTTTGCCGCAGATTCGCAGATTTATTTAAAACTAATCTGCGGCAAAAAAAATCTGTGTTAATCTGTGTCATCTGTGGCAATAAATTCACAGTTTTAAATAATAGTCCTGCAACAAATCCGTAAACGCTTCCGAATATTGTTCCCCCTCACGAATAATAATAGTTGATTGTAATGCAGTAACAGCAACCCTCCCAAACAAAAGCATTGATCTGAAAAAAGGATGTGATGATGTTTGTTTAACAGACACTTCTTCCACCAGAAAATAATCATTCTTCAAAGCCATTTTAATAAAATGATCTTTTCTGTGATAAGGTAAAAGTACCGCAAACAACCCATCCTCCGCCAAATGTGATTCCATCAACGCAATCAATTCCTCAAACCCCAATGCCTCACTATG
>CANBSW010000034.1 GCA_947372235.1 Chitinophagaceae bacterium | reverse complement strand
AGTTAATTTTTTTACGAGTATCGCACTGTCTTCACCTTTGATGAGTTTGCTTGCTTTCTCTAATGCTTCACGAACTACTGGGCCGTAAATATTTTTATCAGCTATTGCAAGTCTTGTACAAATAGGTGCCGCATCGTTGGCGAGTTCTGCATCGTTTAGAAATTTGCTTACAAATAAAAAGGCATTGATACCGGGAATGTGCGATGCTGCTGCAAGAATACTTTTTTTCTGAACAGGATTTTTTGCTGCATCCATCTGATTTTCTAATGTGAGTAAAGTTTGCACCGGGTTTTGTACAAAAATATCTTTTGCTGCTACAACTTTTATTTGTGGAAGAGCTTTGTTTACATTATCCAAAGCGGATTGAATATTTTTCTTTTGCGGATCTTTTGCAACAGCCAATGCTTTTTTTAATGCTGCGATAGAACCGTTTGAATGAATGGCTGCCAATGCTCTGGCTGCATTATCTGCGAGTGTTTCATCGGTTAATAATTGTGATAGTGGTTTTACTGCACTTTCATCTCCCAATAATCCGAGGTTTTTAATGATGAGTTCTTTTGCATAATAAGTTTTTAGTGAACTTAATTCTGCAGAAAGTGTATTAGCGATCGATCTTTTCTTTTCAGGAATATTGGCTGATTGGTTTACACAGGCACTTACTGCATAGGATGCTTTTAGTTTAAGCGAATCATCATCCAACATAGATAATAAAATGCCCCAGTTATTTTTATTCCATGATTGCATGGTTTTGATAGCAGCATCTGCATCGGCTGTTCTTTGGTAGGGGAATACACTAATGGTTTGTGTTACCACTTCTTTTTGTGCAGATAGCTGACCGATGGTAAGTAATACGATCAGAAAAGAGAGGATTGTTTTTTTCATGAGAAGTATTGACTATTGAAAAATTTCTTTGAATTTGGAAAAACCTGTTGTGTTGATTTTTTTTCATCGCAGAGAACATGAGTTCGCAGAGTTAGCGCAGAGAAATAGGTCTCTGCGAAGCCTCTCCGTTCTCCGCCCCTCTGCGGTGAAAAAAATAATCGATATTAAATCTGCTGTTAACAATACAACCTTTTTAAATATTCCACGGTGCCCGCATAGCCGGATTGATCATTCGGCTGGCTTCTGAATCGTTGATAAAATCCTGCGTTACCGGGTCAAACTTAAGTGTGCGGCCCAGCTGCAATGCGATCTTTCCTAAATTAATAATGGTACAGGAGCGGAACCCATTCGATTCATTCAAAGCAAACGGTATTCTGTATTTTACTGAATCCAGAAAATTGGTAACCTGCGGTTCAGGATCCGGCATCAATGCCAGTTTTTCTTTAAGATTAGGAATATCAGATTTAAATCCTGCAAATAATTTTCCTTTCGGTCCTACTATATATGCAGCATCAGGATCTTTGGCTTCACCATCTAAAATAATTTTACACCCATCTTCATAAGTAAATGTGATCTTTCTGAAAGTGCCACAGGCATCCGGATGTTGTTGCTCGGCATCAACTTCTATTAACACCGGGCTTGTTTCATCCTTCCCCAAAAAATATTGAATGGGATCGATATAGTGCTGGCCCATATCTCCCAAACCACCCCCATCATAATCCCAATAACCACGAAATGTTTGATGAACACGATGTGCATTGTAAGGTTTGAAAGGAGCGGGCCCCAGCCACCTGTCGTAATCGAGTTCTGCCGGCACGGCCTGTGTTTCCAATTGTGTTTTTCCTACCCAGTAAAATTTCCAGTCGAAGCCGGTGGTCTTGCTAACCGTAACTGTAAGGGGCCAACCCAGTAAACCAGACTCAACCAATTTTTTAATGGGTTTTACCGTCGTATTCATCCCATAAAAATTATCAGAGAAACGAAACCAGGTATTTAGTCGAAACATACGGCCATATTGTTTAACGGCTTCCACAACACGTTTGCCTTCACCAATGGTACGTGTCATGGGTTTTTCGCACCAGATATCTTTTCCTGCACGGGCAGCTTCAATGGCCATGATGCCGTGCCAGTGTGGAGGTGTGGCAATATGAACGATATCTACTTCCGGTAATGCGATCAGTTCGCGATGATCATGAAAGGTTTTCACACCACCACCTATTAACTGCTCAGCACTTTGTAGATGATTTTTATCTACATCACAAATGGCTACCACCCTTGTTCCTGCATAAGGAATGTGTCCGCGCCCCATACCACCTACACCAATAATGCCTTTGGTTAGCTGATCACTGGGTGGAATAAAACCTCTGCCCAATACATGGCGGGGAACAATCGAAAATCCTGCAACAATAGCAGCGGTGTTTTGCAGGAATTGCCGCCTGCTTTTTTGAGTGGGAGTTTTGGGTTTCATATTAGCAGATGTTGTTTTAAAGGTAAGGATTCTTTGTTCTGCTAAGACATGGGATCAGGGTTTATATTGAAGCGAGTTTTGAAACACATAGGGACATAGGTTAAGCAAAAAGTCACATAGTATTCATTCTATCTGCCCTTGGCTTTGACCTATGACCCTATGTGTTTCAAAAAAACATTATCGATACTCTTCCACTCCATCAACAATCTCCCCATAATTCACCAGCAACTCTTCCCCTTTTTTAATTTCGCGAATGGTTTCAAAATATTCGCCATCATTCACAGAAATAATATTGGGTGTGCTAGAATGATTGAGGTAATTGGCCATATCCATTACTTTACATCCATGATCGGGGATAAAATATTTTTCCGCATCATATAAGTAATAGGTTTCAATCAATTCTTTTACAGGAAGGGGCAATTGTTCAGTTTCTGCAAAACTTAATTCAATCCACCCGGTATTGTTTTTAGAGAACAGCTGCCTGAAACCTTTTGGAATATCACAGATGGCAAAAACGCCAATCCCATGAATACCTGATGGTTGCAGGGCAATAAGGGTTTCGTGTAGTAATTCGTGTAAGAGTTCCTGTTTGGTCATACAGCTATGCTTATTGCCGGTTAAGAAGGGAAGGTAGGAAAAATCCGACTTTCTTTTTAATAGACGCCTGCAGAAATATTTCAAGTTTTTTTTTTGCTACAAATGCTCAGACAAAAGTATGTCTGCAAAATAAATCAGGTTAATAGTTTTAGTGAGGCCTTAATTTAAAATGATTATTTAGCCGCAGATTCGCAGATTATAGGTGTAAATCTGCGAATCTGCGGCTAAATAATTGCGTTGCATATATTTTCAAACCGATACACCACCAACTAACCTAAACAAAATTTCATGGTTACTTATTCTGATTTATCTGTGAAAATCTGTGCATCTGTGGCTAAAACGAATTTCAACTCATTTAACATGTTAAACGGTAACAAATCCAAAGGAAACCTCTCCCTAATCCAACATATTAAATTAATTTACGCATGATTTAAGATTCCAACATGCCTCAGTCCTTTTTACATAATGCTCCCGGGTTTCAGGAAGCGCTGTTAAACGTAATCTCAAAAAGCACTTTTGATTTTATTGGCGTGGTGCGTGAAGATGACCGGAAATTTGTTTTTGTAAACGATATGGGTGCCGTCTTGTTTGGGTATGAGAAACCACTGGAAATGATTGGCGTACATGCCCCATCTCTTCGTAAAAAATCTCAGCAGTCCTTTACCCTCAATGAACTGAACAAAGGAATAGGCGAAAAAGGTTTTTTTTCAGTAGAAGAAGAATTTGTAAAGAAAGATGGCAAATCGTTTTGGGGGTATTTGCAGTTAAACCATTTTAAAACCAAAAGCACTGATTATTTACTGGTACAAATTGTTGAAATTGACCGGGCCAAAAAAGCAGAAGAAAGACTGGAGAACGAAAAGAAACGATTTGGTGCCCTACTTGACCACGCTTCAATTGGAGTGATCATTGTAAACCAAAAGCAGGAGATCGTTTTAATGAACCCTTTTGCGATACAGTTATTTGAATATGATTTTTCTGAAGTAAAGGGAAAGCGAATTGAAACCTTTATTCCTTCCCGTTTTCATGAAAGGCACCATGGCCACCAGCAACGCTATTATGCCAATCAGGAAAACAGGCCCATGGGTATTGGAATGGACCTGTTTGCAATTAAAAAAGATGGTACAGAATTTCCGGTAGAAGTAAGTCTGGGTATGTATAAGGCTGATGATGAGACCTTTGTGATCGCTTTCATCAATGATATTACTATTCGTAAAAAAGCCGAAGAAGAAATTAAAAAGCTAAATGCGGAACTGGAGCAGAAAGTAGTGGAAAGAACAGACGAACTCGCACTTACGATTACCAAACTGGAAAAACAGATTGAAGAAACGGAGGAAGTAGAAGCCGAACTCAGAAAATCACTTGAAAAAGAAAAAGAACTGAATGAACTGAAATCCCGTTTTGTTTCAATGGCATCGCATGAGTTTCGTACGCCGTTGAGTACCATTCTGTCATCCATTTATCTGTTACAGAAATATACTAAAACAGAAGACCAGCTCAAACGTGAAAAGCACATTGATCGGGTGGTTTCTGCCGTAACCACACTTACCGATATATTGAACGATTTTTTAAGTGTTGGCAAAATTGAAGAAGGAAAGATCGCGGCAAAATTCACGAATTTTAATATCAATGATCATATTAAAAGCATCATTAACGAATTGAGTACGATATTGAAAAAGGGGCAGCAAATGGTATATCAGCATATCGGAGCAGAAAAAATCTGGCTCGATCCGTCACTGCTGAAACATATTGCCATGAACCTTTTATCAAATGCCATTAAATTTTCTCCAGAAAATTCTACTATTACGATTCAAACCAGCAGTTCTGCAAACGGATTGGAATTCAGGGTAAAAGATGAGGGACTGGGTATTGGAAAAGAAGACCAGCAACATTTGTTTGAACGTTTTTTCCGGGGTACCAATGTAACCGCCATACAGGGAACCGGCCTCGGGCTTCACATTGTTCAGAAATATGCAGAACTCATGAACGGAAAAGTATCCTGCGAAAGTGAACTGGAAAAGGGTACTGAGTTTATTTTACAGTTTGATCTGGTGAATGAATAAGGTTTTACAAACGGTGTTTTTTCTAAATAGTATTATTTAACCGCAAAGACGCCGGGCGCTGAGGATGGCGGGGTAAATTATCGGGAAAATCTTTGTGTTACTTTGCGTCTTCGAATCTTTGCGGTTAAATGCATAATCAGCCCTCCCCCCAGATTTTATCAACACACAAAACTTTTTTACAGCACAAAGCATTAATTTTATTTTAAATGCCGGATAAACCAACACCATGAAAAAGATTTTGCTGATAGAAGATAATGACGACATACGCGATAATACCGCCGAAATATTGGAATTGGCCAATTACGAGGTATTTACTGCCGCCAATGGCAAACTGGGAGTAGAATCGGCGCTGCAGGAGAACCCCGATCTGATCATCTGTGATATTATGATGCCAGTATTGGATGGATATGGTGTTTTACACATGCTACAAAACAATCCAACAACACAAAACACCCCTTTTATTTTTTTAACCGCTAAAACAGAGCGCTCAGATTTTAGAAGAGGGATGGAATTAGGTGCCGATGATTATATAACCAAACCATTTGATGGCACTGAACTACTGAAAGCCGTTGAAGGCCGTTTGAAAAAAGTGGCTTTATTAAAAGAAGAATTTAAAGGGGGGATGGATGGCTTTAAAGAACTGATCAAAACAGCCAGCGGAACACAGCTCCTCGAAGAGCTGGCCAGTGGACGCAATACAAATGCTTTTAAAAAGAAACAGATCATTTATTCTGAAGGAAACCGGTCTACCAACCTATATTATATATTAAGAGGCAAGGTAAAGACCTTTAAAACAAACGATGATGGAAAGGAACTGGTAATTGATCTTTATGCCGAAGGAGATTTTCTGGGTTATCTGGCCATGCTCGAAAACACCAATCACAAAGAATCTGCCGAAGCTATTGAAGAAACTGAACTGGCCATCATTCCCAAGGAAGAATTTGAACAACTGATCAATAACAATAAGGAAGTAAGCAAGAAATTCATCCAGATCCTTGCTAAAAATATTGCAGATAAAGAAAAACAATTATTAGGCCTTGCCTACAACTCTCTCCGTAAAAAAGTAGCCGATGCGCTGCTGATGATCTATCATAAATACAATACCGGTAACAACGAAAAATTTTCTATTGATATCAGCCGCGAAAACCTTGCTACCATTGCCGGCGCTGCCACAGAATCATTGATACGCACCTTAAGCGATTTTAAAAGCGAAAAACTGATTGAGATAAAAGATGGTGGTATTACCCTGTTGAATATCCCTAAGCTGGAGCAGCTGATTAATTAATTTTTTTTGAAACACATAGGGTCATAGGTTAATACAAAGTTCACATAGTAATCGTTCTATATGCCCTTGGCTTTAACCTATGTTTCTATGTGTTTTAATTTTTTATAATGCCTGACTGAGGTAATTATTAAACTCGAATTTGAGTTTATTGAAATTGCGTTCTGCATTTTCCAATTCTTCTCGAAGTTGCTTTTGTTTCTTTTGAACCTGCTTTAATTCTTCCGGATTATTCATCAGTGATTCAACAAGTAAAAACGTTTGCTCGCTTACTTCCATCCTCAAAAAACCAATGATCTCATCCTGTTTCAGAAAATTATTTTGAAAATATTCTACCTGTTCCAGAAAGTCATTATTGCATTCTTCCTTACTCTGTAAAATTTCAGAAAGACGGTTCTTAAGGATCACGTTCTCTTCCGTCAAAAAGCTGAGCACCCGCTTCCAGGTATCATTCTCATGCCTGAACTGATCCACAAGTGAATCGGAGTTTAGCACCAACGGCTCTTTTTTTCTAGGTTTTAAAAACACCATTATCCTTTTTACAAATTTATTTTGTCCGGATACCCGGGTTTATAACCTTCGTCAGCCCGCGAAATGATTTTGGTCATGTTTATCTGAGAATGAGGGGGTTAAGGGGTATAAAAGCCGGGTTGTAAGGGTGTGAATGGGCAATGGTGAATGGTGAATTTGGATGAAATAGTCATTATACCTATTCACCCTATTCACCATTCACCATTGCCCATTCACTATTCCTCAATCGTTGTAGTTGTATCCCCAATCAGCTGGGCAATCAAACTTGTCCAGCCGCTTTGGTGACTGGCGCCGAGGCCGCTTCCATTATCACCATGGAAATATTCATAGAACAGAACAAGGTCTTTGTTCTCTGGTTTGCTGTAAAATCCATTCTCATCACCATGTAGTTTGCGGTGGTTATTCTCATCCAGTTCAAATAAACTGATCACACGTTTGGATAATTCACTGGCTATTTGGCCCAGCTCCATATAAATACCCGAACCGGTTGGGTATTCAATACTGAATGAAGGCCCGTAAAACTCTCCAAATTTTTTGATGCTTTTAATGATGAGATAATTGATGGGCATCCATACGGGTCCGCGCCAGTTGCTGTTACCGCCAAAAAAATCAGAAGTAGAATCGCCCGGATCATATTGAATGGAATATAAATGGCCTTCGATGGTTACTGAATAAGGATTTTTTTCGTGGTATTTAGATAAGGCCCTGATACCCCCTTCCGATAAAAATTCTGTTTCACTCAATAACCTTTTTAATAAAGCCGTTAGTTTATTTTTTGGGATGAGAGAGATGAGGATCAGGTCTTCATCTGCTACTTCTTCATTTGGCCAGAATTTTTTATTCTTAATGCGGTATTGCTCAAACCAACTGATGCGTTTGGTAAAGTCCTGCAGTTTATTCAATACTTTTTTATTGATCACCGATACCGCAAACAAGGATGTTAAACCCACGATCGATTGAATGCGCAATTGCAATGTGGTATTATCGGGCAGACCCAGTTTATCATAAAAGAACTGGTCCTCTTCATTCCACATGCCAAGCTGGTTAAGGGCTTCGGCTATTAGTACAAAATGTTCAAAGAATTTGGTGGCACTGTCTTCAAATGCATCATCTTCCATGGCAATTTCAATAGCCATATCCATCAGGTTCAATGCATACATTCCCATCCAGCTGGTACCATCGGCCTGCTCCAGTTTTGCTTCGCTGTGTAATTGGATGCTGCGGTTGAATACGCCAATATTATCCAATCCTAAAAACCCCCCTTCAAAGATATTGTTGCCATTAGGGTCTTTACGGTTGATCCACCAGGTAAAATTGATGATGAGTTTATGAAATACTTTTTTCAGAAAACTGATATCGCCCTTTCCGGTTTTGTTTTTTTCGATCTGATAAACCTGTAATGCCGACCATGCATGCACCGGTGGATTTACGTCACTGAAATTCCATTCGTAAGCAGGTAATTGCCCATCGGGTTTCATATACCATTCGCGCATTACCAGTGAGATCTGGTGTTTGGCAAATGTTGGATCGATCATTGCCATGGGAACACAATGAAAAGCAAGGTCCCACGCAGCATACCAGGGATATTCCCATTTATCGGGCATTAAAATAATGTCCTGATTTTTCAGATGTAACCAGTCATGGTTACGGCCTTTGTTACGCTCTTCTCCAACATGCGCAATGCCATCCGGCTCAGTTAACCAGCGTTCAATATCATAATAATAATATTGCTTACTCCAAAGTAAACCGGCCAGTGCCTGACGTTGAATATTTTTCTGATCATCAGAAATATTTAGTGGCAGGGTTTCATCGTAGAATTCGGTGGCTTCCTGTTTTCTTTGTTCAAAAATATCCGTAAACCCTTTGGTGAAAGGCGATTCCATGATCACATCACTCAAACGAAGCAGAATGGTTTTGGTTTCGCCACCGGCAATATTGCATTTGTAAACAGGAGAAAATTTGGTTCCGCTTTTTTTCTCACGCAGTGCCGGTATGTTTTTATTTTGAATGACGGCATCATGAAAAGCATCTTTCACAAACACAGATTCATTCTTTTTCCCGAATAATTTTTCGGTATTGGTTTCGTTCTCAGTAAAAAAAACATCATCCGGTTTTTGGTAGTAGAGATAATAGGCGCCCATTCTTTCATGTACCGCTTTTACCTTATTCTCCTTATCGAAGGCTTTGATAAAAGGTTTTTTATCAGCACCGCGCGATTGCCAGCGGTTAAAGAACCAGAGTGTTGGTAAAACCGTAATGGGTGCCGCTTTGGTACCACGGTTTACAATCTCTATTTTAATACCAATATCTTTTTTATTGATCTTGGCATAGGTAATGTAAACATCAAAATATTCGTTGTTATCAAAAATGCCGGTGTCTAAGATTTCATATTCCGTTTCCTGCTTACTTCGTTTTTTGTTTTTACTGATCAGCTCTTCATAAGGAAATTTCTGTTGCGGATACTTGTACAACATCTTCATGTAATAATGCGAAGGCACATTGTCTAAATAATAATATAACTCCTTTACATCTTCTCCATGGTTGCCTTCATTATTTCCAAGTCCAAATAATCGTTCTTTTAAAATAGCATCCTTCCCGTTCCAGAGTGAAATGGCAAAACAGAGATTGCCAAAAAAATCGGAGATCCCGCCCAAGCCGTCTTCTCCCCAACGGTAGGCCCGGGAATGAGAATGATTAAAAGGAACATAATTCCACGCATCCCCATTTTCACTGTAATCTTCGCGAACAGTACCCCATTGTCTTTCTGATAAATAGGGCCCCCACTGTTCTAAAGGAATCTTCTTTGTTGCATTTACTTTTAGCCTCTGTTGCTCTGCTGTCATGGTAACACTAAATTAACTTTCCAATGCTCATTTTAGTGAAATTATTTCAGAAATGAAGGGTTATTGGGATGATAAGCAAGATTTTTGATTGTTTTTTAATAAAAAAATGAAGAATTTGATCCGAGTTTATATATGATGTATTTGTTTTATGTTATACAGATCAAATTTTTTCCAACTGCAGGGCTGCAATGAACGGGGCATTTTCGCAGAGTAACAATTCTTTGCAAAAACGCTGCGAACGCATGTTCTCCATGCTTGGAAAAATACGCGAATCCTCTCTCACATGACCTAAATCATGGTTTAACTCTGTTGCTTCAAATAAATTGCAGCCGTCTGTAAAATTGTGATTATGATCGCTGCTAATACGCCTTTTAAATCGGGCAATCAATTATCTGCCCGTTCTGTAACCATTTGGAGAGTTGTTCAATTTGTGGTTTGGCTGGTTGGCCTTGCTATTTTTTTAAGTCTTATTTATTTCCCTTCCATTGGTTTATTAGTATTCTGGAATATCTTAATTCCTATAGCACCTGCATTGTTTGTGGTAGCTGCCGGCTTATGGCGAAATGTTTGCCCAATAGCGATCACCAATTTATTACCAAGGCATTTTGATCTTTCATTGAAGATGAAAATAAGTGTACGAACACAGGCAAAATTGCAATTGGTTTCTATACTTGTTCTGTATGCGGTTGTTCCCTTACGGCATGCCATATTTAATAACGATGGAATGGCAACCGCCTGGCTTTTGTTTATTGCAGTAACTGTTGGGTTTAGTATGGGTTTTGTTTATGACTGGAAAAGTGGTTGGTGTTCTACTCTTTGTCCTGTACATCCGGTTGAAAAATTATATGGTGGCAACACTTTGATATCAATGCCAAATGCACATTGCGGTGAATGCGTAAATTGCTCGGTTCCCTGCCCTGATTCAACACCCAATATGCATCCTGCAATGGCTACAAAAACCGTGTATCATAAAATTTCCGGTATTTTAACCATTGGCGGTTTACCCGGATTTATCTGGGGTTGGTTTCATGTGCCGGATAATAATAGCACGGTTTCCCTTTCACAGTTTTTTGGAACCTATGAGCTGCCGTTATTGGGCTGTTTGGTAACACTGATCATTTACCTGATATGGGACAAGGTTCTGGCAGAGAAAGATCGCCCAAAACTTATTGCAGTATTTGCAGCTGCAGGTGTATCCTGTTATTATTGGTATCGGATACCGGCCTTACTGGGTTTTGGAAAATTTGCAGAAGACGGGGTTTTGATTAACCTGAAAAATATTTTGCCCGAATGGAGTATTATACTCATGATCATAAGCACTACTATATTCTTCTTTTCATGGTTTCTATTGCGAAAACCCAATTCTAAAAGCTGGGTGGTTAGACCCAAGTTTGCCTGGAAGTAAATATTTTATAGGCTGTTGATAAAACAGTAAGTTGCTGTTGGATTTCAATAAGAGTCTTGATATATCCTAAAGTGCTATAATCCTGTTATATAGTAGTTTAGGAAAAAACGAGAAAAAAACTCTTCCACTCTTTTTTTCTTGTCCTGCTCTTATTGAAATAATCAAATTCTATTTTTATCAGCCATAAAAAATAAAGATGCTTTCTATCAAAAAATTTTGTGTTGGCCTGTGTTTCATTTCAACAACTATTGTAAGTGCCCAACAAAAACCAAATATCATTTATATCTATGCGGATGATCTGGGTTATGGTGATTTGAGTTGTTATGGCGCAACAAAAATAAAAACACCCAATATTGATAAACTGGCCGCACAGGGAATTCGTTTTACCAATGCACATGCTACTTCGGCAACCTGCACTCCCTCACGCTTTTCATTGTTAACAGGAAAATATGCCTGGCGTAAAACCGGAACAGGTGTAGCTCCGGGCGATGCTGCATTGATCATTCCTTTGGATCAAAAAACAATGCCTCAAATGTTGCAGCAGGCGGGTTATCAAACAGGAGCGGTGGGTAAATGGCATTTAGGGCTTGGCCCAAAAGGCGGTCCGGATTGGAATGGAGAGATCAAACCGGGTCCATTGGAAATCGGTTTTAATTATTCTTTCATCATTCCTGCAACAGGCGATCGGGTGCCTTGTGTATTTGTAGAAAATCATCGTGTGGTTGGATGGGACCCCAACGATTCCATTTTTGTGAGTTATGGAAAACCTGTTGGCAATGAACCTACCGGAAAACAGAATCCTGAATTATTAAAAATGAAAACTTCACAAGGACATGATAACACGATTGTAAATGGCATTAGCCGAATTGGTTATATGCGCGGCGGAAAATTAGCAAGGTGGACGGATGAAGATATTGCAGATGTATTAACTGCGAAAGCCACAGATTATATCAAACAAAATAAATCAAAACCCTTCTTCCTATATTTTTCAACGCATGATATTCATGTGCCCCGTGCACCCAATCAACGTTTTGTGGGCAAGAGTAGATTGGGTGTAAGGGGTGATG
The DNA here is from genome assembly GCA_947372235.1 of Chitinophagaceae bacterium. Taxonomy (GTDB): domain Bacteria; phylum Bacteroidota; class Bacteroidia; order Chitinophagales; family Chitinophagaceae; genus Sediminibacterium. Next base: position 21,962 of record CANBSW010000034.1, on the reverse strand, counting down.
TGATTTTGCAGCTTGACTGGACTGTTGGACAAGTAATGAAAACCTTAGACAGTTTGCACTTAACAAATAATACACTGATCATTTTCAGCAGCGATAACGGTCCTGTGGTAGATGATGGTTATGCGGATGGTGCTGTAGAAAATTTAAACGGACATACGCCATCGGGTATTTTTAGAGGTGGCAAATACAGCATTTTTGAAGCCGGAACGCGTGTTCCATTTTTAGTGAAATGGCCGGCCAAGATAAAAGCGGGAAAATCTTCTGATGTATTGGCTAGTCAGGTGGATGTGTTTGCTTCACTGGCTGCATTATGTAAACAAAATTTGAAAGAGGGAGAAGCGCCGGATAGTTTTAATCAATTATCTGTTTTATTGGGGCAATCAAATAAAGACAGAGAGTATTTAATAGAACATGCCGGTACATTAAGCATCACCAAAGGCAAATGGAAATATATTGAACCTTCTGATGGTGCGGCGTATAATAAATTTACCGCAACAGAATTGGGTAATGATAAGGAACCGCAATTATATGATCTGAGTGTTGATAAGGGGGAGAAAAAAAATCTGGCCTCTCAGTATCCTGAAATAGTGAAAGAGATGGCTGGATTACTGCAGAAAATAAAAGATATAAAATGATGGATGTTTTTTTCACCGCAGAGAACATGAGTTCGCAGAGATTACGCAGAGAAATACGACTCTGCGAAAACTCTCCGTTCTCTGCCTCTCTGCGGTGAAAAAAGTTTCAAATGAATTCAATCCTACAAATCAACTTTATACCCTATCACCGGAATCAATCCCAATAGATATTTATAACGAACCTGGTTATAACCAACATCAAAATACTGGCTTACCGGATTTTGGCGGTTGAGCAAATTTTGTACCCCAAGAATTAAACTGCCGGTACGATTATGGTATTGAAATTTCCATTCGGCCTGAAGGTCTATACGGAAGAAGGCACCGAGTTGTTGTTCATAAACCCTTGTATTATCAAGCACGGTTGTTTTTTGTGTGATAGATTTGGCAAGATCAATCGGTGTTACACGTTCGCCGCCATTGTAAACCATTTTAAGATCAATACCAAATGTAGAGGGGCGTTTGGTGTGCATATTCCATTCCTTACCCATTAAAAATGTCCAGGAAGTATTGGTGGCAAAACGGGTGTTGCGCCAGATTTTATCAGAAGCTAAATATTTGGATTGGTAAACACTTAGTGTGCTGAGTAAATAAAACTGGTCGTTCCAATATCTTTCGAGTGTTATTTCCATACCATAATTTTTACCACTGCCTGCATTATTCAAAGCATCTATTTCATAATCATCATCCTGATTAATTAAACTGAAATTGGTGGCTTTGCCTGCTGTAACCGGAATATTGTATAACCATTGATAATACGCTTCTGTTTTCAAATTCCAGTTGGGTGCCAGTTGAACGGAATATCCCAGCACATAATGCAGGGCCCGGCTGAAATCCATTCCTATATTGGGTTGTACGGTATCGGTGCCAACTTTGATACGCGCAAAATAATTACCCAAAGGTTGTATCTGCGAATGCAAACCAAAGCCTAAAGAAAGCCACTGTGCTTTACCCGTCATGATACGCATACCAAAACGTGGTTCAAGAACGGATGTTTTATTTAATGCAAATGACTGTCCATGCATACCAAACTGAAAACTAAAACGGTTGTTGGGGTCCCATTTTAATTGTGTGTAGTAATTGGTTAAACGGGTATCGCCGCTGGATTTTACTTTGTCTTTCAAAACATTACTTACTGCTTCGCGCTGTTGCAGATCAAATCCTTTAGCACCGGAATACAAACCTGTTTTCCATAAAAAATGTTTGTTGAATTTATGAGTTGCCACCATGGAAACAATAACATCTGTTTCTGTAAAACGGTTATCACGTGTAACCAGTAAGGGTGTATTAAACTTTGGATAATTGTTATTCTGTTGTTTGTATTGATAGCTATTCAAGCTCACAATTGTTTTTAACAGTGTTTTTTTAGAAAGAAGGATACTGTGCGAAATACCCACGGCACCTGTATTTCCTGCATTCAGCTTGCCGCTTCTTTTGGAGGGGTCTTTTGTCCAGGTGATGGAATCATTGAACGCATCTGTTTTCTGTTCACTCAATCCACCAAAACCGAAAATGGAAAAACTGCCCAATTTTTTTGTGGGGAGATGAATGTTGAAAGACAGGTCCTGAAAAGAAGTTGCTGCATCGCCAATATTCAAACCAAATTGTTGCATGAGGGTTAAAAAACCGTAGCGGTAATTAATTAGATAAGATCCCCCATATCCTTTTTTGAAATAGCCTTCAGTGGCTGCATCAATGCCAATAGTGCTGATAGAAAAAGTATGTTCGCGTTTGTCTTTATTGCCTTTTCGTAAACGGATATCAAATACACCGGATAAAGCATTACCATATTCTGCGGGGAATGCCCCGGTCATAAAATCTGAATTGGCCAATAGCTGCGCACTCAAAATTGAGATGCCGCCACCCGAAGTTCCAACGCTTGCAAAGTGATTGGGATTGGGAATATCCACACCCTCCATTCGCCACAACAAACCATTGGGTGCATTGCCGCGAATAATGAGTGAGTTGCCATCGCCATGGCCGCTAACACCCGCAAAAGCTGTTGCTATTCGGGAAGGATCATTGATGCCGGCTGCAAAACGGCGGGTTTCTTCTACACTGAACATCCGCGCACTCACCATGGCACTTTCGTTCAATGGCCTTGATTTGTTGGGTTTACTTGTTACAACTACTTCTTTGCCGGTAGCGATATCTTCTTCCATTTCTACCACCAGTTCTAACTCTTTGCCTGATTCGAGAAATAAATTATTAAGCGTAACTGTTTTATATCCTACATAAGAAATACGGATAGATTGGCGGCCTACCACCACATGTTCCAATCTGAAATTACCTGTATTATCTCCCACTGTTTTTTTACCGGTATTACCGATCAATTCTACCGTAGCTCCCGGTAAAGCAGTTTTGAGCGAACGGTCAATAACATTGCCCTTGATGGTTTGAAATAGAACTTCCTGACTTTTTGTAATAAAGCAGATACCGGTTAGAAAAATAAATAAAAGGGATCGTTGTAACATGTACACAATTTATTTAAGTTCTATGGAAATAGATTCATGTTCTTTCAGGGTAATGAATAAAATATCTTTTTCTATCCTGTATTTTTTTGATGGATCAGATAGCGTAAACGTAATGGACGGAAGTTTTACTTTTACGACTCCGGTATTTTCAGCAGCAAGCGTGATAGATTTAGTTTCTCCCGATTCTCTCACAGCAGTTACCAGTATTGCACCTTCTGTTCTTAATTTTTGAAATGAAGCAGTTCTCCATGCTGAAGGGATGGCGGGAAAAACTTCTATCACACCTTCTTTTTGTTGTAATAACATTTCATGCAGTCCTTGTGCAAATGCAAAGTTTCCTTCCAGTGTAAAAGGACGGTAAGTAAAATTAGAATGTTCACCCCCTTTTTGATCTCCATTCAAATGAAAACTGTTTACAGAACAAAAATTGTTGGCAAAGATCGAGAGCATCTTTTTTGCTTTTTCTCCCTCATGAGCCCTTGCATATAAACAGGCTGCCCATGAAAAAGAATAGCCGCACCATTGACGGGTGCCCAGTTTTTCCATATGGCGAAGTGAATTTTGAATGATGGGTTTATCATTTGGTTTATCAATATCCAATAAGCCCAAAGGGTAGATAGCCATTAAGTTTGAATGATGCCGATGAGAGCTTTGATTTGGAAAACCCGGTGCAATGGTTAATCCTGTTTCATCGGTATCCAAAGCCGGTAATTGATTTGCCATTTTCAACCAATGATCCGCTTCCTGTTTTTTGTTGAGCGTATTGGCTGCTTCTGCAGCAATGGTAAATGCATAGTGTATTAATGAAAGATCATAATTAGTGGTTTGCAAAAACCAGGCTTGTAAACTGTTATTAAAAATTTCGGGGGATGCACTAATCGGCAATACCCTTTTGCCATTTTTTAGAATGGTTATTTTTTCAAGAAACAAAGCCACTTCATGTAAATAAGGATAGGCACGTTTGCTGAGAAAATTTTTATCCATCGAATATTTCCATTGCCAGTAAAAATGTTGTGAAAGCCAGGCTGCTACCGTTGGTGATAAGGAATATTGTATCCATCCACCCATCGCATCGCCATGTAGTGTGGCTACGCCGGGAACATTTAATCCGTTTACGCCAAAATATTGTTTTGTATATTTTTTATTCACATCACTGATCTGCCAAAGCCAATCGGTAAAAGTAGCGGCTTCACTTAAATGGTTGGCAGTATAAGCAGGCCAGTAAGAAAGTTGTGTATTGAGGTCATTATGAAAATCTCCTTTCCAGGGTGGAAGGTTACCGTTATCGGCGGTCCAAATGGCTTGCAACGTAATAGCTGGTGCATTTTTTGCCGCAACACATTTTAATTTATACAGCTCTCTGTAATATTGTTTTTCAATGGTAGTATCAGGGATATGAATGGATGACGCTTTCCAATACGAACCCCAGCTTTTCAGGTGCGATACCAATGCTGTATCGGCAACCGTAATTGTTTTGTTCTGATTGGCCGATCCGGGATCTTTTGCTATGCTCCAATACCCGTTTAATCTTCCGTTTGCAAATTGCCATCTAATGGTAACAAGATAACTATGCCCCTGCGCTGTTTGTTGCAGGTATTGAATTTCATTTTTTTGATGAGTGATCTTTCCCTGTTCATAACCGAGTTGTTCAAGCCCCTGCCCGCTAACAGAATTTCCCTGTAATTGTTTAACTGCTCTATATTTGGGAGCATCCAGTTCAGGAATAAAATCTTTCGAAACACCTTCAAAAGAAAACACTCCATAATCATGTTCTGTATGAACAAAGGTTTGAAACCGAATTCCATTTGGCCATTCAATTGTGCAGATCCCTGTTTTAATATTGAGCGCTGCTTTCAACGGTTTACCAAAGGCCTCTGTTGAAAATTCAATAGCAGCGGCCGGCAATTTTGTTGGAAATGAAAAGGCTTCATAAGGGTCATCGCCCCAGTGCTGAACAGTGTCGTACTCTTTTTTCTGAACCTGACCGATCACCCATTGAAAATTATTTTTTTCCAGTTTCAGGGTTGAACGTTCATCCCACAGATCGGCCCTGTCGAGTGAGAACCGGAGTTTGTTATTCTTCTCATATACCAATAATCCAATGCGTCCATTTCCCATGGGGAAGGCCTCATCCCAACGGGTGGGTAAGGTGGTGGAAATAAAGTTACAGGTATTGGATGGCTGAGAAAGTACAGACAAATTGGTAAGGAGAAATCCCCAAAAAATAAAAAGGTATTTTTTCATGGACAAAGCTTTTGATTGCTGCAGAGGATTTCAATAAGAGAAAGACAAGAGAAAAAGTGCATTTACTTGTTACACTCTTTTTCTCTTATCCTCTTATTGAACCCAACCTGTATTTATTGAACGGTAAACCATGTATACGATTCCGGTTCTACGGTTACGGTTATTTCAACTTCATAATTTCTGTTCAATATGTATTTTTTTGCAGCCCCTTCTTTTTCCTGAATAGAAGCCGTTGTGGTTAATCCTGAATAATATAAAGGCACTTGTATGGTTCGGGTAATTTTTTCTTTGAGTGGATTATACAATAACAAAAATCCTTTTGTAGACAGTTGTGAATTTACATGAAGGATGCCATCCCAATCTCTCCCATCTGCCCGACGTAAATGAATGATATCTGAATTTAAAATAGTTCTGTACTTTTTATACCAATTGATACTTTTAATTACGGTTTGTTTGGTGGTTTCGTTATCATACAATCTTGGTCCGCGATAACAGGCCTGTACACCGGAACCATAGTATTGAAACATGAGTTGTTCATAATCTTTCAAATGTTCTGATAAAGGTTCCAGCACTGCTTCGGCACCGCCACCCTGATATCGTGTTAAGGGAACAAAGCCCCAACTCATAGATGGCGTTTTTTCCCAAAGACCATCATAAATATTCTGGCGATTCAGTATTTTTTGTTGCTCACGCGATAATGAAAAATTTACTTCGCGATAGCCGATCGCAATTTTATTGGTGCCATCCAGGAAATACCAATCGGGTGCATTTACATAAATTCCGTTCTCATTACACCAGTGATAAAATCCTTTCTGCAATTCCATCTGCTTCCATTGCGAATCATCTAATCCGGCGTGGCCGGGATGTGTGGTTGATGCACAAACATCGCCCGGATAAGGCCCATCATTTTCAAACAGATCAAAACCGGTTTGCTTGATGAAGTATTTTAATTTGTCGAGATATGCCAGTCCCCATTTACTTCCTAAACAGGGAGCATTTCCAAAAAAAGCGGCTGCATCGGGTTTGCCGGTAACAGGATCGATCACATCATCCGCATCACTGATCTTTCTCGAACTGAAAAGAGAATATCCTCCAATAGTAATATTTTTTTGATGCGCATATGCAGCTAAGCTTTTCCATTTTGCAATATTTGATGCAGAAGAATCTTCCATATTACAATGGCTTCCGAAACTTAAGATCAGAGCTTCATAACCCGTTGCGGAACATTGATCGATTGCGCGTTTTACTTCCTCATCATTTTTGCTTACAAGGTGCATAAAGATGGGGTTCTCGGTTGTCCACGGTGCAACAGTACTGTACATTTTTCGGATAGCCAATCCTCTTCTTTCACGGTCATAACTGTCCATCAATAATTCATGCGTGCGAACAGAATTAAAAACATTCCCCGGCTCAATAGTAACACCTTTCATTTTTTCAGGATATACTTCCAGCACACAAGGTGTTTGGTAATTATAATTTACCTGCGAAGTGTAAGAGCGATCAGTTGTCCAGTGTGTTGTCTGGTCACTGATATCATAACGCATGGCATTGTTGAAAGCATAATTGGTTTCTACATAAATGCCATGTTGTTTTTTCATTTGCTCCGGTGTGCCTACAACAGCGCTTTCTTCTTCTACAAAAGCCAATACTTCATTGATGGCTTTGTTGAGTATGATTGTATGATTTGATTTGTTTTCAACGGAAAGCCATTTTACAATTAACGGAATGCCATCATACAATTCATAATGTACGGTTACCAATATATTTTGTAATGCAGGTATTATGGAATGATATTGAAAATTGATAGCCTTACCCGTTGCCGCTTTTTTATTCATAGCCCAGTAAGTGGATTTTCTGTTTAGAAAAGGTTTCAACTCTTTCATTTCATAATTGGTAAAATGAAAATCACTATCCTGTGTGGTGAGTTGATCTATCCAGTCTTTACGCAAATATGCTTTTTCTGATTGGCCGTGTAAGCCACCCACTGCATATTGTATTCCGTTTATTATAAGGATAGCTTCTGGTTTTATAGCACGTAATAACTGTTGGCCGTTACTGAGGTTTGTAAAATCTGTACAGGCAATATTAGGTTGCAGGCGAAACACTCTTTTTAATAATCCGTTGTTAAGTTCAAGGTCTTTACCGTCAGCGGATTTTGTTATGGTTGCTTTTTGGGTAATGGGTTGTACCAGCCAATCTGTTTTTTGAGAATAACAAACGGTTGCTAAAGAATATAAGATAAGGAAAAGATTTTTTTTCATATGAGCTATCATTGATTATATCAGAGGCACTGTTTGTGTTCATAATTGATGACTAGTTTTGCGACACATAATTTGGTTTAATAATACACTATTCTTTTTTTAAGACCGCCGCAGCCTCTTCATCTTTATATGTACTAATCAGCTCCTTCAATTGTGTTTTTAATTTTTTAATGATTTCAGCATAACCCGCTTTACCGTATATATTATGCATCTCCATTTTATCTTTCACAAGATCAAATAATTCCCAGCTATCGTGTGGGCCGTAAAAACGGATGAGTTTGTATTGTTGTGTTCTGATTCCGAAATGTGGTGCAACATGATGTGGTTCGGGATACTCATAATAATGATAATACATTGCATCACGCCATGCTAGGGGTTGTTTGGATTGAGTTACCAGTTTAAGAAAACTTTTACCCTGTATATCTTCCGGTATTTTTGCCCCTGCGATCTCAAGAAGGGTTGGTGCAAAATCAATATTTACCACCATATTATTTATGGAGGTATGTGGTTTTATTTTTCCGGGATATTTTATTACAAAAGGGGTGCGTAAACTTTCTTCATACATAAAACGTTTATCAAACCAGCCATGCTCACCCATATAAAAACCCTGATCGGAAGTATAGATCACCACCGTATTTTTTGCAAGGCCCGTTGAATCTAAATAATGCAGTATGCGGCCAATATTTCTGTCGAGCGATTTTGCTGTGGCCAGGTAATCTTTGATATATCTTTCAAATTTCCATTTCTCTAATTGGCTGCTGTCGTTTTTGATCTTCTCATATTCCAGAGAAATTTTGTCATAATATTTTTTAAAAATGTTTTTTTGTTCTGGTGTAAATCTGCCGAAGAGATTCTTATCGTTATAATTTGCATTTACTTTCAGATCATAATCCATCACCAGTGTTTTGCGGACCATCATATCCTGTTCCAATGCGGCTTTTCTGCCTTCATATTTATCATGAAAATTGGCCGGCTCAGGAAAATCAATGGCATCATAGGCACCCAAATCCTGCAGATCGGGCATCCATGTTCTGTGTGTGGCTTTTTCGCCAACAACCATAAAAAACGGTTTTGCAGTATCCCTATTATTTAACCAGTTCATCGAAAAATCACTGATCAGATCAGTTACATAACCTTTGTGCCGGATGGTATCATTTTTCATATTGATAAAATCTGGCTGGTAATAATAGCCCTGATCGGGAAGTACTGTCCAGTAATCAAAACCCTGCGGCAGTGTTTGTAAATGCCATTTTCCAATCCAGGCAGTTTGGTATTGCTGATCGTGTAATAGTTTTTGAACCTGTTGCTGACTGCCATCGAATAATCGTTTGGGGCTATTGTCTTTTAAACCATTGATATGACTATATTTTCCGGTTAGTAACACTGCTCGGCTTGGCGCACAAATTGAATTGGTAACAAAAGTGTTTTGCAGAATGGCTCCTTCTCTGGCAATACGGTCAATGTTTGGCGTCTGCATCATCTTACTGCCATAGGCGCTGATGGTTTGCTGGGCGTGATCATCAGAAAAAATCACCAAAATATTTGGCCTTTTATTTTGTGCAATTGAAGTTGCTGCAAACAGAAATAAAAAAGTGATCGATAAAAATGAAATTATAGTTTTCATGCGGATATATATTTAATGAAATCATTCAACTGCCATAACTTTTTTGGTTGGGTTTTCTTCCCCAGTCGGGCAAGTCTATGTTTAGGTCGTCATAAGCCGCTGTCATTTCTTTTTTAAGTAAGCGTCGCAACTCTTCTATTTTTCCTGCGAATTCTTTATGTTCTGCCAGGTCATGCATTTCCCATGGATCTTTCTTCAGATTGAATAGCTGTGAAGTGAGTTTACCTCTTACGTTATACACGATCAGTTTAAAACCATCTTTTGTTTTGATACTTCTGCTCCAGTGTCCATAAACATTATAGATAGAACTGCGAATCGTTTTAGATGGATCATATAATACGGGTAACAAACTTTTTGCTTCTATCGTTTTTGGCGGTGCTACGTTCAGGTAATCATATAAGGTTGGAGAGATATCACTGAGATAAGCAAACGCATCAGATCTAACATTCCTCCTCAACCCCGGGCCAGAAATGATCAATGGTACACGAATGCTGTGTTCATACAAACTTTGTTTGCCCACCAATCCATGCTGCCCAACTGCAAGACCATTGTCTCCTGCAAAAACAATAATGGTGTTTTCTCTCAATCCTGCTTTGTCCAATGTTTCGAGTATTCGGCCCACCTGTGCATCCATTTCACTGATCATTCCATAATATAATGCGATCTCTCTTTTTACATCGGCTTCGGTACGGGGATGTGCAATGAGGTTTTCATCACGTACATTCAGATCGCCATTGTCAAAGGGATGTTGTGTTAAAAAATTTGGTGGAAGACTGATCTTTTCCGGAGGATACATGTCCACATATTTTTTTGGAGGCGTTCGCGGATCATGTGGTGATGTGAATGCTACATAACAATAGAATGGATTTGTTTTTGCTTTTTTACTGTTTAAAAAGGTAATGGCAGCATCTGCATACAACTCAGAACTAAAAGTATCACTATGCCAGTTTTTTGATTTTGGATATTCTCCCGTACTGTCATAATGATATACAGAAGGATGATCCTGTCCGCCATCACCCGGAAAATGCATACCTCCAAAGAAAATATTATCACCGGTTTTAAACAAACGGTTATATGAGGCTTTATCACTGTGCCATTTGCCGGTGTGAAACGTTGTATATCCTTTCTGTTGTAATATCTCAGGTAAACTAATGATACTGTCTGGTAATATTCCGCCATCTCCGGGTAAACGGTTTACATAACGGCCGGTTAACATCATTACACGACTGGGTATGCAAACCGCCCCCTGATGTCCACCCATTACATGCGCCTGGGTAAACGTAACACCCTGTTGTGCCAGTTTATCTAAATTAGGTGTATAGATCTCTTTGTTACCCAATATGCGTAAGGTGTTATAACTCTGGTCATCGCTATATAAAACCAGTATGTTCTTCGTTTTCTGAATCGTTTTTTGAGCTTGAACAGAAAATGATAGTACATATAAAAAAAGAAGGATTTTTTTCATATAGCTAATTATCGTCATTATTTTGAGATGCACAGGTAAGTAAAAGATACTTACAAAAACAATTAACAGCTATTTTAGAGATAAAAAATAATCTCTTATTCGAAATCTAATAGGATTGTTAATAAAAAAGCCTGTAAACAATTACGATTACAGGCTTCTTAAATAGAACAGGTTATTTATTGTCTGTTTCTTTCCAGGTATTGTTGGCTGGATTTACATCCGGTAATTTTTTATCAGGGTCAACCGTTACTTCTGATAGTTTAGAAGTGGAAGCATAATGAAAGGTCCAGCTGCCACCGCGGTGCCATACTTCTACCGGTAAGCGAACCGTTCCTTTTTTGCCATTGCTTTCTGTGATAGCAACAGTAACCGGCATCGGCATTTTTTCGAGGTTCATGATGGTGATATTGGCACCCTTGGTTTCATCATTGCTAACATATCTTACACCTTTCACCATCATATCAATTTTCCAGTTATTCATAAACCATCCTCTCCAAAACCAATCCAGTGTTTCGCCGGAATAGTTTTCTATCGCATGAAAGAAATCATAAGGCGTAGGATGTTTGAATGCCCAGTTATTAATATAGTAACGGAATGCATTATCAAAGGTTTTTACTCCCAGAATTTCTTCTCTCAATAAAGTTAAACCCAGACCAGGTTTGAAATAAGCGAGTATGCCAAGATTCTGCTGTGTTTGTACATCAGGAATATTCAAAATGCTTTCTGTGGTATCCCTGAAAATAAACGGAGCTATTCTGTACAGATTGCTCATCATAGAAGGTGCATCGTATTCTCCTTTGTTAAAAGCTTTATCTGCAAGGGTGTTGATGAAAGTGTTGAAGCCTTCATCCATCCATGGATATTTGCGTTCATTAGAACCAACGATCATCGGGAACCAGTTATGTCCAAATTCATGGCTGGTCACGTTCCACAAACCACCTTTTGTTTCTTTGGAAGAACAAAATACAATACCCGGATATTCCATACCACCTACAATACCGGCTACGTTAGTGGCAACTGGATAGGTGTATTCATACCACTGGTTAGAATAATGTTCAATAGCCCCTTTTACATATTCTGTACCACGATTCCAGGATGTATCGGTTGCACTTTCAACAGGATAAACGGACATGGCCAGTGATTTTTTTCCGCTGGGGAGGTTGATGCGAGCCGCATCCCAAACAAATGCTTTGGAAGAAGCCCATGCCACATCACGCGCATTGGTGCAACGAAATTTCCAGGTGAGTTTGTCTTTACCTGCAGGACGGCTTGATACATTGGTTACTTCATCAGCGCTGCGTAACATTACTGTGGCATCGCTGTTTTTTGCTTTGGCCATACGCTGCTGCTGTTCTGCCGTTAACACTTCTGTTGCATTAACCAGTTCACCACTTCCTACCACAATATGCGATGCAGGTGCGGTAATCCTGTATTCGAAATTGCCATATTCCAAATAAAATTCACCCTGGCCCAGATAAGGCAAAGTGTTCCATCCATACACATTATCATACACACACATACGCGGATACCATTGGGCTACTTCGTAGATCCAGCCATTTTTTGTATTGAGGCGGCCAAGTCGGTCGGTACCATATTCAGGAATGATAAAACTATATTCAATTCGGATGTTTGCAACTCCGCCAGTGGCTTTCAATGCTTTGGGAAGATCTACACGCATACGCGTATCTGTGATGGTATAGGTAAGCGGAGTTTGTTTACCTTCTTCTACCAGTTTTACAGATTTGATGGTATAGCCGCCATTAAAATTACGGTTGGCCCATCTGCCACCGCTTACTTCTGTTTGAGCAACGGAGCGTGATGAATCGTTGTAGATGTTCTGATCTAGCTGCATCCATAAAAAGGGTAAGGTTTCCGGACTGTTATTGGTGTACTGCACCTGAACCGAGCCGGAAAGCCCATGGCTATTATCATCCAGCGAAACATCAATTTTATAGCTGGCGGCATTTTGCCAGTATTTGGGGCCGGGCCTGCCACTGGCGCTGCGGATATCATCGCCATAGGATGGATAGAACAAAGGTGCAAAAGCTTCGTGTTGGTTTAATTTACTGGTTTGTGCCGTTAACAGGCCACTCAGCAATAAAGAAGTGGTAATAAGTGAAAGGAATTTTTTCATACAGTCGTTTATTATGAATCGATTAGCGAATGTACCTGATTTTTTTTCAGGTTTTGATGGAGGAATTTGTTAAGAGGGTTGCTTTCAGTATAAATAGTATTACCGGTAAGTAACAGTTTATGAGGGCTGGTTCAATTTTGACAATTTCTTTGAAACATATAAGGACATAGATTAGGAAAAAGTTCACATAGTATTCAATTCTATATGCCTTGGCGTTAACCTATGGCCATCCTATGTTTTCAAAAAATAATCGATTAACAACAATTGCATTATTGAAACAATACAAAGAGATAATACTACAAAAAGAAAGGCGCTGAAGAATCAGCGCCCCGTAGGTAAAACCAACATACCTATACCTATATACCTAAACGCTTTAATTTTCTGATTTGTCCGAAAAGGAAAAACAGTACTGCCCAAACTGCTGCTACGATTGAATATGCCATCAGTTCTAACCAGATTGGAGACTTACCTCTTCTTGCGAACAAAGTTCTTTTATCGAACTCCGATTTGTAAGGATAATACTTACCCCAGGGAACCATTTTTTCTGATGAAAGATTTCCATACAGATCATTGTCCTCTACTTTAGCAACAATTATCAGATTGCCTTTTGCATCGCCGGGCAGACTGTCTCTTTTATACTCTGCACTTACCATACCCAATGAATCGGTTGCATAAGTGGGTGTTTCGGCAATATTGAAATCGCCACCCAGTCTTTTTACAGCGATCTTAACATCCACGCCTTTAACGGGTGTCCAAACAGTATCTTTTAATTCCAGTAAAACGGCGGTAACTTTTCTGTCAGCGGCTGTATCAATTTGAATTTTTGCTTTGGTAACATCGAGTGTTCCTTTTGATTCATCAAATTGTTTGGTAGTCTGTGATACAACAATGAAGCCGGGTTTGGCAGATTTGTTCCACTCTTGCTTTGCTGCAGGTGGTATCAATACAAGACATTCGCCTTTATTATTGGTAACACCTTTTCCTAAAAGATTGGCAGGTGTTTCTGAGCCAATGTAAAAACTTACATTGATGTTTGGGATCATCTGAAATTTCCCATCGATCTTCGATTTGGCATGCGCTACCAGGTAATGCAACTGATTGTTATTGTTGAAATAGCTAACGCTTAACGATAGATCATTTTTTGCAGTTTGAGCAAAAGCGGCAATTCCTATCAATTGTAACAGGAGGGCCGAAAATAACAGGCGGCTATGCTTTTTCATGTTCATGTTGTTCAGTTTCAGTAATGGTTTCCTGTATTGGGATGATCGGAAATATTCTTGCAAAAATGGTAATGATCAATAATGCTCCGGCTAATGATCCGATAGCGATTGCCCACTCTTCCCATGATGGAAAATAATGTCTGTACGAAGCCGGCACATCCTGCATGGGCAAGAATGGATGCAGTAAGGTTGGGGTAACGATCAGGTAACGTTTGAACCATGATCCGATCACCACCAAACAACCTGCTACAAATGCGGGTAATGGTTTTCTTCCTTTTTTAAATAATAAGATCAATATCGGAATGATCATGGCCGTAGTAATGGCAAACCAGAATACAGGTGCAAATTCTCCGGTGAACAAACCGAGTAAATGCTCTTCTTCAGGTTTCTTCATTTTAAATGCGGGAACCAGAAATTCGTTCACATTAAAATAGAGATACAATAAGGCAAGCAGTACCAATACTTTTCCCATTTTATCAAAATGAGAATCGGTAATGTATTTTTCCAAATGATAGGCTTTGCGGAATACAAACATGGCAACCACCACACCACCGGCACCTACCAGAAAAGCACCTGATATGAAGTAAGCACCAAAATTGGTACTATCCCAGCCCGGGCGATAAGTAGTTGCAAACAGCCATGATGTTACTGTATGGATTGCAAAAGCAACCGGTATGATTGTGATGGATAAAAGGTTGATCGCTTTTTCGCTGATATGAATCTGCTCAGGTGTGTTTTTCCAGAATGAGCCCAGGAAAGAGTACATTTTATTAAGACCTGCCCCTGTTTTTTCTTTGAATTTCATCAAAATTGCCAGATCTGGCAACATAGGAAAATAAAGAAGCAATAAGCTTACAAAGAAATAAGTGGTGATCACGATTACATCCCAAACAATGGGTGATTGTAAACGGCCATGTATGAACAGATTATAAAACCTGTCCGGGCGACCCATGTCCACAATAATAATGATTGAGGCAAATGTGATGGCAGAAACGGCGATGATCTCTGCAATACGCGTTAAGGGTGTGCTCCAATGCACATCACTTAAACGCAAAACTGCGGTTATCAATGATCCTACCAGACTGATGGCCACAAAGAATACAAAATTGGAAATATAAATACCCCACGAAGCATAATCTCTCATGGAAGTAACTACGAGGCCTTTCGATAATTGCCGGCAATAGGCAAAAAAACCAATTGCACATACAACCAATAAAGCACCTACCCAGATCTTTCCTGCTTTGCCAAATTTTTGTGGTAACAGATCTTCGATTATCTTTTGTTTAGCTATACTTTCCACGATCTATGATTTAGGGTTAACTTTTTTTAGTCTCTGTTTGTGGTTCTTTATTCTCGAAAGGGAAATTCCTGTTTACCGGTGGCAGATAATACACACTTGGTTTGGTTCCCAGGTCTTCCATCAGGCGGTAGCCGGCTTTGTCTTTCACCAGATCGCTGAAACGGAAGGTTTCAGCACCATTGGTAACGGTATCCTCCAGCATATCACCAAACATGAATACACCGTTCGGACAGGCTGATACACAGTGTGGTAATTCGCCTTTACGTGCCATATCCGGACAGAAATCGCATTTACCCACGGTTCCTTTTTTCTGCGGAACACTGGTTTCGCAGGAATATGGTTTTTCGGCAACTTCTTTTGGCAGGTCTATTTCTTCCCAGTTAAATACACGGGTTGAGTAAGGGCAGGCAGCCATACAAAAACGGCAACCGATACAACGGTCACTATCGATCAACACAATTCCATCCTGTCTTTTGAATGTGGCGTCCACCGGACAAACCTTAACACAAGGCGGTTCATCGCAATGCATACAGGTGGTGGGTTGCCAGTATGGGGCAGTGTGTTCTGCTTCCTGTAAAGGATATACTTTGATCCAGTTTTGTCCGCCATGAATCTGGTGGGCATGGTTACAGGCTGTTTGACAGGCTTTCACGCTTTTGCAACGGGAAAGATCGATCACCATTACAAATTTTTTACCGGCAATACCTCTTCTGGCCATTTCGTTAGAGATGGGCGGAAGGTCGGGTACTGGTTTTAGAAAAGCTTTGTCAACCTCTATCACTTCTCCGTTTACACCAAGAAGTTTTACCATTTCGCCGGAGGGTTTTACCTGATTATCGGCCAGAGAATCGAAAGGATTAGACTCGCTGCTGCTTGTACAGCCGGCTACGGTCAATCCTGCCAATAAGCCGGCAGCAATAAATTCTCTCCTTGAACTATCATTCGTTTTCATGGAATCTTTTTATTTGTTGATTACCTTTTAATCCAATCCTGCATTTCTTTATTGGAAGCTTTTTCCTGTAAGGATTTTACTTTGGATACATCTACTTCAACCAGTTGTCCATCCTGTGTTAAAAACTTCATGGTTTTCACATCTTCAGGGGGAGCACAGGCAATGATGTTTTTTTTCTTTGATAAGAAGCCAAGCTTAAAAAAAGAAAACAGTGATAAAAGGCCCACGCCCAGCAATACGGTTCTTCTGGTTTTTGTTTCCTGCGAAACTGGAGCTGTTTCTTTCATGATGGTATGTTGAATAGGTGGTAGAAAGAGAAACAATTAAAGATCATCTGCGAAGCAGGATTACCCTGCTTCACAAATGAGGTCTTTATAGGGGGATTATTTTGTAATTATTTTTTTAAAGTACGCATGTAGTTAACCAGGTTCCAGATATCTTCTGTTTCAGGTAATTTCTTTTTGAAAGAAGGCATGTCTTCTCTTCCTGCAGAAATTTTGAAGAAGATAGATCCGTCTGATTGTGACTGGAAAGCTGCTTTGGTCAGATCATCGGGTTGTGTTTTTAACTGGGCTGCTTTGCTGCCATCACCCAATCCTGATTTACCATGACAAGATGCACAGTGCTGACCCCACAAGGCTTTTCCTGCAGAGACAGAGCCTGCATCATTTTTTTGCGGGTTGGCGGTTTTGGCATCTTTGTCAGGAACCGGCCATGGTTTAGGCTGGAATGTGAAACCTGCAGCAATCACGAATACTGCGAGAACAGAAAGGATCGATAAATTTTTCATTGTTAAATTGATTTTGTTTAGGAGAAAAAGTTACAAAAAATAATAGGTATTTGTTGGTTACGATTAGAAATTCCAGAGTCTTGAAATATTGAATCCGATCACATACTGGCCCTTGGTAAAATCATTCTGATTCAGCACAGAGTTGTTCTGAGGTATTGTGTAACCATAGTTACCAAAGAACACCTGAAAATCGTGACCACTTGATTTCATATCCAGACCTAAACTCAGGTTCGGGTGTGGATTGTCCATCGGGTTTTGAGTCAATGGCTGATCATAGTTTACGATGATAGATGTTTTAGGAGATATTTTATAACGGCCACCTACTGAGAAAGTAAGGTTATCACTTTGCATTTTAGGCTGGATGATATTATTGCCATCATAATATCCGTCTACATTATTAAAATGTGTATCGCTGAATGAAGCCTGTAAAGAAAATTTTTCTGAGAATTTTCTGGCAACGATGATCTGGTTATAGAAAGAGAAACGATCAGAAGTGGTTACAATATTCAGAGAAGCATTTCTTTCTCTGGTATCCATGGCTGCATTACCATAATAAGTAACAGATATCGGCATTTTATTGTCTTTGGTTTGTTTCAGCAAAGCATATTTCGCACTGAAATCAACCTGCATATTGAAGTTATTGGCTCCAAAACCAACCTGTAGGTCTTTTAATGGGGTATAGCTAAAACCTAAACGCATATTGGCACTGGCAAACAAACCAAACAGGTCTTTGAAACTATGGTCGGTTGTACCAAAACGGTGATTGATATCGAATTCAAAAGTTCCTTTGATGGGTACCATCACGGTTTGTTCATCGATCAGGAAATTACCTTCGAATGTATTTTTAACATAAGATTTCTTTTTAACTACCGGAGTTGTGGCAGCAGAATCCTGTGCCATCAGCTCGGTTCCTCCAATGGATGCGGCAACTATCAGAAGCAACAGCATTCTTGCATGGACGGATGAGAAACGAATGAGATATTTTTTCATGGTAGTTGATTTAATTGTTTTTTGCACCTTGTTTAATCCAGGCGTACACTTTTGCATTGATATCCTGATTCGGGCCTGCACCTAATGGCATTACAGGACTTTTTTTACCTGTTAGCCACTGAATCAGTACGCTGTTATCGGGATCCCCTGCTTTTATATAGCTTCCACCGTTCAATGCTTTGTATGAATTGGCAGATGTCAGGTCCGGGCTTTTTGCTCCGGAAGCATGACAACCACTTAATGCGCAACTTTTATCAAAAATGGGAGTGATATCTTTTGCATAACTCATTTCAGTTGTAATACTGCTGCCCGGATTTACTACGAGCGTGGTAGTTTTATAACAACCTGTGAAAATGAGCAGCAGTAACGCAACCCCACCGGATAGTATTGCTGTTTTTTTCGTTAACATGATCTATTGTTTTATAGTAAAAACAGTGGGTTACTTATTTCTGAAATTTCAAAAGCAAGTTGGGTTGAATACCATGTTGATAGTTAGAGCTGTTAAAGATGGCCATACCAAAAGGCTGATCAGTTAAACTGCTGAAATCAATATCCTGTTTCAGAACATCAGGGGTTTTTAATAAACGTCTGAATTCCAGTACCCAGCCAGTTCCAGTGTATTTACCGGTAGCAGAAAAATCACTGCGACCTGCTGTTAACGGAGCTGCCATGAAAGAAGGGAAACATTTTGCGCCAACAGAAGGAGCAGTTCCTGTATTGTCTAAATAACCGGCATCTCCGTTTGGATCAATAGTTCCGGTTGCATAAGTTAATACACCTGTGCTGCTTACTGCAGTAACTTTTTGTGCTTTACCACCAGGTAATGTATCAGTAGCCAGATAGTATAATTGGCCTGTTGCACCCGGAACTACCCATTTAGGTACGTTTACTGCTGCACCGGTTCCATCTAATTTCAAACTTTGAGAGTTATTGAAAGCTCCATTGCTTAAGTTGGTATTGGTATTAATATAAGAAGTAGTGAATGGAGATGGAGGAATCAGGTCATCGGCATGACGGCCATTTCCGCTTCCACCCACTGTATCTGTTACAGAAGGACCACCGGCCCAGTCTTGATACTGGTCATCCATTTGATTGGTAACAAGATCCTTATTCAGGTGGCACCACCACATGTCAATTTTTTCATTGGCACCGTTAGTGTAGTGATTCGCACTTGCATTGGCAACCATTTGACCGGCATAGTTTTTATATGGGGTAAACAGGTGACAGCTGGCATAACAGGTTTGGGTAACAAATTTTGGTGTTGAGTTATCAATGTTCCATAACATAGCCAATTGGTCTTGTCCCATACCTTCTTTAATCAGGTTTCCGTTTACATCAAAAGTTTTTGCATTACCACGTTGAGCCCAAAGTTTGGTAGTAGGATTAAAATACCATGGCTGAACAGGATTGTTTGAAGGATCGTTCCATTCAACCAGGAAATAAATGTATTTATCGTCATACATTGATCTTACGGTTGCAGGATAGGTAGAACCCTGGTAGCCTGCAAACAAACCATTACCCGGATCGGGTACGGTAGGAGTGGCAAACAGCTTTTGGGCATTATCCCAAATACCATCAACAGAACCATCAATCGTTGGCGCGGTAGATGTTTTATAACTCAATAATTCGTTTGTATTGGTTGAAGTTGCAGTTACAACCTGTGCGTTTTTTGTACAATACATGGATAGTACGGCGCAACAAACCAGTAAAGAAGCGATGAAAGAAGTTTTCATAGTTACACGTTTAATGTTAAAACTTTAAGACAGTACAAATATTCATTTACAAAAAATGGTTATTCAATGAGAGAAGTCATTTTGGATTATGACTTTAATCATGTTTCCGTTAATCAATTAAGACTTTGTCACAAATCAGTGAAAAATAATCATGTAAAGTAGAAAGTACTGAGGGGGGATAATTACATGTTTAAACAATAACCTTACATGATTCACATATGGAATTCGATATAAGAAACGATAATAAAAAAGACTTCACAGATGTTTATCACAACAACCCTTATTAACAGATAGAGAAATATTCAATTATCTTCATTCTGAAATAAGCATTAAACTTTCAACCTTAAACGCCAAACTAAACTTTGTATAAACCCAGGCCAGGTATTGATATCATTGGAAAAATTCTGGATGCCCTGTATGCGCATAATCCGGATGCATTGTTTGTGATGAGTCTGATGCACCAATATGAAGAGCGTGGAAGCCTTAGCAAAAAGCAATTGGAAGGATTATTGTCTAAAGCGCAGAAAGCAAAAGAGATCCCACAAAGCTGGTTAGGTACTTTAGAAGCAATTATTCTGAAAATGCCTACCCGATATAAATCAACGGAAACGATCACTCCATCTCCTATCTATCAAAAAGAGGAAGAAACCGGTAATTTGATCGATGGCATTCTAGAAAAATATCCGCAACATAAGCGAGTTTTATTTTTACGGGCAAAATATGATAACCATGAGCCCTTATCCGCAGATGAAATCAATGAATTAAAGAAGTTTACTAAGTTACTGGTGGGTAACAAATAAAGTGTTGAAACGAACTTTTAAACTCGCGCAGAAATCACCCTTCAAAATATTCTTTTTGCCAAACTGAAATTTGCTCAGAATTCAAAGAATTCTTGTGTTTACAGTTTCCTATCTACTTAAAAAGCGCTTTAATCTACTTTGTCAGGCATGCTATCTATTTGATTATTATAGTATTAGAATTGTTTCTATTTTCCCATTTCCCCTCCAATATCCAGGAAAGAAATCAGCCAAAAAACATGCTTTTATGAAGACAGCTCTACGCCGTTATGTTATTGTTATTGCCACACTGTTGAGTGTTGTATTTTCTTTGAATAATACAGATGCGCAAATTGCAGGTGCATCCAGTGTTATTGCCGGAACATCAACAACGTATACAGCACCTTCAACGGCTATTAGCGGGGGAAGTATTGCCAATATTGGTGGTTATAATATTCACACTTTTACAACCAATGGAACATTTACCATTCCCTCAGGTTTTGCCATTAATGCAGAATTGCTGGTTGTTGCGGGTGGTGGAGGAGGTGGAAACAGGCATGCCGGGGGGGGTGGTGCCGGTGGATTACTATACAATGTATCAACTTCAATAAATGCAACACAGGCTGTAGCTATTGGTACCGGCGGTGCAGGAAGTACCAACAGCTTAGTAAATGGTGTAAATGGTGGTCAAACTACATTTGGAAGCCTTACCGCCATTGGCGGTGGTGGTGGAGGAAGTAACAATATTGTAGGTAATGCAGGAGGTTCAGGTGGAGGTGGATCAAACGGAACTAATGGTGGTGCGGGTACTGCTGGACAGGGTTTTGCCGGAGGTAACCAGAATAATGGTGGTGGATGTTGTTTTCCTTACGGTAATGGTGGTGGTGGTGCTATAGCTCCCGGTGCGAGTACCGCTGCAAATCTTGGTTCGGCTGGTGGTGCAGGTTTTACAACAAGTATCAGTGGTGTTTCTGCATCGTATGCCGGTGGCGGTGGCGGTGGAAATGCTGAATTGGCTACAATATATCCCGGAGGAATTGGCGGTGGTGGTGCCGGAGCCAATGCAACAAATATGGCAGGGGGTAATGCAACAGCCAACACCGGTGGTGGTGGTTGTGGTGGTGGTGCTACCGCTACCACATCAGGAAATGGTGGTGCCGGAGCTGCTGGTATTGTAATTGTAAAATATCTTCAACCTTCTGCAGGTGTTTGGGCCAGCAGTAATACGGCAGTTGCCACGGTTAATACATCTACAGGCGTTGTTACAGGTGTATCTGCCGGAACCGCTAATATCACTTATACGGTTGCTGTGGGTGGAGTTAATAATGTAACTACAAAACAGGTTACTGTTACTGCTACTCCTTTGA
>CANBSW010000033.1 GCA_947372235.1 Chitinophagaceae bacterium | reverse complement strand
CCTTTCAAGAATATCAGAACCAACTGCACCCTTCCCTTTGATCTGTTTGCCTAAATAACCATTAGATAATCCACAAGTATGCTCGAATGCATAAGCTGAAATATTGCTTTGAATGAGGTAATCCTGTAAACGTTCTATCAATCGCATATATAGTAAGTTTGAAACATAGTGATAAGCGAAATAAGGATTTTGGGATTGACTGTCCTATACGGTTTATACCTATTTTTCGTGTTTTTTAACGGGGGTATTTATACGTAGTTTGTAGTGTTTGGGAGATAGTGTAATTTTAAGTGTTAGCCGCAAGTATATGGCAGACCAATATTTTGAAACAAAAATGGAAGATCTAAACAAAAAAGAAGCTGCGAGAAAAAAATCATTGGGTGAACTTGGTGAATTATTTGCTATTAAAGCACTCGTTGATAGAGGTTATGATAGAATAAGAAACCTAAATGACAAAAGTTTAAATGAACCTTTTGCAGACCTTGAATGTGTTAAAGATGGAATTAAAATTATTATAAGTGTAAAAGCTAGAAATAAATTTGAGAAAAAAGGAACCTTAAACTCCAGATATAATCTTGGGAATAATGCATATGACAAAGCCTATACTTCTGAAAAGAAATATAATGCAATTGCACACTGGATGGCAATTCAATTTGACAAAACAACTTTTTCAATCTATTTCGGTTCTCTATCAGAATTAAATGGAAAAAAAGCTATTCCTGTTGATTTATGTGCGAAAAAAATAATTGGGGAAGTTTGGGAACATGATAAAAGACACTACTTTGATTTCGATTTTTATAGTAATAAATGAAAATTACAAATTACTAACAAAAAGATAGAGTATTCTACGCCGATGTCTCTCAATAGAGAACTCGATTTTTCTCACATAGGGTTAATTTCAATAAAGGAGTAGCTTAGCCTGTTGCTATTTAAATTGAAGTTTTTATGGAATCCTAAGATCTCTTTGTCTGGAAACTCTTGAAGAAAAGGTGTTTCACCTGACATAAAACATTACAATTCCAACCCACAAACTATCTTTGTTAAGTAACCCTCTAAATGATGGAATTAACAATACTTAGTACAGCCCTATTAGCAAAATTTAAGGAAGCACTTAATCAGTCGCCTCTTGATGTATTGCTCAGGCTTGAAAAAGTAGAAACACCTGTCGATTATTTTCAATTCTACAACTCTGTTTCGTCCGTTTACTCTTCAAAAATTGAAGGTGAGAATATTGATTTCGACAGTTTTTTCAAACACAAATTCATGAACATTCAGTTTCAGCCCGATTATACAAAAAAGGCTGACGATCTGTATTCAGCTTATGAATTTATTTTTAAATATACACTTACACTTGAGAACTTACAAAAAGCCCATGCGATTTTAAGTGCTAATCTTTTGCCGAAGAGTCAGCAAGGATTTATTCGTAATAATCCCATGTTTGTAATTAACAGGCAGGACAGAATTGAATATGTTGCAGCAGAACCGGCAAAACTAAAGGCTGAATTAGACAAGCTTTTTAGCGATATTTCTATTTTACAAGAAAGCACTCTTGATCCCTTTGAAGTTTTTTATTTTGCCGCATATATCCATCTCGTTTTTGTGAAAATACATCCGTTTCAGGATGGTAATGGAAGGATTGCGAGATTGCTGGAAAAATGGTTTTTGATTGAAAAACTGGGAGATAAAGCAACAGCCATCCAACTTGAAAAAAAATATTATCAAAATCTGGAAAGCTATTATTCAAATATCAGGCAATTAGGGATTGAATACGAATTGTTGGATTATTCAAAAGCCTTAGATTTTTTATTAATGACTGCACTTGGGGCTCAACAACAATAGAACTATTGATTATTAAATGAACATCTTTCGATACATACAAAAAGCTTGATTATACAGAATCATTTTTGCCACAGATTCACTGATTTTCACAGATTTTTCTAGACTAATCTGTGAATCTCTGGCTATATTTAATTTTCTAAAACACTTACCATGGATCAAAAAATCATCAACCTCTACGACGAATACACCCACAAACCCTTAAGCCGCGAAGTGTTTCTGAAAAAATTAGCCATGATCACCGGCAGTATGGCTATGGCTTTAACGCTTGTGCCCTTACTCGAAAACAACAAAGCCAAAGCCGCCACCATTGCCGAAGATGATGATGATCTGGACACAGAAACCATCGCTTATGAAGTAAATGATATTACCATGTTCGCGTATACCGCAAAACCCAAAAAGCGCATGAATATGGGAGCCGTAATGGTGATACATGAGAACCGTGGATTGAACGATCATATTAAAGACGTTACTCGCAGAGTTGCCAAAGCAGGTTATATGGCCATGGCACCCGATGCCTTATCAGAATCCGGCGGAACACCGGCTAATGAAGATGAAGCAAGAAATTTGTTTACCAAACTCGATCCAAAAAAGAACCTAGCCAATTTTGTAAAATCTGTTGAAATATTAAGACTTAGAAAAGAAACCAACCGAAAAGTGGGTTGTGTGGGCTTTTGCTGGGGTGGTGGTATTGCCAATCAACTGGCCGTGAATGTGCCTAACCTGAATGCAGCCGTTGCTTTTTATGGTGCACAACCCAATGCAGCGGATGTTCCCAAAATAAAAGCTGCCGTTCAATTGCATTACGCAGGTTTGGATGAAAGAATTGATGCGGGTATTCCGGCTTACGAAGAAGCATTGAAGAAAGCCAATATCAAATACGAATTGTTTATGTATCCCGGCGTTAATCATGCATTTCATAACGACACTTCTGAAGCACGTTACAATGCCGATGCGGCTTTGCACGCATGGAAAAGAACACTTGATTTTTTTGAAGCGAATTTGAAATAATATATAAGCCACAGATTCGCAGATTTTTTTTATAATCTGCGAATCTGTGGCTCATATATTAAACTCCAAATTGTCTTAAATGATGATCAATATGTTTCCACATGAGCACCGACCATTCTTCCGGACTTAACTTACCAAAAAAAGGATGTGGCTCCCTACTTAATCCCTTTGGACCAACTGCTACAAACTTATCAATACCGTCCAGTAATTTACTTTTTTCGAGATAGAAATCACGGTCATCTTTTCTGATGAATGCAGGATCTGTGGGCAGGTTTTGTTTAAATGGTTTTTCATTTACCATCTGTTTTTTGGCAATGCCTCCAAACAAATAACCGATCAGTGTTCGTTTAAGTTTTACCTCTCCCAATGCTCCCTGTAATGGAACCTGAAGATGTGATAACATTTGTGCAACATTCATCTTTCCCCATAATGCTTTACTATCGGGCTGAAGTGCTTCTATGCGGCTTTTAACAGTCAGTGCTGTAACGGATTTAAAAAGATCGTTCATAACAATGGTTTATATCTGTTCTAAGTTACACAAGAGCTATTTTATTTCATAAAAAAATCAAAACCGATAATAAAATTTCACCATCACCATCCTTGGCCTGATGCGGTAACTGCTTTCCACAATGCTGTTGGAAGATAAGGAGGCTGTTGAATAGGTGTCAATCCCTGCCAGGTTTGTCATAGACAATTCAATATCTGTTTTCAGTTTATTCAGCTTATAAGTAAAGTAGGCATCAGCAAAAGTGTACTGGTTATCCTGCGATCCCGGTATCAGGTATCGGTAATTATCACCGCTTAATTTGAAAAAGAAATTACTGCTCAGTGTAAAATTGGCAGCTACTTCATGCTGCCATCTTTCTACTTTGGGCGAAGCAGGTCTTGTGGTTAATTTTCCGCCAATTGGTTTACTTCCAAAAGTGGTAAAGGTTCCTGTATAACTCATATTAAAAAACGAACTGAATCTGGTATTGATATTTGCATTGTAAGAATAAGAATCACTCTGTGTTTGTAATAGATCTCCATTCTGCAGCTGATTACCTACCGATCTCTGCCAGGATACTCTTGCACCAATCGTTGTTTGTAATGGAAACACATACTTGCTGAAAGAGGTATATAAATTAGACCCAGTAGAAACATTCTCATAGGGGATCAACTTCGATTGTTGCAATAACGAACTTAACCTAAGGTCGTTCAAAGTATTACCGGTATTGGTAAAATAGGAACCTCCAACCGCAAAGAAAAATATCTTCAGCGTATTTTTAAAATAATAACCCCCATTGAATAAATGTGATTTTGTTTCATTCAATAAGGTTCCATTACTAAAAAAATCACGGTATCCGCGCATAACATAGCCATCATACACCTGACTAATTCCGCCATAGGTATCACCATAATTATAACTCACCGCAAAATAATCCTCCTTACCTGTTGTATATCTTATATAAACCCGAGGTGTGAATAAAGGAGTATTCAGCTGGTTGCTAACTAACCTACCCGTATATTTTGTGTTCTGATAAGTAAGAGGCATGGTTCCTGTAATGGTGATCGGCTCTTTGTTATAGGTATACTCTGCCTGTACATAAGAGCGTAACCTGGTCCAGTTAAGACGGTTAATGAAACTATCTGCAACGCTTCCTTTACTCCCACTCAATTGTGTTGATTCAAGCAATGTATTCAGCTGTTGATTCTGGTAATCCACACCGATCTTATAATGCATCTGGAACCTTGGCCAGATCTTACTAAAACTTACATTGTTGTCAGTCTGAAAAGATGGCACCGCCGCTTGCTGTATTAATCCTGCATAAGCAATATTATTATTAAACTGGGCAGCATATAATCCGGGTTCTACCTGCAGTGTTGCAGGGTTGCTGATATTACTGAATGATGAATTAGCTTGAAGGATATGCCCATCTGTATATTTTTTAACGATAGTAAACCTGTTTGAAATCGTAGTAGTAGTTCCATTCAAATGCTGAACAATATTGTTATTGGAGGTTGCCTGCAATCCTGTTAAGATCTGGCTTGGTGTATTCTCGATCACAGTTACATTATTCAAATAATAATTTTTCTTATTAGCGGTTAAAGTAAACTGTGTATTGAATGTATTTTTAATGGTTCTCGCATCTTGTTTTTCTGCATAGCGAATGGTATCATTCGGTAAATAGTAAACAGAACTGTATTGATTGGTCTGGTATTGTCTGTCCCACAAATAATAAGCATTGATGCGTAACTGGTATTCATTTTTCAGATTGATCATGTCATTTGCATTTATCAACCCTACATTATTGAACAGGTATCTTTTCTTTAACAGATCAGGATTACCGGTTCCGGCATTCAGGATATTTACCGGCTGTGCATTATCGCCACCAAAGAAATTATAGATGTCATTACCGTTATCAACCCCGGCATTATTCATTTTGATGTAGTTGATGAATTTTACCTGCTTTTTAAAAAGCATGGCGTTGGCAGTACCATTATACACATCCGGTGTTCCTATTGCCAGATCACCTGTACCCAGGACCTTCATCCTGGCTTTGTCTTTTAAAACCAAATTCATAGCTGCAGATTCACTCTTCACCTGATCCTTTAATGCATTAATGGGCTGATGGTTTTCCAATACCTGAACTTTAGAAACCATATCATTAGGGATCCCCTTTGTGGCAATATTGTATTTGCCATCCAGTAAATCATCACCATCAATATAAAAGCGGTTAATCGGTTTCCCGCCATAAGAAATCTGTCCATTTTCTGCTACTTCTACACCCGGTAATTTTTTGATCACATCTCCAATTGTTCTATCCTGTTTGTTACTAAAAGCAGCTACATTATAATTCAAAGTATCTCCTTCTTTCCGCAAAAGGTTGTTATTGGAAACGGTTACATCGGGCAATTTTACGCTGGTTGACTGCATGGTAAAATTGGTAACCTGTGTAGCAGTAATTAGTGGTATTTTTTGTTTGGCAAAACCAATTGAATTGGCTTCTACGGACAATGTATCTTTTACAGAAGCATTTGCAGATTGCATTTTATAAGCGCCACTTGCATTACTGATACCAAAAGCCAAAACAATTCCGTTATTTTTTTTCAATGTAACACTAACAGATGACAAAGGTTTCCCAAAGCTATCCATCACAGTTCCACTAACTGCAACCTGAGCTTCCAGTTTTAAAGAAATGGTTATAAAAAAAAATAAGGCGAGAAATTTTATTCCAAGATCTGACATGAATATTATTTATCCGCTTTTTCAATAGGGTTATTCATCTGTCTGGGCTTCACTGGTTTCCCATCGGGGCCTGTCAATGTTCCACTACTAATCATTGTACCTCTAACTGCAATTATTGCTCCTCCAGCTGATGCGTTATTGGAAATTCCAGCATCACGATCCCTCTGCAATGCATCCTGGTATTGTTTAAATTCTTTAGGGGTGGTTTTTAATGCAGTAGCAGGAATTTCGATTACAGGGGCTTTCTTTGTAATATTTTCATATCCCACAAATTGAAACACCACTTCTTTTTTGGTATCAGATGCCTCAATGATCAATCCGGGTAATCCGCCTAATTTCCATGGGCCATTGCTGTAAGGCAAAGAACTGCAGAACCAGGCTTCATAAGTACGTCCTTTAAAATCACCTATCGCTTTCTGGCATTGTAAGCCCTGAATTTCTTTCGCATCCTGTGTAATTGTCCAGTTAATGACAGGTGTATTTTCTTCTATTGAAAAAACCTTACCCCCGGCAAATTGCATGTAAGCCATTTTGGAAGTATTCATATCCTTATAATAATTACCCAGAGTGGCAAAAGGGGAAGGGCCACCCTGCAATGGCATTCCTCCAACTACTGAAATATTTCCGCCACTAACAGAAACACTGCGGGCCACATCAGAAACAACAACATTTCTTACACTGTCTCTTCCCGCAACCGGAGTATTATCCCTTGTATAATTACTCATATTCTTACCCAACTGAAGCACCATTTTACTGATCAGTGGATTTTCTGGTTGTGTAGTATCCATGATATGCTTCAATGTATAGCGTACAGAAGCAAAAGCTGTATCAGCTGCCTGGGAAGAGGCGCACAAACAAATGAATAAAAAGAAGAATGTGGTAAGTAATGATTTTCGCATTCGGTTTTGATTATGGTTGAAAATAAAACAATCAGTTCTTGCTTTCTAAAGAGTAGGCATTAACTAAATAGTTGGAAAATACTTATCGTTTTTTTGGAGGAATTGATATTGAAAGTAAGTTTTTCAATCAATAACACACTTTTCTTAAGGTTAATTAATGTTAAAACAAATTGATAAAAATCTTAATTCATTTGTTGCCAGCCTGTTATAATTCTCTGTTTCAAAGCTTATCTTTACAAAAAAATAAAACATGGGAGTAGCAGATCAATTAGCACAATTAAAAGCAGAAAAGGCAAATGCCAATCTGAAAGTCGGACAGGATTTTCTGGCCAGCAATAAAACAAGAGCCGAAGTAACTGAATTACCGAGCGGATTACAATATGAAGTATTGGTTACTGGTGAAGGCGCAAAACCTTTGGCACATAATGAAGTTACTTGTCATTACCATGGAACACTGATAGATGGTACCATTTTCGACAGTTCTGTACAAAGAGGCCGACCCGCATCTTTTCCATTGAATATGGTAATCAAGGGCTGGACCGAAGGTTTACAATTAATGCCAGCAGGAAGCAAATGGCGTTTCTTTATTCCCGCACATTTGGGTTATGGCGACAGACAAGTAAGTGCCCAGATAGGGCCGAATAGTACGTTAATATTTGATGTTGAGCTGATCAGCTTTGTGTAGTTTTATTTTGAATGTTGAATTTTAAATGTTGAGTTATATCTCATTCAACATTTAAAATTCAACATTCAAAACAATTACGCTGTCATCTCACTCAACTCTAACCACTTCAATTCCTTCTCTTCTAATAGCCGAGAAATTTCAATCATTCTTGCGCTTAGTTTCTGCAATTCCTCAAACCCAAGATTACCCGTACTCATTTTTTCTGCGATCGATACTTTCTCTGTTTCAAGCGAAGCAATATCATTACCCAAAGTTTCAAACTCACGCTTCTCTTTAAAACTCATTTTCTTTTTGGCAGGAGCTACATCACTACTCACACCTGACGACTCACGACTCACTACAACAGACTCCGTCGTCTCGCCCTTACTCTTTCTCTCCTCCAACACATCCCATTTATTTTCTTTCTTCTCATTATCCTTCAGCCACAAACGGTATTGTGTATAGTTTCCGGGAAAATCGCGCACTTCACCTTCACCTTCAAAAACAAAAAGGTGATCAACCAATCTATCCATAAAATACCTGTCGTGACTAACGATCAATACACAACCCTGGTATTCACTCAAAAAATTTTCAAGCACTGCCAGTGTAGGAAGATCAAGATCATTGGTAGGCTCATCAAGAATTAAAAAATTAGGATTGGTAAAAAGTATCGTCAGTAACTGTAATCGTTTTTTCTCCCCGCCGCTTAATGAATTGAGATAGGTATATTGCTTATCCGGAGTAAATAAAAACAATTCCAAAAATTGGGCAGCACTTAAACTGCCTCCATTGGCCAAGGGAAAATTTTCTGCGAATGTTTTAACAAATTCGATCACCCGCATATTTTCTTTGATCACCAAACCTTGCTGCGAAAAATTTCCGAAGATCACAGTATCACCAATATTCACTTTACCACTATCTGCATCTTCTATTTTTTGCAATACATTCATGAAAGTAGATTTACCTACTCCATTCTTTCCTATTATTCCAATTCTTTCGCCTTTGCTGAATGTGTAATCAAACCCTTTTAAAATTTCAAGTTCTCCGTAACTCTTGTACACTTTTTTCATCTCAACCACCTTTCCTCCCAGCCTGCTCATTTTTACCTGCAGTTGTACCTGTGCATCTTCAATTTTTTGTTTGGCCCTTGCTTCTACTTCATAAAAATTATCCTGTCTGCTTTTGCTTTTGGTGGTTCTGGCTTTGGGTTGTTTGCGCATCCATTCCAGTTCTTTTCGGTATTCGTTCTTGGCTTTATCAATACTCGCCAGTTCACTTTCTATTCGTGCAGCTTTCTTTTCTACATAATTTTCGTAGTCGCCACGGTACACGTACATATTTTCTCT
This sequence comes from Chitinophagaceae bacterium, assembly GCA_947372235.1. Lineage (GTDB taxonomy): Bacteria > Bacteroidota > Bacteroidia > Chitinophagales > Chitinophagaceae > Sediminibacterium. The sequence goes on along the minus strand of CANBSW010000033.1, from coordinate 25,437 downwards.
TTCCAGTTCCCATATCTCTTCGCTCACTGCATCCAAAAAATATCTATCGTGTGTAACAAGAAGTAATGTCACATTTTCCTGGTTCAGATAATTTTCCAGCCATTCGATCATTTCAACATCAAGGTGGTTGGTAGGTTCATCCATCATCAGCAAAGTATGCTTGTGATCAAACCCAATATCAATCAGGGTCTTGGCCAATGCAACACGCTTTCTTTGGCCACCGCTCAGATCACTCACCGCCTGCTCCAAATGATGCACATTCAGTTTGGTGAGGATCTGCTTCACTTTCACTTCAAACTCCCAGGCATTCAGATCGTCCATTTTACCAAATAGTTCCACCATGGCTTCCCCATCTTCATTTTCACTCGCCATTTCATATTCGCGGATCACATTCATTACCGGATGATTGGTGTGAAAGATGTTTTCCAACACGGTTTTACCCTCATCAAACTTGGGATCCTGCTCAAACAAAGCCACCGTAACATCCTTGTGGATAAAGAGTTTGCCTTCATCAGCAACCTCATCTCCATTCAAGATCCGTAACAGGGTAGACTTACCAACTCCATTCCGGGCAATCAGCGAAATCTTGTCGCCCTCATTAATATGAAAGGAAATATTCTTAAAAAGCGGGTTAATACCATAACTCTTTGTCAAACCTTCAACAGAAACATAATGCATGCGGCAAAACTAAGGAAAGAAGAGAAGAGAACGGATGAATATCGAACAGATGAGCAAGGAACAGATGAACTGCGTCATTGCAAGGCACGATCGCGTGTCGCCTTAACTTTCGCGATGGCACAAGCAATCTGTGTCCCACACCTAAGATGGCTCAAAAAACCACAGTAGGCTTCAAAAACAATTAAAGCTTCTGCGATACTCAGTCGTACTTCTCAAAGATGACCTAATCTTTATACCTCATTTTAATATGAAATATAATTTACATATATCTCAATCCTGTTTTTTTCGTGTTTTATTTTCAATTACTTTCGTACCTGAGTATGAAAAAGATAGAACTGGAAATAGTAGCCCTTTCACACAGCATTACCCAAACCCATTCTTATGCTGTGGTTTTGGGAGAAATGAACGGATTACGCCGTTTACCTATCGTGATCGGAGGATTTGAGGCCCAGGCCATTGCGGTGGCTTTGGAACACATGCAACCCAGTCGCCCCCTCACCCACGACCTCATGAAGAATTTCATGAACGCATTCAATGTTGAATTACAGGAGATCATCATCAGCGACCTGCAGGAAGGTATTTTTTACTCCAAACTCGTTTGTTTCACAGAAAATGATACCGTTGAGATTGACAGCCGAACCAGCGATGCACTTGCATTAGCAGTTAGGTTTGGATGTCCTATCTACACTTACGAACACATACTTGAAAATGCCGGAATCTTAATGGAAGATGGCACTCCTAAAAAGAACAAAGGCGAATCTGTTGGTATTGAAGAAACCGGCGGCAATAGAGATGATCTAAGTAAATTAAGCCTTGAAGAACTGCAAACCTTACTAAACGAAGTACTCGAACACGAAGACTATATCCGCGCCATCTCTATCAGGGATGAGATTAATAAAAGAAAATAATTTTATATTCCTCTCTAATCATTCTAATCCTCCTAAATCCAGGTTCAGACAATGGTTACTTTTCCCAATTGCAAAATCAACCTCGGTCTAAACATCACCCGCAAAAGAGACGATGGCTATCATGATCTGGAAACCGTTTTCTATCCAATCGGTTTAAAAGATGCATTGGAGGGGATTAAGTTAGGAGTTAATAGTCTGGAGTCTGGAATTGAATTTAGCAGTTCCGGGTTGGCTATTGCCGGCATGGCTGATGATAACCTTTGCATAAAAGCATATCAACTGCTAAAAAAAGATTTTCCGGAACTGTCTTCTGTTCAAATGCATTTGCATAAAGCCATTCCCATGGGTGCCGGAATGGGTGGAGGCAGTGCTGATGGGGCTTTTGCCCTTATCCTGCTCAACCAATTATGCCAGTTGGGTCTTTCTCAACAACAACTTCTCCAATACGCATTGCAATTAGGAAGTGATTGTCCTTTTTTTATCCTGAACAAACCATGCTTCGCCACCGGCCGTGGGGAAATCATGCAGGAAATAGAATTGAATCTTTCCGATTATCGTTTTGTGATCATAAATCCCAATATTCATATCTCTACAGCAGCGTCTTTTTCGCAGATTATCCCGAGCCTGCCAACACAGTCTGTTTCAGAAATCATCAAATTGCCTGTTACACAATGGAAAGGCCTTTTGGTAAATGATTTCGAAAAATCCATTGCACAATCCCATCCGGCAATTGCCGATATCAAACAGGAATTGTATCAAAAAGGGGCCATTTATGCATCCATGACCGGCAGCGGAAGCACTGTTTATGGGATTTTCCACAAAAACACTACTCCGCAACTCTCTTCACAAACCGGCTGGCAGATTTTTTATATACAATAACAAACGTTAGCTTACTTGTTAGATAATATTCAACAAATCGTTGATTTGATTGAATGTTATCAACCTATCTTGATAATTTATTTGTATAGTATTTGATTAGGCATGATTTTTTTCGTAAATTCACGCCACGATTGCCTGCCATTTTATTTCCTGAACATTAACCCGATTGTACATGCTTGTTTCTAAACATAGCGAAGGTCTTTACGACCCATCCTTTGAACATGATGCCTGTGGCATTGGTTTCGTAGCGAATATCAAAGGCAATAAATCTCACCAGCACATCACTGATGCGTTAACCGTATTGGAAAATATGGAGCACCGCGGTGCCTGCGGATGTGAAGTAAACACCGGCGATGGTGCAGGTATCATGCTGCAGATTCCTCATGAATTTTTCTTTGATGAATGTCTTAAACTCGGCGTTCATTTACCGGCATTTGGTAAGTATGGTGTTGGCGTTGTATTCTTTCCAAAAGAAATTCGCCTGCGCGAAGAATGCCGCGACATTTTTAACCGCTCTGCAGAAAAACTCGGGCTGGAAATTTTAGCATACAGAAAAGTACCGGTTAATAAAGAAGATATTGGCCCAACCGCATTATCTGTTGAACCTTGCATGGAACATGTTTTTGTTGCATGTCCTGACAGCATTACCAATCCTGATGAATTTGAGCGAAAATTATTTGTACTCCGCAACTATGCAAGCCATACCATCAGCAGCGCAGTTAAAAAAGATGAGATCGGTTTTTATATCGCTTCTCTTTCTTATAAAACATTAATTTATAAAGGCCAATTAACCAGCATGCAGGTTCGCGGATATTTTCCCGACCTGAGTGATAAAAGAGTGGTGTCTGCATTCGGTTTGGTTCACTCCCGTTTTGCCACAAACACCTTCCCTTCCTGGAAACTGGCTCAGCCATTCCGTTATATCGCACATAACGGTGAGATCAATACTTTACAGGGAAACCTGAACTGGCTTCGTACCAGTGAAAAAGGATTTACATCTCCTTATTTCACACATGAAGAAATGGAGATGTTATTACCGATTGTAACAGCCGGACAATCAGATTCTGCCTGTCTTGATAACATGATCGAGCTGCTTACATTAACCGGAAGATCCTTACCACATGTAATGATGATGCTGATTCCGGAAGCATGGGATGGTAACGAACAGATGGATCCTGTTAAAAAAGCCTTCTATGAATTCCACGCGTGTATGATGGAACCATGGGATGGACCGGCTTCTATTTCATTCACTGATGGAAAGATCATTGGAGCAACACTTGACAGAAATGGATTACGTCCATCACGTTATGCAGTAACACATGATGACCGTGTGATCATGGCATCAGAAACCGGTGTATTACCTATCGATCCAACACTGATCAAAGAAAAAGGAAGATTACAACCGGGCAAAATGTTTGTGGTAGATATGGAACAGGGCCGTATTATTAGCGATGATGAGCTGAAAGAATCCATCTGCTCACAAAAACCTTATGGCGAATGGTTAAACAAGTATAAAATCCGTTTGGAAGAATTACCCGAACCACGTGTTATGTTTACGCACCTTGAGCACGACCAGGTTTTTAAATACCAAAAAGCATTTGGTTATTCGACAGAAGACCTGGATACGATTATTGCACCAATGGCATTGGATGGCAAAGAACCAATCGGTTCAATGGGCACGGATACACCACTGGCAATTCTTAGTGAACAGCCACAACATTTAAGCAGTTATTTTAAGCAATTATTTGCCCAGGTTACCAATCCACCAATTGATCCGATTCGTGAAAGAATGGTGATGTCGCTCGCAACTTTTGCCGGAAGCAATGGTAATTTATTGGTGGAAGATCCATTGTCCTGCCATAGTGTAGCCTTAAAACATCCGGTACTCAACAACCACGAACTGGAAAAGATCAGAAGTATTGATACTGGTATCTTTCAGGCAAAAACATTACAGACCTATTTCCGTGCAGATGGTAAACCGGGCTCATTAAAAGCGGGTCTCGACCGTTTATGCAGATATGCGGTTGATGCAGTAGAAGACGGATTTGAAGTGATCATCTTAACAGACCGAGCCATCGATTCTGATCATGCTCCAATCCCTTCGCTCATTGCAACTGCAGCCGTTCATCACCATTTGATCCGGAAAGGTTATCGTGGTCAGGTAGGTATCATTGTAGAAGCCGGCGATGTTTGGGAAGTTCATCATTTTGCCTGCCTGCTTGGTTTTGGCGCAACGGCTATCAATCCCTACCTGGCATTGTCTTCTATCCGCGATATGAAACTGGATGGTAAACTGCAAACAGATCTTGACGCAGAATACCTGAAAAAGAATTATGTAAAAGCTGTAAATGAAGGCTTGTTGAAAGTGTTCTCAAAAATGGGAATCTCTACTTTACAATCTTACCAGGGCGCACAAATATTTGAGATCATTGGTTTGAATAAAACCGTGGTTGATCAATATTTCACTGGTGCCACTTCACGTATTCAGGGTATGGGATTGGATGAGATCGCTAAAGAAACTTTGGCCAAACATTATTTCGCATTCAGCAAGAAAGACATTCCTATCGACAGGCTTCCCGTTGGTGGAATTTATCAATGGAAACGAAAAGGGGAATTTCATTTATTCAATCCGCAAACCATTCACCTGTTGCAGCATTCTACTAAAATGAATGATTATGCAACTTTCAAAAAGTATACAAAACTGGTAAACGATCAGGCAGAAAAAGCCTGCACTTTACGCAGCCAGTTTCAATTCAAACGCAATCGTCCTTCTATTTCAATTGACGAAGTGGAAGCTGCAGAAAATATCTACAAACGTTTTGCAACCGGTGCCATGTCATTCGGTTCCATTTCATGGGAAGCCCATACCACACTGGCTATTGCGATGAACCGCCTTGGTGGAAAAAGTAATACCGGTGAAGGCGGAGAAGATGAAATTCGTTATGAAAAATTAGCGAATGGAGATTCAATGCGTTCATCCATTAAACAAGTAGCTTCTGCACGTTTTGGTGTTACAAGTTACTATTTAACACAGGCAGATGAATTGCAGATCAAAATGGCACAGGGAGCAAAACCAGGCGAAGGCGGACAATTGCCCGGACATAAAGTAGACGAGTGGATAGGCAGAACACGACATGCCACACCGGGTGTAGGTTTGATCTCTCCACCACCACACCATGATATTTATTCTATTGAAGATCTTGCACAATTAATTTTCGATCTTAAAAATGCAAACCGTGCAGCACGCATCAACGTGAAGCTGGTTTCTAAAGCAGGTGTAGGAACCATTGCAGCAGGTGTTGCCAAAGCAAAAGCCGATGTGGTTTTAATATCAGGCTTTGATGGTGGTACCGGTGCCTCTCCTATCAGTTCTATTAAACACGCAGGTTTACCATGGGAATTGGGCCTTGCCGAAACCCATCAAACACTCGTAAAAAATAAATTACGCAGCCGTGTAGTTGTTCAGGCCGATGGCCAGATGAAAACAGGTAGAGATATTGCTATTGCTGCATTATTAGGTGCAGAAGAATGGGGTGTTGCAACAGCCGCATTAATTGTAGAAGGTTGTATCATGATGCGCAAATGCCATATGAATACCTGTCCTGTTGGTGTTGCTACACAAGATCCCGAACTGCGCAAACGCTTTACAGGAAACGCCGATCACGTTGTTAACTTCTTCAAATTTATCACCGAAGAATTACGCGAGATCATGGCAGAACTGGGTTACAGAACCATCAACGAAATGATCGGTCAGGTAGACTCTCTGGAAATGCGGGATGATATCACCCATTGGAAATATAAAACACTGGATCTGTCTGCCGTGTTATATAAAGAGCCCGCTTCTGCAGAAACCGGTTTATATAAAATGGAAGAACAGGATCACGGAATCAGTGAAGTACTCGATTGGCAATTATTAAAAGCCGCACAACCTGCTATTGATAAGAAACAAAGAGTATCTGCATCCTTCCCAATAAAAAATACAGACCGTACGGCGGGAACAATTTTATCAAACGAAATCACCAAAGTATATAAAGCAGAAGGTTTACCGGAAGATACGATCCACTTCACTTTCAATGGAACTGCCGGGCAAAGTTTTGGCGCCTTCAACACAAAAGGAGTAACGCTTGAACTGGAAGGAGATGCGAACGATTATTTTGGTAAAGGATTAAGCGGCGCAAAACTGATCGTGTATCCGTTTAAACAGGCAAGCTTTGTGCCGGAAGAAAATATCATTATCGGAAACGTTGCCTTCTATGGTGCCACTTCCGGTGAAGCATTTATCCGCGGTAAAGCAGGTGAACGATTTGCGGTAAGAAACTCAGGTGCCAATGTAGTTGTAGAAGGTGTTGGCGATCATGGTTGCGAATACATGACCGGCGGAACCGCAGTGATACTGGGCAACACAGGAAGAAACTTTGCTGCCGGCATGAGTGGCGGTATCGCTTATGTATATGATGCAAACGGACAGTTTGATGAAATGTGTAATAAAGAAATGGTTGACCTCGACCCGTTAAACCAGGATGATGCACAACTGTTGCACGATATGATCACCCGCCATTACGCATACACAGGAAGCACCGTTGCAAAATTTGTTCTGGATGATTTCGAAGCACAGCAAAAGAATTTCATTAAAGTATTCCCGAGAGATTATAAAAAAGCTTTGGGAGTGAAAAGTGAAAAATTAAAAGTGAATAGTTAAAAAATTATTTTGAATGTTAGATTTTAAATGTTGAATGCAGGACAACACATTTAAATGTAACATTCAACATTTAAAATAATAAAGATGGGTAAACCAACAGGTTTCATAGAATTTACAAGAGAACTTCCGGGCAAACGTGCTTCAAAAGAGCGTTTGACTGATTACAATGAATTTGTAGAAAAACTTCCCGAAGAAAAACTCAACCAGCAATCTGCACGTTGTATGAATTGTGGCGTACCGTTTTGTCATAGCGGTTGCCCTTTAGGAAATATCATTCCTGAATTCAATGATGCTGTCTACCGTAAAAGCTGGGCAGAAGCATATGAGATATTAAGTGCTACCAATAATTTCCCTGAGTTTACGGGCCGCATTTGTCCTGCACCCTGTGAAAGTTCCTGCGTATTGGGTATCAATCAACCACCTGTAACGATTGAAGAAATTGAAAAACATATTATTGAGATCGCATTTGATAAAGGGTTTGTAAAACCACGTAATCCAAATGTGAGAACGGGTAAAAAAGTAGCAGTGGTTGGTTCAGGTCCGGCCGGACTTGCTGTTGCTGCTCAATTAAATTATGCAGGCCATTCAGTAACTGTTTACGAACGTGATGACGCAGCCGGTGGATTATTACGTTATGGCATCCCCGATTTCAAATTGGAAAAATGGGTGGTACAACGCAGAATTTCTTTAATGGAAGAAGAAGGTATTACTTTCAAATACAACGCCAATGTGGGTGTGAATGTGAGTATCAATGATCTGTTAAGAGAATGCCAGGTAGTAGTTTTAGCCGGTGGATCAACCATTCCCCGCAACCTTGATATTCCGGGAAGAGAATTGAAAGGTGTTCATTTTGCCATGGATTTCCTGAAACAACAGAATAAAAGAGTTAGTGAAAGACCGGTTGAGGGAGAAGATATTTTTGCTACTGCCAAAAACGTAGTAGTAATAGGTGGTGGTGATACAGGAAGTGATTGTGTGGGAACATCCAATCGTCACGGTGCTGCATCTGTAACCCAGTTTGAACTGATGCCCAAGCCGCCGGAAGGTAGAACGATATCTATGCCATGGCCCACTTACCCTATGACTTTAAAGACCACTTCTTCACATGAGGAAGGAGCCAATCGTCACTGGTCAATCTCTACCAAAGCTTTTATTGGCGATGAGAACGGGCACCTGAAAGCCTTGAAAGTGGTAGATCTTGCCTGGAAAACCCCGGAAGGTGGCGGGCCTGCCAAATTTGAAGAAGTTCCGGGCAGTGAAAGAGAGATTCCATGCGAACTTGCCTTACTGGCCATGGGATTCGTACACCCCCAGCATGAAGGTTTATTAAAACAGTTAGATATTGACCTCGATGAAAGAGGAAATGTAAAAGCAACCGAACAATCCTATCAAACCAATATCCAAAAGATCTTTACAGCGGGTGATATGAGAAGAGGGCAATCGCTGGTAGTTTGGGCCATCAGTGAAGGCCGTGAATGTGCCAGAAAAGTAGATGAATACCTGATGGGCAGTTCTGTGCTTGAATCGAAGGATAAAAGCTATTTAATAAGTATATAATAGAATAGCATATTATTTAAAAAAAGCCCAATTATCTATAATTGGGCTTTTTTAATTTATTCAATAAAATGCTCAAATATTTAAAATTGATAAATGAGATGCCTTTCATATTGAAATATATTAAAAAATATAAAATGTTAATATATTTTTCATTAATTCAAAAAATAGTTGTTATTTTAGATTATTAATTAATTATTACATTAAATTATAATATCTAATCGTTCATTAATTATGTCAAAATCAACAGTAAAACAATTTGCCCCTTTTGTAGTTTTAGTAGCCGTAGCTATCGGCGCTTTATTTATTCCTTCACTTCCTAATTTTAATGACGGAGGTAAATATAGTGCCGCAGATATCGCCTGGATTATTGTAGCCACTGCACTTGTTTTCCTGATGACACCCGGTTTGGCCTTTTTCTACGGAGGAATGGTACACCGTAAGAATGTAATTTCTACCATGATCAAAAGTGTGGTAGCGGCTGGAGTTGTGAGTATATTATGGGTTTTTGTTGGATACAGCCTTTGCTTTGGAGATACTATCGGAGGTTTTATTGGCAACCCAATGACACATTTGTTCTTTAAAGGTGTAAACTCAGGTGCTCCATGGAGTCTGGCACCAACCATTCCATTAGCCTTGTTCGCCTTGTTTCAATTGATGTTTGCTATCATTACTCCCGGATTGGTTGTGGGTGCGGTAGCCGAAAGAATCCGGTTCACAGCTTTTATCTTATTCATCGCTTTATTTAGCCTTTTAGTATATGCTCCTATTGCACACTGGACATGGCATCCTGAAGGGTTCCTGTTTAAAATGGGTGCTTTGGATTTTGCTGGTGGTACGGTTGTACATATTTCTGCAGGTTGTGCGGCATTGGCAGGTGCACTGGTATTAAAACGCCGCAAAGTGCATATTGAAAGCAAAGAAATTCCGCCGGCTAATATTCCTTATGTACTGATCGGTACCGGTTTACTTTGGTTTGGCTGGTTTGGTTTTAATGCAGGTTCTGCATTAGGCGCAAATTCCTTAGCAGTATCTGCTTTCGGAACAACCAATACAGCTGCAGCTGCTGCAGGTCTTTCCTGGATGTTCTTTGATGTGATCCGTGGGAAAAAACCTTCTGTATTAGGATTCTGCATCGGTGCCGTTGTTGGCCTTGTAGCCATAACACCTGCCGCCGGCTTTGTTGCAGTTCCACAAAGTATTTTTATAGGCGTTGTTGCAGCCATCATTTCTAACCTGGCTGTTTATTACAAAGGAAAATCAACATTGGATGATACGCTGGATGTATTCCCTTGCCATGGTTTAGGTGGTATGGTTGGTATGTTAATGACAGGGATTTTTGCTACCAAATCTGTGAACAGTGCCGGTGCCGATGGATTATTCTATGGAAACGCTTCTTTCTTTTTTATTCAGGTAAAAGCTTTACTGATAGTAGTTACATACAGTTTTGTTGTTTCTTTTCTCATCTTCAAATTCATTGGTGCAATACTGCCACTGAGGGTTTCTGAAGAAGAAGAAGAAATGGGGCTTGATGCATCGCAACACGATGAGAAATACGGTCGCACGCCACAACATGCGTAAGCTTAGTCATACGCATTTAAATATATAGGTGAAGAGAGAGGCTTATATTCAGATGAGCCGGTTCACAAACGGGAATAGCTGATTCTACTAACGAAGAAACCTCTGACCAGGTTACAGTTATGCCTTTGCACCCTTACGTAAAAAAATAAGGTACAGCCATTTGATAAACTTCTGACCAAGTTTAAAGGCTGTACCCATTTGTTAATCATAAAACCCATTGCAATGTTAAAGAAAATTTCCGCAGGATTTATTGGAATTTTAGCACTCGTATCTGTTAATGCCCAAACAGATTCCACTAAAAAACCAACCGCAACCACAACATTTACCGGTTCTGTAGATGCTTATTATCGTTTTAACTTTAATGCACCTACAGGGGCAACCAACAACCTCACAAGTTTTACAAACTCAAACAATTCTTTTGAATTGGGAATGGCTTCCCTAAAGGTTGACCACAGTTTTGGCAAAGTTTCTGCAACTGCAGATGTTGGTTTTGGCAAAAGAGCCCAGGAGTTTTCTTACAATGATGTAGGAACAACCCTTACTGCTATTAAACAGGCATATGTTAGCTACGCCCCTTCCGACAAAGTGAAATTCACTATCGGTAAATGGGCCACTCATATTGGTTGGGAACTGTTAGATGCATATGCTAATAGAAACTACAGTATGTCATACGGGTTCTCTTACGGACCATTCTTCCACACAGGTATCAAAGCTGATTTCTCGTTAGGAGGAAAAAGTGCTATGATGCTGGGTATTGCCAATCCAACGGATTATGTAAGTGCTCCAAACAGTGTAAAAGTACTGATCGCACAATTCAGCACAGGAACTGCCAATGATAAACTGAAAGCGTATGTAAACTTTCAGGGCGGTACCGGTTTAACCCATTTCAACCTGGTTGTTCAGGGAACACTGAGTGATAAAGTTAACCTTGTATATGATGGCAATCTGCAATCTACTAAACAGGGTACAGCCAACTCAAGCTGGAAAAGTCATGCACTTTATCTGAATTATGATCCTGCTAAAACATTGGGTTGGACACTGCGTGCAGACTATTTTGACGACAGAAAGATCAATCCGTTGATCGCTGGTTCAAAAAATATTTTTGCAACCACGCTTTCTGCCAACGCTAAAGTGGATAATCTGACCATTATCCCTGAACTGAGATTGGATAGTGGCAGCGGAGCTATCTTCTCTAAAAATGGTGGAACTACCAAAAGTACACTCAGCTTTATTTTGGCAGCCGTATATAAATTTTAGTATCAATAATACAGGATCCCTTATTTCATAAAACCTATAAATTATTTTTATGGTACAATTAATTAGCAAGACTAAGATCGGGAGGCATTTTATTGCCGCAATGATGATGGTACTTTTACTTGTAATGGCAGTACCCGTTGGTTCTATGGCACAGGATCCTACCGGTGCAAAAACAGGAACCATCAGTGATATAGACACTACCGCAGCAAAAGTGATCGATTCGGTAGCAAAAGCAAAAGACACAACACTTTCTCAAGTTGGATCCAGTGTAAACAAACTGGCAACTGCAGTACAGTCAATTGGCAATGCAGATGGTCATAACAAGATCGCAATAAACATCATGTGGACACTGATTACCGGTTTTCTTGTAATGTTTATGCAAGCCGGTTTTGCAATGGTTGAAACAGGATTTACACAAAAGAAGAATGTTGCACATACGATGTGTATGAACTTCCTGATCTATGCCATAGGAATGATCGGTTTCTGGATCTGTGGATTTGCCATTATGTTTGGCGGTGCACTTAATGTTGCTAATCTGGGAGGTTCCGCCGGTGTGATCCCTCATGAATATGTGATCCATTTATTTGGTCATGATTTTGGAATTGCCGGTACTGTAGGTTATTTCCTTAGCAGCAAATATTATGATGTAGGTGTATTTACCTTATTCCTTTTCCAAATGGTTTTCATGGATACAACAGCTACTATCCCAACAGGATCAATGGCTGAGAGATGGACGCTTAAATCGTTCGTTGTTTATGGCTTCTTTATCTCAATGTTTGTATACCCTTTGTTTGGTAACTGGGTATGGGGTGGTGGATGGTTAGCTATGCTGGGATCTAACTTTGGCTTAGGTCATGGTCATGTTGATTTTGCGGGATCATCTGTTGTTCACATGGTAGGTGGTGTAGCGGCATTAGCGGGGGCAATCGTAATCGGACCACGTTATGGTAAATATGGTAAAGATGGAACGGTAAATACAATCCCAGGTCATAATATCCCAATGGCTATCATTGGTACTTTCATTCTTGCTTTTGGTTGGTTTGGTTTTAACCCTGGATCAACATTGGCTGGTGGTGACCTCAGAATCAGTGTAGTTGCCGTTAATACAATGCTGGCTGGTGGTGCAGGTGCTCTTTCTGCTTTATTCTTTATGTATATCAAAGGAGGAAAAGCAGATCCTGGAATGATCGCTAACGGTATGCTGGCAGGTCTTGTTGCAATTACCGCACCTTGTGCTTTTGTTACTTCCTTATCTGCTGTACTTATCGGTGCGATTGCAGGTATCCTTGTAATATTAGCTTACAATTTTATCGATACAAAATTGAAAATCGATGATCCCGTTGGTGCAGTTGCGGTACATGGCGTAAATGGTGCATGGGGTGTACTTTCCCTGGGCCTTTTTGCAGACGGATCTTATGGCGATGGCTGGAACGGTGTTCCCGGAACTGTAAAAGGATTGTTTTATGGTGATACAAAACAATTCTTCGCACAGTGTATTGGTACATTGACATGTATTGTATTCGTATTCGTAGTTATGTACTTCTTCTTTAAAATTCTGAACAAAGTAATTCCGTTGAGAAGTAAAGAAGCTGATGAAATTGCTGGCCTTGATATACCTGAAACAGGTGTACATGGTTATGTAGACTAATACCGAACATGAGAAAAACAAAAAGATCAAATAGCCCCGGTATTTACCGGAGCTATTTGGTTTTTATAAAAAGCTTAGAATCCTGTTTTAGAAAGAAGTAGACGTTGTTAACTGTTCCATATGATATCAATCCTATTTGTTGTTTTTATTCTATCACTTTTTGCGGCAAGCTATTTTTTAGCCAGAAAAGATGATAAGATTCTTGACCTGCAACACCGAGTTGAGTTTTTGGAGCAGAAAGTAAATAAAAAACTGGTGAGCAGGTTATTGTTTGTAGAATTGAAATCTGTAAACAGCGTACTGGACACCTTAAATAACTGTTTTTACCAGATTGATAAAGATGGGGACTATGATGTAGATACTGAATACAGACTTGATGATGTAACCGATGATTGGTGGGAATCTTTATCAATTGGTGATCTGGAGGTTGTAAATAAAATAGTTGTTAAAAATAAACCTGCAACAGCAGAAGATCTTAATAAGAACAGGAAAGATTAATCGCCCATGCCCCAAAAAAGATTAAACAGGCTCTTCACTCCTATCAGAGATTTTATTAATGACAGCAGGGCAACCGGTATCATACTTATCAGCTGTACCATTACCTCAATTTTTTTATCTAACTTTTCTCTTACACAATCATTTTACACCTCGATCTGGCAGCACACTGTTCACATAACAGGAAATTCACAGATACACCTCCCCGATTCTTATTTATTACTGATCAATGATGTTTTGATGACCTTATTCTTCTTCCTCGTAGGAATGGAGATTAAAAGAGAATTAACCATTGGTGAGCTGGCCTCCATTAGAAAATCATTGTTACCTGTTTTGGCTGCTTTAGGTGGAATGGTTTGTCCGGCTGTGATCTTTTCATTTTATAACTTTCATACACCAGGTAAAAGTGGCTGGGGGATTCCCATGGCAACTGATATTGCTTTTTCACTGGGTGTATTATCTCTTTTAGGGAAGAAAATTCCCGTTCAATTAAAAATATTCCTGGCAGCACTTGCCATTATTGATGACCTGGGTGCAGTAATTACGATCGCTATTTTTTATACAGCAACACTGCATCTTATCTACCTGATTTTTGCAGCTCTTGCAGTTGCCGTTTTAGTTGGTCTGAATAAAAGCAAGGTTGAAAATATCTTATTCTATATCATCCCCGCAGTTGTACTTTGGTATAGCATTTTCAATTCAGGGGTTCATGCAACTATAGCCGGAGTGATAACTTCATTTTGTATGCCACTGAAAAGTCTGGCCAGAATGGAACACCGGTTATACAAGCCTGTAAATTTTATCATCATGCCTTTGTTTGCTCTGGCTAATACAGCCATCATTTTCCCTGATAAGATCAGCGATGTTTTCACATCAACCATCAGTTTTGGTGTGATGCTGGGACTGATACTTGGCAAACCACTGGGTATCTTCTTCTTCTCTTTTATTGCCATTAAACTGGGTATTGCCTCTCTCCCTTCAAATACAAATTTCAAGCAGCTCTGGGGCATTGGGCTATTGGGTGGTATTGGGTTTACTATGTCTATTTTCACATCTACCCTTGCTTATGAAAGCGAATCGATGCAGGTGATCTCAAAAGTATCTGTGATCGCAGGTTCATTGATTGCGAGTATCATTGGGTTTGTTTATCTGTATAATTTCAAAAATACCACCCACCTTTCCCTTAAACTGGAGCATCCACCCAAAACAGCAAAATCATTCACTTTTACACCCGGTATAAAAACTGCAGGCGCCTGAGTTTTTGATTATATAATCAATTTATCGTTTACCTTAGTTTTTCTGCTTAAGTTAGAAAAATGAAACTGCTGGTAAAGCCCTTACAATACATCTACTGTGTTTATGCCCTTCTTACTTTTATAGTATTGATGTTTATTGTACTCCCATTTGTTTTACTCTCTTTATTGTTTGGCAAAATACAGGGTGGAAATATGATCTACCAGCTTTGCCGTTTTTGGGCAGCCGTTTGGTATGTATTAATAGGCGTTAATCATAAAGAGATCTATGAACATCCACACGACAGATCCAAACAATACATTTTTGTTGCCAACCATATTTCTTATATGGATATTCCACCCATTGTTTTGATAGCACATCAGCCGGTGAGAATTCTTGGGAAATATGAGATGGTAAAAGTGCCCGTTTTTGGATGGATTTACCGCGCAGCCGTAATATTGGTTGACAGGCGAAATTCTGAAACCCGCTCAAGAAGTGTTCGTGCTTTAAAATCTGCATTGAAATATCATATTTCGATCTTTATTTTTCCGGAGGGCACATTCAATGAAACGCCCTTGCCATTAAAGGATTTCTTCGATGGAGCTTTCAGAATCGCTATCGAAACAGAAACACCTATCAAACCCGTATTGCTGGTTGATACATTAGACCGGCTCCACTACAAAAGCCTTTTTAAATTAACACCAGGAGTAAGTCGGGTTGTGTACCTGGAAGAAATTCCGGTTAAAGGACTCAGTATCGCAGATATCCAGCAACTGAAAAGTGATGTATATGCAGTTATGGATGCAGGGCTCAGACGCTATCGCAACTATCCACCTGCTTAAAGCTTATTTTTGATCAAATTCTCTGTACTTGTTTGTTGAAGTAATCATACCACTGGCTTTACCTAAAAATTATACATGGGCCGTTCCACAGTCAATGCAGTTGGCTATACAACCCGGTGTACGGGTGGAAGTGGTATTGGGCAAGAATAAACGTTATGCAGGAATTGTAAAAAAGATCCTAACAGAAAAACCGGATGCCTTTCAACCAAAAGATATTTTGAATGTATTGGATTCTGAACCATTGGTGTATACAGAGCAGTTACAATTCTGGGAATGGATGGCACAATACTATATGTGCAGTGAAGGAGAAGTAATGCAGGCTGCCATTCCTGCCAACCTTAAATTATCCAGTGAAAGCATTTTGATCTGGAATGAAGAAAGGAGTTATGATTTCAGTGACCTCACCGATAATGAATTTGTTGTTGCCGAGGCATTGGAGATCAAAAAAGAACTCAGGTTAAATGAAGTTCAGCAATTACTGGATGCATCGAATGTATATCCCGTTATAAAAAAACTGATCGAGAAAGGCGTTTGCCATGTTTGGGAAGAACTGAAACAAAAATACAAAGCAAAAACGGAGACATATATTACCCTTCATTCCAAATACCATAATGAAGAGGCATTGGCCGATCTGCTGAACAACTGGAGCAAAGCACCCAAACAAATGGAGCTGTTGCTATCCTATCTCCATATACTTAAAACAGAAGGAGAAGTTACACAACCCAATCTTCTAAAAAAGTCTAATGCCACTGCTGCACAGTTAAAAGGATTGTGTGAGAAAGCAATATTATTGACCGAAAAAAGAGCTACCGACAGAATCCAAAGTTTACCAAGAAATATTCAGATCGATTTTACTTTATCCGAAAGACAGCAGGAAGTATTGAATGAGATCAAACAACACTTTACAGGCAAGGCTGTTTGTTTACTACATGGTGTAACAGCCAGTGGCAAAACAGAGATTTATACAAAGTTGATCGAAGATTATATTCTGAACGGGAAACAGGTTCTGTATATGCTTCCTGAGATTGCACTTACCTCTCAGATCATCAGAAGATTGCAAAAACATTTTGGTGGATATATTGCGATCTATCACTCCAAATTCAATCCAAATGAAAGGGTGGAGATCTGGAATAAAGTAAAAAATGGTGAAACAAAAATAGTATTGGGCGCACGATCTTCTTTATTCCTTCCGTTTAAAGACCTTGGTTTGGTAATCGCAGATGAAGAGCATGATGCTTCTTACAAACAACAGGAACCCGCACCACGCTATCATGCAAGAGATGCTTCTATTTATTATGCTTCCCTAACAAAAGCAAAAGTATTGTTAGGAAGTGCCACCCCATCTATTGAAAGTTATTACAATTGTGAGCAAAACAAATACGGACTTGTAACCCTTGGCGAAAGGTATGGCCAGGTAGAATTACCACAGATCGAATTGATCGATATCAAAAAAATACCTGCCAAAGAAAAAGGGCAAACACCCTTCACCCCGGCATTATTACAAGCTATCGAAAACTCACTGAAGGAAAATAAACAGGTGATCATATTTCAAAACAGAAGAGGCTATTCACCTTATTTCATATGCAATACCTGTGGATGGATTCCTCATTGTAAACATTGTGATGTTACCTTAACTTATCACAAAGCAAAGAATACTTTATCATGCCATTATTGTGGCACTTCTTACCCTGTGATCAATACCTGCGCAGCTTGCGGAAGTCATAATTTTACCCAGAAAAATTTTGGTACGGAAAAAATTGAGGAAATGATAGTTGAAGCATTTCCCAATGCAAAAACGGCACGAATGGATTATGACAGTGTAAAAGGAAAGAATGATCATGATGCACTGATCAAATTATTTGAGCAACAACGGGTAGATATTTTAGTAGGTACACAAATGGTGGTAAAAGGATTGGACTTTGAACACGTAAATTTAATTGGCATTGTTGATGCAGATGGTATACTCAACTTCACAGATTTCAGGGTAAACGAAAGAGCCTTTCAATTGATGGAGCAGGTTAGCGGAAGAGCCGGCAGAAAAGATGGCAAAGGAACTGTTTTGATACAGGTAAGTAATCTGCATCACCCGGTTCTGCAATTTGTAAAAGAGCATGATTTTACAAAACTGTATACACTGGAGATCTATAACCGAAAGCAATTTGACTACCCCCCGTTTACAAGATTGATACAGGTAACATTCAAACACAAAGAAAAACATCTAGCAGAAGAAGCCGCCAATATAATGATGCAGGGTCTGAAAGTAAATTTTGGAACTTATTGTAATGGACCCGCACAGCCTGTGGTAGACCGGGTTAGAAACCAATATCTATGGGAAATATTGATCAAACTTCCAAAAGATGCCAAACGGATCAACCAATGTAAAAAACAGATTCAACAACAAACCATCATCATCCAGTCAAACAAAAGATACCGAAGTGTAACCATTTTACCGGATGTGGATCCAGTTTAAAAAACCTGTATGATTTTATCAGAGAATATATCACTCAAGCCATTAAACAGTTTTGGTATTGATGCAAAAGCCAGGTTCTTTGCAGGTTTTACATCACTTGTACAATTGAATGAAATACTTGCCGGACCTTCTTTTCGTGCCGATCAACCTTTATTAATACTTGGTGGCGGCAGCAATATTTTATTCACAAAAGATTTTGATGGTTATGTTTTAAAAAATGAAATAAAAGGAATAGAACTTGTGCAGGAAGATGCCGCTCATTATTATGTAAAAGCCAGTGCCGGCGAAAACTGGCATCAATTTGTGATGTATTGCATCAATCATAATTATGCAGGTATAGAAAATCTCAGTCTGATACCCGGTAATGTTGGCGCCTCCCCCATGCAGAATATTGGTGCATATGGGGTTGAGATCAAAGATGTTTTTTATGAACTGGAAGCATTTCATCTCAAAGAAAAAAAGACCTATACATTCAGGAATAAAGATTGTGAATTTGGATACAGGGAAAGTGTTTTCAAGAAAAAACACAAAGGGCAATTCATTATTTTGAATGTCACTTTTCGTTTACAAAAACAACCCGTTTTTCATACACAATATGGTGCCATAGAGCAGGAATTGAACAGGATGCAGATTCAGGACCTGTCCATCAAATCTATTTCAGATGCCGTCATCAATATCAGAACCGCTAAACTTCCCGATCCCGCTGTAACAGGTAACGCAGGAAGTTTTTTCAAGAACCCCATCATTCCACAAGCATTATTTGAAAAGTTAAAAACCTCTTACCCATCCTTACCCGGATATCCTTCTGCAAACAACGAAATCAAAATTGCAGCAGGATGGTTAATAGAAAATACCGGATGGAAAGGATACAGAAACGGCGATGCGGGATGTTATGATAAACAGGCATTGGTATTGGTAAACTATGGTGATGCAAATGGTTCCGACATCTATTCTCTTTCCCAATCCATCATAGAAAGTGTGCAGGAAAAATTCGGGATTACGCTGGAAAGGGAAGTGAATATTCTCTGAACATCTATAAAACAAAAAGGGACCTAACGGCCCCTTTTTGTTTATCTCAATACTAAAATCTATACAATCAGTCCTGATTTATCTTTTTGGTAACTGTTCAAATGAATATCAACAATTATCTTGTTCTTGTTTGCAAAAATTGAAAACTCATGATTATAACCCATCCTTACCAAATTTTCTGTCAGCTGATTGTTTCTATCAGATAATATGGTTACAATCGTCAGATATTCTTGCTGCCTTAATTGTTCACTGATCTGTTTTGCTATTTGATGTTGAACAGTATCTTTCTTCTCAGGTTGTGCAACAGTAGTATCTTTCTTTACTGATGGAGTTTCTGTTGTATCTGCCACCAGGGTTTTACCGGTCACATTAAAAGTAGTATCCCATCCCGGACATAAAGGCAAACTCATATCAATGATCTTTAATTTATAAATGCCTTTAGATATATTATCGATCATAAATGGAGAGGCCGTTACTGTTTTTTCTGGTCTTGCAACAGTACCCTTGGTTAAAATATATTTGTATTGACCGGAGCCTCCTTCCAGGCTCACTTTAACCGATCCATTTGAAAAATTATTAAGTGGTTCAGATTCCACATCCACTTTTCCTTTTATCTGAACAGTTTTCTTGGTGATCTCTAATTCTTTGGTAGCAATGGTTTGGCTGCATTCATCTTTAATAAAGACCGTGTAGCTGCCGGCTGGTAATTCAGAAAAAACAATATTTCTGCTAAACTGTTTTACTTTTCCGGTATTGGGTGTGATGGTTGTAACGAGTTTGCCGGGACTGCCACCTTCAATTTCGATCAATATTTGTCCATCAGGAATATTCCCACAGGTAGCTTCAGTTACACTTTCCGATTTGATCGCAAGATTAGCGATCTTCTTAACAGAAAAAGAATGCGTAGTAAACATTTTTCCTACCTGCATACTAGCATTGTAAACAACAATTGTATAATCACCCTCCTCCAGTTTTTGAACCGAGAGGGGTTTGTTATTGGTAACAGTTCCTGAAAACACTTTTTTGTTTTGCTCAATCACATCAGGATATTCCGTTGCTTCCAATGTTTTTCCCTTAATAATATAATAGGCAAGGTTATCTGCAATACCTGATATTGTTTTAATGCTTACACTTCCTGATGGGCTATTGGGGCAGGTAGCAACAGTAGTTACCTCATTCTTATCAAACTGTGGGGCAGGTGGTGTAAATAAAATATCGCAGGTTGCAGAATAAGGGCCGGATATTTCTGTAGACATAGCCTTCATTCTGAGATGAATGGTTTCACTGGCTTTGATCGTTTTTTTGAAAACATCTTTTGCAGGGCTAAAAACAAAAGTTTCTGTTGTTGTTTTACCTAATTCCTTCCAGTTATTATCATCATCTGTTTTGTATTCCCAAACAAAATTCAGGTTGGTTTTATTGGCCAGATCAAGTAATGATTTAAGTGTGATTGATTTTGAAGGGTCATTTACTTTATCAATTCCTTCCGGGTTAATTGCGGCAGGAGCAGGTATACCATATCTGATCCTAACGGATGCAGCAAATTTATCATCTTTGGCAATGAAAGGTAATTGAGCAGAAAATACACCCGGATTCAATTCACTAAGTTTTACATCAAGTGAAACAACTGAATGATAGTTATCGCCTTTATCAAACTCGCAGGGTTCTCCTTTATCATTCTTAAAACTCTCCATTTTAATGCTGATCACACCCGTACCTGGATTGATCTTGAATTGCTTTAAAGTTCTGAGAGAACTAAGAGAAATGTCATCGGCTGTATTGATGGCTTTTTCTTTATCCGTAGATTTTAAAACAAGACATTTATTAGTAATATTATTTTCCGGGCTTATATCATCATTATAAAACTTAAAAGTTGCCTCAACCGTTTTTTCAAGAAACCCCCGGATATTTTTATGACTTAATTTATCAACCACTACCTCAACCGGCAAATCCTTCCCTTGCGCACTTGTTTTTTGAGTTGATAATACGCATACTAAAACAGCTAAAATCAGGTATTTTGGCATCATATATAATTAAATTAACACGTATTACAAGATGTCTGTTACTATTATAATCTATTTTATCGGGGGAGATAAAACTAAAGTCCAATTTAATATAATTGTCAAATATTAAAAAATATTTAAAAGGATAAGTTAATTTTAATCTGGAAATTACAAAAAAATCAACCAAGCAATACAAAAACTGCCAATTAAAAGTATCCTTAGATCATCATTTTTTTGAATTTCTTTTATAATAATTTATATCATTAAACTAAAATTTTATGAAAAGAACAATGCAAGTTTTCATGGTTGTTGTCATGACAGGATTATGTACAACAATACTGGCACAAAAAAAAGGGTTTCATATTGGAATTAAAGGCGGGGTTAATGGAAATAAAATAACCGGTGTTTCTTTTCAGGATGGCTTTGAGTACAACTATCTTTTAGGAGGATTTATACAGATCCCTCTTGTACCCAGAGTTAGTATTCAACCCGAAGTTTTATTCTCACAATCTAAAACCACTTCTTCAAGTACGGTTACCCAGGCTTTCGATCCAAACAATGCATCTAACAAAATGGTTACTTTGGATTACCTGAATATTCCAATAATGCTAAATCTGGGTGGGGCTTTCAAATTTCAGGTAGGACCTCAATACAGTCTAAAGATCAATAACAATACAACATTGCTTCAGAATGGGGCAGATGCTTTCAAATCAGGTGATTTTTCTTTATGTGGTGGTTTTCAATGGAGACTCCCTATTCTTGGGTTACATATTGGCGCCCGTTATTTGATTGGCTTATCTGATGTAAATGCTGTTAGCTCACAGAATAACTGGAAAAGTCAATCAATACAGGTTAGTACCGGCTTTATTTTCTGATGTTTATTTACTGATCTGTTTTAAGATCTACTTTTCAAAAAGTATAAAGCGAAGAGGATCTAATCATATAGGTTAGATCCTCTTCGCTTTTAAATAATGAAGCCATTGGTCAGCATCTTATTTAAAAGATGAAATATCTGAACCGATCATTCAATGAGTTTGGTTTGTATGCCATAAAAAACAAAGCCGCCGCAATATTACTGCGGCGGCTTTTATATTGATCAAATCAGTTCTGATTCGATGTATTGTTGATTATTGCTTATAGGTTGCTTTCATTTCAACCCTTCTGTTCTTGGCACGACCTTCAACAGTTTTGTTATCGCCTATTGGTTGTTCCGAACCATAACCTGTAGCGGTGATTCTTCCTGCATCTATTCCTTGTTTAACAAAGTATTCTTTAATTGAATCAGCGCGTTTCTGCGATAATTTCTTATTCAGGGCAGTGTTACCTGTATTATCTGTATGTCCTTCTACACTTAAAGAAGTAGTAGGATATTTTTTCAGAATATCTGTCACATCATTTAATGGTTTGTATGCTCTAAAAGTTACAATGGCACCCCCTGTAGTGAAATAAACGCTTTTCGCAAGTTCAGAAATTTTAGCTTGAATTTCCGGACAACCATTATTGGCTTTTGTTCCTGGTTCATTTGGACATTTATCTTCTTCATCATTAACACCATCATTATCCTTATCAGGAATTGGACAACCCTGGTAACGCGCAACACCTGCTACATCAGGACATTTGTCTTCCTCGTCATTAATACCATCCTTATCTCTATCAGGAACCGGACAGCCATTGTATTTGGCCACTCCTTTTACATCCGGACACTTGTCATTCTCATCATTAATACCATCCCCATCTCTATCAGGAACGGGGCATCCATCATATTTAGCTGTACCGGCTACCGTTGGACATTTGTCTTTGCTGTCAACAATTCCATCTCCGTCAGTATCTTTTTCAACTACAACCGGTGCAGGAGGAGGAGGCGGTGGTGGGGCCGCTACTAAAACTGGCGCTTTCTTATCTTTTAAAGGAGAACTGATTCCAATTGAATAAGTAAGGTGATTGGTAGAAAGTGCAGATATTTTGGCATTATATCCAAAAAGTGTATGAACATAAGTTCCTTCTCCAAGGTCAAACTGCAATCCCATTCCAGTTGGAACATAGGCAGCAAAATAAGTACCAGCATACATTGAGGCACCTATTCCAAGGGAAAAATACGGAACCATGAAATATTTATCTGTTAATAATTTAATATTCAGATTAGCAGATGCTTCCATCAAAAATTTTGTCTCAGTAGGAGAAGCTACTCCTGAAAAATAAGAAAACGGGTATTTAACAAATGAGCCACCGATGCTTCCCATGAAATCAACATGTTCAGATAACCCTTCAAAATATTGAATGGCTAATCCTGGATTCATGTCTTTCATTTTTGTCCATTGCTTATTGTTAAGAACGGTTGAAAGAGATGTATGATCAATAAGATCAGCTGTCTTCATATCTTTCAAAAAGAAATTGACCGAAAGTGTTGGTCTTTTTTTATAACTAGGCATTGTTTGGGCAAATGCTCCAGCTGACAAACCAAGAACAATCAGGGAAAAGATGATTTTCTTCATAGTGCAAGTTTTAGTATATTCTAAACAAAAATACAGTCAGAATCTGATTTTTAAAAATTAAGATAACTTTATATTATACCCATTTAGTTCAGACTCTGTTTGTTAAGAACTTCAATTTTGACTTTATAGGGTGTTTTTTTCGTAAAATCCAGCTTTTTAGAAGCTGCTTTGCTTAAATCGAGCAATTTTTTGTTCTTTTTCATTTTTACTGGAAATCGATCAATAATTCTCACAATAACAGATTTATTATTTCTTGTGTTGGTAACTTTTATAAATGTATTAATCTCAAAACGATTTGAGATGGCTGTAAGCTTAGTATTTCTGATTATTTCCCCCGAAGCTGTTTTAGAACCTTCCAAATTTGCAGCATAAGATCCTGCCAGCCCAATAATCACAGTTTCCTTTTTTTGAACACTATCGGTTTTTACAGAATCAATTATTGTCACCGATGTTGAAGTATCCTTAATAACTGATGCAAGCGAATCAGTTTCCGAAAGATCAGGTGGGCCATCCTTCAGGAAAGAAATCTCCTGAACCTTTACTTTGACCAAACCGTCTTTCACCATGTCGAGAGCTTGAGCGGCACTGCCACTAAGATCAACTACCCTGCCTTTTTTCTTCATCCGTGGATGCATCCTGTCGTTGATCCGTACAATGACAGATTTATTATTTTTCTGGTTGGTAACCAATACCAGGGTGTTCAATTTAAAATTATTACTGGCGGCAGTTAGCTTTTTATTCCGATACCGTTCACCCGTAGCTGTTTTGGTTCCATCAAGGTTTGCACTGTAAAAACTGGCGATCCCGGTAATGGGTTTCCCTTTGGTTTGATACGTACTGGTGGAGTTGCTGGTATCAATTGTTTTTTTAGAAATGATCTTTTCCGATAACTCTATATTACTATTACCTTCTGGTTTTAAATTGATTACAGATATTTCTTCTAATTTTACATTAGCATTTCCGGTTTTCAAATACCCTAAAACAGTAACAGCTGCCCTACTCATTTCTATTATGGGAGCAGAAGGTTTTTTAGAAGTACGGTCGTTTATCCGGACCAAAACCGTTTTTTTATTTTTAAGATTGGTTACCCTTACCCAGGTACCGAACTTAAACTTATTACAGGCCCCCGTTAATTCCATGTTACTGAAAATTTCACCACTGGCAGTTTTCATGCCGTCGGCTTTACTGCTAAACATTCCGGCAGAACCCAAAATCGGTTTGCCAATAATGATGAATGAGTCTGGTAATGATCTGGCATTTGCTCCTGTTTCAATAGCAACTGTATCCAGCTGCGCCTGCAGAGGAAAGCAAAATGCTAAAAATAAAACAATCCAGATCAGTTTTTTCATTATGAAGTAGTAATTTGAATAGGCAATCCGGCTTATCCATTTTAGTAAAATAGGAAAAGCTTAGGTAATATGCAGGATTTTACCCCTTTATTTCCAAAACTTTATCGGCCACAATGGCCAAACATTGTGCCAAAGATTATTTAATACTGATATTTAAAATTTAAATATACATAATTAATAAAATGATAATCAAATAGTTAATTAAAAATATAAATACCTTTAATTTTTGAAACTTACCTCATATTTCATATTTTTAATTATCTGTTTAACATCCGTTAGCTACCTTTTCGGACAAACTAATTATTCAGTCAACACTGAAA
>CANBSW010000032.1 GCA_947372235.1 Chitinophagaceae bacterium | reverse complement strand
GGAGCAGAAAAAGCAATCAAATATTATGATTCGGCAGTTGTGCTGAAAGAAGTAGTGGTAACCAGTAAGATAAAATCATCCACAGAAATACTGGATGAAAAATATACATCCGGATTGTTCAGCAGTAAAAATGGATATGCTTTTGATGTTTTGAATGATGATCGTGCACAGGGTTCACTGGATATCTTTCATTACCTGCAGGATATGGTACCCGGAATGAGTATGTCGATTCCTATACTTGGCGCAAATGGTGCAGAAGATGCAAATAGCAATAATGTACCCGGCTTAACTTGGCGTGATGGTACACCTGATATTTTTCTGAATGAAATGCCTTCTGATGCAGGAGCCGTAATGGGTATTCAGATGACGGATGTTGCGTACATCAAGGTATTCAGGCCGCCATTCATGGGTTCTACAGGATCAGGGCCTTCAGGCGCAATCGTAATCTATACAAAAAAACCGAGCGATGTAAACACCAGTTTGATGAAAGGATTGGGCAATGCATTGGTAACCGGCTATACAAATTATAAGGAATTTTATAATCCCGATTATTCAGTAGCACAACCGAAAGTGCCTGATATGCGGGCAACCTTATATTGGAACCCATATCTGTTAACAGATAAGAAGAATAAGACAGCCAAAATTGATTTTTATAATAATGATGTCACCCAAAAATTTCGGGTGGTAATTGAAGGGGTGAATGCATCAGGTAAGTTGGCGAGGTTGGAGAAGATTATTGAATAAAGAGCTGAGGTTTATTCGAGACTTTTTGGAAACACATAGGAACATAGGTTAAAGCAAAGAGCATATAGTATCAATACAATGTGAACTTTTTCCTAACCTGTTTTCCTATGAGTTTCAAAAAATATTGAACCTCCATAAGATTATTTCGAAGCAAAATAAATAAAAATACACAGGAGTATTGCCGTTATGAATGCTGCAATTTTTTTATACCTGTTCCAGATATCAAGTTGTTTAGATTGATTAAGAAAGGAGTTCAATTCTTTTACTGATGTATTGTTATCCGGCACAATTGTTTTTAGTTTCCCTGCAATTTCTACAAGTTGTATAAATGGCAATGGTGTTGTTGATGAAAGTATTAATTGAATGATCTTTTGTTTATCAGCATCGGCTCCTTCTTTGATAATCCCAAGATTGTGTTCTGATAGAATATCGGCTATTTCAAAATACAATTGTTCGTGATCTATACGATAAGGATCCTGCAAAGCAATATTGTTTTTTAGTTTGATACACAAAGGCATAATGTCATCCACCGTAAATGCTGTTTGCCGAAATGCCTGCTTGGGGTTTTGAGCGTATCGTTCATAATTATAGGCGCTTCTTTTTTTTCTGTCTGATAAAACCTGGTAAGCTTCTCTGATTTCATTAAATTTTGTTGTAGCAGCAGAAGCATTGTTATTTTTATCCGGATGGTATTGCAATGCCAATTTACGGAAAGCCTTTTTTATATCTTCCGTTGAGGCGGAGGCAGGAACATTCAAAATCCCATAATAATCTTTATAAGCGATCATGCAATTGTACTTGTTATGGGTTGGTATCAAATTCCATATCATCGCTATCCAGCAGTTCGCGTTCAATCTCTTCCATCTGCACAATATCCCATGCTTCACTTTCGGTAGGCGTAATATTCAGTAATTCAAGCAGTTCGAGTTTATCCAGGCTTTCTTCAACATCTGGGGTTAAAGAACAGATCACGAAAGAAGCATTGTTTTCATAAAATTTCTGTTGAAGCTCAGTTAATATTTCTGCAGTACTATCATCCACAACAGTAACATTTTCCAGATTCAGGATCACATTTTTTGGCTCTTTTTGGAGAATAGAATTGCAGTTTTCGGCAATTTCTGCTGCTATATTGGCAGAGAGATCGGGCATAACCGGCGTTACTACAGTAAATTTCTCCTTGGTATCAATTTTGACTTCCATATTTTACGGGTTTAACTAATAACACTAAATGTAAGCCGTTAGCTATTAGCTGCAAGCTGTAAGCAAAAACGCTCAAAAGCTTGCAGCTAATAGCTCAAAGCTAACAGCTCACTATAGATTAACATTGTGTGCATAACTGCTACACAACTTCACTCAAAAATATTCGTTATAATTGTATAAATCCAAATTAGGCCATGGATAATAATTTTTCAACACAGGTAAAAGAGATCATTTCCTTTAGCAGGGAAGAGGCGCTCAGGTTAGGTAATGATTTTATAGGCACCGAACATTTATTGTTGGGTTTGATACGCGATGGAGATAACACGGCCATTAAGGTATTGAAGCAACTCAATGTAGACCTATATGAGTTACGCAAAGAAGTAGAGCTTGCCGTTAAAGACAAGACGGGTAAGAATATTGCCAATATCAACAGTTTGCCGTTGACCAAGCAGGCAGAAAAAGTGATCCGTGTAACCGTTCTGGAAGCAAAGGCGCTGAAAAGTCCATTGGTAGACACGGAGCATTTGATGTTGAGTATCCTTAAAAACAAAGAAAATATTGCTACACAGATCCTTAATCAGTTTGATGTGGATTATGATCTGTTCCGTAATGAACTGGGTATGGTAGGTACAACCAATCCACCCCCTCCGCGTAGTGATTTTTCTGATGAGGAAAATGATGAGTTTGATGAGGAAAAAAGAGGTGCGGGCTATCAGCAACAACGTGCAGGTGGCAAACAGGCTGGTGCAGCTAAAAGCAAAACACCGGTGCTGGATAATTTTGGACGGGATATCACCAAACTTGCTGAATCCGGAACATTGGATCCAATTGTTGGCCGTGAAGCGGAGATTGAACGTGTGAGCCAGATTCTTAGCCGTCGTAAAAAGAACAATCCTATTTTAATTGGTGAACCGGGTGTGGGTAAGACCGCTATAGTAGAAGGCTTGGCTTTGCGAATTGTTCAAAGAAAAGTAAGCCGTGTATTATTTGATAAACGTGTGATCTCACTTGACCTTGCGGCACTCGTTGCCGGTACCAAATACCGCGGCCAGTTTGAAGAAAGGATGAAAGCGATCATGAATGAACTGGAGAAGAACAGGGATGTGATTCTTTTCATTGACGAGATCCATACCATTGTTGGCGCCGGTGGTGCCAGCGGTTCACTGGATGCATCCAATATATTCAAACCGGCATTGGCCAGGGGAGAACTGCAATGTATTGGTGCTTCTACACTGGATGAGTACAGAATGTATATTGAGAAAGATGGCGCATTGGATCGTCGTTTCCAGAAAGTATTAATTGAGCCGCCAAGTGTTGACGAAACGATTCTGATTTTAAACAATATCAAATCCAAATACGAAGATTTTCACAATGTAACTTATGGTGATGATGCCATTGATGCCTGTGTGAAACTGAGTGACCGATATATGACCGACAGGTTATTGCCTGATAAAGCGATTGATGTGCTGGATGAAGTGGGAGCGCGTGTACACCTGAAAAACATCAATGTGCCGCAGGATATTGTGGAACTGGAAAAGAAAATAGAAGACGTAAAGAACGAGAAGAATAAAGTAGTGAAAAGCCAGCGTTTTGAAGAAGCGGCTTCACTGCGTGATACCGAAAAACGTTTGGGTGAAGAGCTTGAAAAAGCCAAAGGCCAATGGGAGGAAGAGAGTAAGCACAAGCGTTACCCTATCACAGAAGAGAATATTGCGGAAGTAGTGAGTATGATGACCGGTATCCCTGTAAAACGCATGGTACAGGCCGAAACAGAGAAACTACGCAGAATGGGTGATGATATGAAGGATATGGTGGTTGGTCAGGATGAAGCCATCCAGAAAGTGGTAAAAGCCATTCAGCGAAACAGGGTGGGTCTTAAAGACCCTAAGAAGCCGATAGGAACCTTTATTTTCCTCGGCCCTACCGGTGTGGGTAAAACAGAATTGGCCCGTGCTTTGGCCCGTTATATGTTCGATTCAGAAGATTCTTTGATACGGATCGATATGAGTGAGTATATGGAGAAATTTACGGTGAGCCGTTTAATTGGTGCACCTCCGGGTTATGTGGGTTATGAAGAAGGTGGACAGTTGACTGAAAAAGTACGCCGCAAACCTTATTGTGTGATCTTGTTGGATGAGATTGAAAAAGCGCATCCGGATATCTACAATATTCTGTTACAGGTATTGGATGACGGTCAGTTAACGGACGGATTGGGAAGAAAAGTGGATTTTAAAAATACCATGATCATCATGACTTCCAATATTGGTGTACGCCAGTTGAAAGAGTTTGGAGATGGTGTTGGATTTGCTACAGCCACCCGTATGCAGAATGCAGAAGAGAACAGCAAAGCAGTGATTGAAAAAGCATTGAAGCGTACTTTCTCACCTGAGTTTTTAAACAGGATCGATGATGTGGTGGTATTCAATTCATTGAGCAAAGACAATATCTTCAACATCATTGATATCCTGATGAAGAATGTTTCCAAGCGGTTGTTAAATTTAGGTTTTTCGTTGGAGTTAACACCCGAAGCCAAAGAATTCATTGCAGACAAAGGTTACGATGCTCAGTTTGGTGCAAGGCCTTTACACAGGGCCATCCAGAAATACCTGGAAGATCCTTTGGCAGAAGAGATCCTGAATTTCAATATCAAAAACGGAGATCTGCTGATAGCTGATTTTGATAAAGAATCCGGTAAGATCATCTTCAATTTTCAAAAGAGAGTGGAAGAAGAGGCCGAGGAAACCAAGCAATAAAGTAAGTACAGAGTACCCATAAAAAAATCCCCGCTGTTTGCGGGGATTTTTGCGTCGTTCCTCGCAATTGACGTTATTTTCCCCAACGAAAACTTTGAATATCCAATCCAGCTAAATCCAACACTCTGTCAACCACTGTTGCGGCAACTTCTTCAATTGTTTTTGGATTTGAATAGAACGAAGGTGTTGCCGGACAAATAATCCCGCCGGACAATGTAACTGTTTCCATGTTTTTAATATGGATTAAGCTATATGGCGTATCTCTCACCATCAATATTAATTTGCGTCTTTCTTTTAAGATCACATCTGCAGCGCGGGTAACAAGATCATCACTAACTCCGTGAGCAATTCTTCCTAAGGTTCCCATACTGCAAGGTGCTACAATCAAAACATTATATCGTGCAGAGCCTGATGCAAAAGGTGCCGAGAAATCGTATTTATCAAAATGACGGAAAGGGTAGTTGAGGTAATCTGTATTTGCCAATTCTGTTTGCCAGATCTCCCGGGCGTTTTTACTCATTACAATACTCACTTCTTCGTATTGCTCGTTAAGTTGTACAAGTTTGTCCAATAACACTTTCGCATAAATGGCTCCACTGGCTCCGGTGATGGCTACTGCGATCTTGTTGGGCATTTGAGAAAATTAAAAAGTCAAAATTAAAAAGTCAAAATTAGTGTTTCAATTTTGACTTTTTAATTTTGACTTTAACTTGTGTGCTTTTGTTTAACCTTTATACATGATCTCATAATATTCGTGTGCCATCCGGTTACTGTCGAACTGGAATCTTACATCACGCATACCATTTTTCTGGATCTGTCTCCAGGTTTCAAAGTTATCGTAGTATAAAGGAAGGATCTGTTGCTCAAGAATTTCGTAAGCTTTGTTCAGATCATATTCATCCTGTTCATGTACCGTCATGTTTGCATAATCTGCTTTAGGAACCACAAAACCATTGTTGCCATGGTTAATAAATTCAGGTATCCATCCATCATCTGTTGAGAAGTTTACGGCTCCATTCATGGCGGCTGTCATACCACTTGTTCCGGATGCTTCGCGAGGTACGCGTGGGTTGTTCAACCAGATATCTGCAGCCTGTTTCATACGTTTGCTCAGCGCCAGTTCATAACCGATCATCACCGCAACATTTTTATATTTCTTGCTCAGGTGAACGAGGTTATTGAATTGAGAGATGGCCGGGTAATCAGCCGGGTAAGGCTTTCCGGCCCAGATGATCTGAACGGGATATTTGGTACTGCTTAATAATTTTTCAAAACGATCCATATCATAGGTAAGCATATCTGCACGTTTGTAACCTGCAAAACGGCGCGCCCAAACAATGGTTAATACATTCGGATCAAAGATCTTTCCTGTTTGATCTGCCACAATTTCAAATGCCCTTTTCTTCAGAAATACTTTGCGGTCATCGAAAGCAAGGTCATTGCCCTCTTCCATGGCTTTGTAGATCTGTTTATCAGCCCAGTAACGCCAGTTTTGTGCATTAGTAATAGAAGCGATCGGACAAATTCCTTCATAATGACTCCACATTTCACGGCTTACAACGCCATGCAAGGCAGAAACACCATTGGCCTTTCTGGCAAAACGAAGTGCTGCCAATGAGTGATTGAACTGATCATCTTTAATGCCGGTTATTTTGCGAACCTCATCAATACTCAATCCACAGAAATAACTCATTTTATTACAGAGATAGATATCGTGTTTTTCATTACCTGCTTCTTCCGGAGTATGAGTAGTAAAAACAAGATGCTCTTTTACTTTTGAAAGACTCTTGAATTTATTTAAGAGATAGAATGCTGCAGAGATGCCATGCGCTTCATTAAGGTGATAAACATCCGGGTTGAATCCCAATTCATCAACCAGTTTTGCTCCACCAACACCAAGCAATATAAACTGAGCTACTTTAGTTGCAACGTTTGCATCATATAAACGGTGAGTAATGGTTTGAGAAACATAATCGTTCTCTGGAAGATCAGTACTTAACAGGAATAAAGGCGCACTGCAAAAAGTATCCGGATTCAAATACCATGCTTTAACCCAAACCGGATGCTCATGTATCAGGATCTGAAATTTGATGCCGGTATCTTCCAGGAAACTGTAATTCTTTTCCATGAAAGTGGCCTGTAATGTTTGATCCTGGTTACGGGTCTGATCGTAGTATCCATATTTCCAAAGGATTCCTATACCGATCATATTCTGGCGTAATTCAAAAGCACTGCGTAAATGCGATCCGGCCAAAAAGCCCAGTCCGCCGCTATATATTTTTAAAGGTTGGTGAATCGCAAATTCCATTGAAAAATAAGCTGCTTTCTTAGCATACTCATCGTTGATCTGGTAAGGGACCTGATAGTTACGAAAATTCATTTAGGGGTTTGTTTGGTTAACAATTTAGCGGTGCAATATAGGCTATTTATGAGGAATGTATTTTGTACACAATGTGTTATTGGATTAATCAAATATGAATGAGTTGCGAAACTGCGTGGAACGATCAGGTGTGGCTTTAGTTTAGCGGTGGCGCAAGCAGTCTGTATTTCTAATAACAGAGTAAGCTTTGTGACACAGATTGCTTCGTTCCTCGCAATGACGAATTGTATTCATCTGTTCTTTTTGCTTTTGGGTTCTTTCTTTTTTACAAACGTATCATCAAAATAACACTTGATGCCACGATGGTTACCACAGCTGCCTTTTTCTTTTAAAATGATCTCATTTCCTTCAAAACGAAAATCGATCACACAGGGATCGCCATTTTCTGAGAAAATGGCGGTGACAGCATCTTTCATTTTTAATTCGCCTTTTAATTCGCCGGTACAACTGCCTTCATTTTTTTCGAAGTGGATGAAGAACTCATAAACATTTGGTTTCTTGGTATCGCGGATAGAAATAAAATTCTTTTTATCCTGTACATAATCGCCGCTTAATTTATTTTTTCTTGGAAAAGTATCTATCGGATTAATGATGTCGGCTCTTTGAGGGTCTTCATTAGAATCATTGATCACTACCATAAAGGAAGATGATGAAGGGCTATATACCCATCCTGTTCTTGAAAAATGAATAGTATTGTCACTTCCCATTTTTTCTTTGCTGATCAGAAAGGTAGGTTCTCTGTTTACTGAAACAGTATGCACATATTCATCATCATGATAAGAACCCAGTAATTCTTTTGAGCCGAGGTATTTGTTTTTTTTATCGGTTACAAATAAGGCTAAATGTGTGATCTTTTTTTGTGTGGATATATTGACCAGCAAATAATTCTCTTTATCTTTTTCTATAAGTCCTACCGGATGGATTGTGAGTTTTTTATTGTTACCCACCATAGGAACAAGTGTACTGTCGGGGAAGAATTGAGTAAAGGCCTTATAACCGATGGTGATTGTATCGCCTGCTTTGGCGATATTGGTATCCGCCACTGAGTAAGGTGGGGTGATCTTTGGAAATGCAGCCATAAAATCACTCAGTTTCACAGGAACTTCTCCGGATAGATCCGCTTTTTTGTCTTTGCAACCCCATAATATCAGTATACATAATAATGGCAGGCAATTTCTCATAACCGGTTATTTGGTATAAAAATAAGTGTTTCGGCACAAGTGATTGAATTGTGGCGTAATTAATGGATTATTATTTTTAGATTTGTCTAAATTTAATTTTAGAGGGTATGAGTTTTTCAATTACGGAAGAAAATTATATCAAAGCCATTTTTCACCTGCAGCATGCGGAGGGAACGGTTTCTACAAACGAACTGGCTGCCGAATTACATACAAAAGCGGCATCGGTAACAGATATGCTGAAGAAACTGAAGACCAAGAAACTGCTTAGTTATGAAAAATACAAAGGAGTAAGGTTAAGTGCAGAGGGCAAGAAACTTGCCCTTGGTATAGTGCGTAAACACAGGCTTTGGGAGTATTTTCTGGTAGATACCCTGCAATTTGGCTGGGATGAAGTGCATGAAGTAGCGGAAGAACTCGAACATATCAGCAGTAAAAAGCTGGTAGAAAAATTAGATGCGTTTCTTGGGCATCCCAAATTTGACCCGCATGGCGATCCGATACCGGACAGTAATGGTAAAATGGCGGTGCAGCAACATATCAACCTGATAGATCTTTCAATTAATAAAATGGCGGAGGTAACAGGGGTGGGGAGCCAGTCTACCGAATTGCTGGAACTTCTCAAACATAAAAATATCGGAATAGGTACCAGGCTGGAGGTAAAGAAAACATTCAGCTTTGATCATTCCATAGAAATAAAAATTAAGAACCAGAATGCATTCACCATCAGTCAGCAACTGGCGCAGGCATTGTTTGTAAAAATTGTGTAAGATGATGATGAACCAGTCACACAGCGATCAATCTCTCAGCGAAGTACATGAATCGGTAGATACCACGGCCCCCAGAAAAGGCTGGCGAAGAATATTGGCATATATAGGCCCGGCTTATTTGGTAAGTGTAGGTTATATGGATCCCGGAAACTGGGCCACCGATCTGCAGGGTGGTGCAAAATTTGGATACCAGTTGATCTGGGTTTTGCTGATGAGCAACCTGATGGCGCTTTTACTGCAAAGCCTGAGTGCCCGTTTAGGTATCGTAAGAAGAAGAGATCTGGCACAAGCCAACCGCGAAGCGTATCCTCCACTTGTTAATTTCTGTTTATACATCCTTGCCGAATTGGCCATTGCCGCCTGCGATCTGGCAGAAGTATTGGGTATGGCCATAGGTATTCATTTGTTAACGGGTTTACCCTTAATATGGGGAACGATCATCACTGTGTTAGATACATTTCTATTCCTCATTTTACAGCGATACGGCATCCGCAAAATGGAGGCTTTTATTATTGCATTGGTAATGATCATCGGTTGTTCATTTCTGGTGGAGATCTTATTGGCAAAGCCGGATATGGGTGCAGTGGTAAAAGGGTTTGTGCCCACTGCCTTAAATCATGAAGCTTTATACATTGCGGTTGGTATTATTGGGGCAACTGTGATGCCACATAATTTATACCTGCATTCTGCATTGGTACAAACGCGAAAGATCAGCAATGATAAAAAAGGAATTTTACGGGCCATCAAATACAATATCATCGATAGTACGATTGCATTGAATGCTGCTTTTTTTGTGAATGCAGCGATATTGATATTGGCAGCAAGCGTTTTCTTTACTTCAGGCAATACGGATGTGGCACAGATCCAGGATGCACACAGATTACTGGCTCCTTTATTAGGCAGCAAAATGGCACCGATTTTATTTGCTGTAGCATTGATCGCTGCCGGACAAAGTTCCACACTCACAGGAACACTTGCCGGGCAAATTGTGATGGAAGGATATCTTCAATTACGGATCAATCCATGGTTACGAAGATTGTTAACCCGGTTGATTGCCATCATCCCTGCAGTATTGGTGATCTTATTGTATGGTGAACAAAAAGTGGATGACCTGCTGGTTTTTAGTCAGGTGATATTGAGCTTACAATTAGGATTTGCCGTAATTCCTCTGATCCATTTTGTGAGTGATAAACAGACCATGGGTGAGTTTGCTATTAAAATGCATGTAAAAATTGCCGCCTGGCTGGTGGCCATCGTTTTGGTTTTCCTCAATGTAAAATTGGTAGGGGAGGAAACGATAAAATTATTTGAGTCTGATGCAATGTGGTATTGGAAAGCCTTACTGGTGCTGGCCATCATTGCATTTGTATGGTTGTTTATTACCATGACCTTTTTGCCACTTGCTAAAAAAAGAAGACAAAAATTGCGTGCCGTTATGCATGGAGAAACGATTACACTTGGTAGTTTGGTAGTAAAACAAACCAGCCGTATTGCAGTGTCGCTTGATTTTTCTGCTGCCGATGAAAAACTGATCGCCTATGCATTGGCACAAGGGCATGAATCAGTCACATATATTTTATTGCACGTAGTAGAAAGTGTTTCTGCCCGCTATCTTGGCGAAGCCAGTGATGATGATGAAACACGGCGCGACAGGGAAAGATTGCAAAACTATGTGCTACAGTTACAGGAAAAAGGATACAAAGTTGAATATCATATCGGCTACCAAAACCGCGTAAAAGAAATCATCCGTATTGTAAAAGAATCCAATGCAGATATGCTGGTAATGGGTGCGCACAGACATTCCGGATTGAAAGATTATATTTTTGGTGAGACTATTGAGGATGTAAGGCATGCATTGCCTATTCCTGTTTTGATTGTGAATCTCTAATGTTTTTATTTAAATAAGAGGAGGACAAGTGTGAAAGAGGGTAACAAGAGAAAACTCTTTAACTCTTTTTCTCTTGTCCTACTCTTATTGAACCTTACAATCGACCTTTTCATCATTTTATCATTTCCACAAGTTTCTTAGCCCACAGCCCATATTGTTTCCCCGAAGGATGCAATCCATCATTCGCAGTTAATAAAACATCATTCGGAACTTCGCGGCTGATGGGAGTGATATCAATATAACTCACTCCATAAGCTATCGTTACCTGCTTATTGATCGCATTAAAAGCATCGATCTCCTCACTAATTTTTTTCACCCCACCACCAAAAGGGGTAACCCCATAATCAGGAATGGATAATACAACCACATTCTCCTTATTATTACTCGCAAATTCAATGGCTTTTTGAAGTAGTTGCGTGAAACGTTTGCGGTATCCGGCTGTATCAAGTCCCTGGTATTGATCGTTTACACCAATCAATAAGGTTACCAGATTATAGACTGGTTTTATATTGGCTTGGTTTATGGCATACTGAAGGTCTTCGGTTGTCCATCCGGTTTGTGCTATATATTGAGGTGCCGATACCGCAATCCCTTTGGCTTTTAGCAGTTCTGCAGTTTGGGCAGGAAATCTATCCTGTAAGCTAACCGATTGGCCAATGGTGTAGGAATCGCCCAATGCGAGAAATGTTCTGGAACTGCTGTCTGTTATCGCTTTTTCTGCGGTGATTGCCTGTTTGGTACAACCTGTTGCGGAAAAGAAGCTTGCGATGCAGGTTATAATAACTAATCCCGATATTTTAAATGATCTCATAACTTATATACGATAAAATCCTGCCAAATGTTCTTGGGCCGTAAAAACTGATAATGTACTACATTTGTGCACGTTTTTTACATTAACCAAAAGGACATATTTATGGCACAAAAAATCAAAGTGGCAAATCCGGTGGTGGAACTGGATGGAGACGAAATGACCAGGATTATCTGGAAGTTTATCAAAGACAAACTCATCCTTCCTTACCTGGAAGTGGACATCAAATATTATGATCTCGGTATGGAGTACCGTGACGAAACCAATGACCAGGTAACCGTTGATGCAGCCAATGCCATCAAACAATACGGGGTAGGTATCAAGTGTGCTACCATTACGCCTGATGAACAGCGTGTAGAAGAATTTAAGCTGAAACAAATGTGGAAAAGCCCTAACGGAACCATCCGTAACATCCTTGATGGTACGGTTTTTCGTGAGCCGATCGTTTGTTCAAATGTGCCAAGACTTGTTCCTAACTGGACAGCACCTATTTGTATTGGCCGTCATGCTTTTGGCGATCAGTACCGTGCTACCGATTTTGTAACAAAGGGTAAAGGAAAACTGACCATCAAATTTGAAGGAGAAGATGGACAGGTGATTGAGCATGAAGTGTTCAACTTTAAAGGAGATGGCGTTGCAATGGCCATGTACAATACCGATGAGAGTATCAAAGGTTTTGCACGCAGCTGTTTCAATACGGCATTGGCTAAAAAATGGCCTTTGTACCTGTCTACAAAAAATACCATCCTGAAAAAATACGATGGACGTTTCAAAGATATTTTTGAAGAGATCTATCAGAACGAATTCAAAGCCGCTTATGAAGCAGCAGGTATTACTTATGAGCATCGTTTGATCGATGACATGGTTGCCAGTGCATTGAAATGGAACGGAAATTTTGTATGGGCCTGTAAAAACTACGATGGCGATGTACAAAGTGATACCGTTGCACAGGGATTTGGTTCTTTGGGATTGATGACATCAACCTTAATTACGCCAGATGGTAAAGTAATGGAAGCAGAAGCAGCACACGGAACCGTTACCCGCCACTACCGCGAACACCAGAAAGGGAAACCAACATCAACTAATCCGATCGCATCTATTTTTGCATGGACAAGAGGTTTGGATTTCCGTGGTAAATTAGATGGCAACCAGGAACTGATCAATTTCTGTCAGGCTCTTGAAGAAGTTTGTGTTGAAACCGTAGAAAGTGGTAAAATGACCAAAGACCTTGCCGTTTGTATTTACGGAAACAAAGTAAACCACGGAGAACACTATCTCTATACAGAAGAGTTTCTGGATGCTTTGGATCAGAATTTACAGGCTAAACTGAAACACTGATTTCACGGATTTTGAATATGATTTTTATGACAGGACTCCCGCAGGTTGCGGGAGTTTTTGTTTTGTAATTAGTGGTAATGATTTTATTCGACTATTTTCTAACTCGAAAAATCAGGTATAAATATGCTACTCTTCATATCGCTGATTAATTAATTTTATTGATCAAGTTGAAGACATATGACAATAGAAGATGTTTGGAGAATTGCCCCCGGCATATTGGGTGTGATTTCAGTAATTGGCGGATTTATTTATTAGCATTTTAAAACCATTAATGCTTTTAAAGATGATATTCACAAAGTGGAATTAAAGTTGAAAGATCTTAAACAAAGTGATAAATTGTAACAACAGACGATAGATAAGTTGAGTGAGATATACCCAATGTTGAAAATCATTATAGAAAAAATAAATCTTAAAAAATGACAGCAGAACTTACGGAATATACAAGGCTGTCTTACCTGGGCGATAAAGTAAAATCAGGTAATGCCACCAAAGAAGAGAAGGATGAATTCATGGAGTACATGTACACACATGGCAATATAGATGAAGAACAATATTTCAGTTTTAAGAATGGGATAAATGCAGATAAAATTGTGAATGCTGCACTTTCTGTTGGGGCAGTAGTTTTGATTGCTTTTTTGCTGGATGAGTTATTCTCAAGAAAATGATCTCTTAAATAACAAAAAACAAAAGCCATCCTATTTTGTAGAATGGCTTTTGTTTTTTAAAAATGGGTTACATCTTCCCTTTCTTCTCCATTTTTTTACAGGCATCACCACAAACATGGCCTTTTTCGCCATGGGCATACATGTGTTTGTCTTTGGTGCAGGCCTTTGTGCATTTGTGATCTTTCAATTCCATCTTGTCCATTTTAGAATCTGTTTTTTTATCAGTCTGGGCAAAAGCTCCGGTTGATAAAAAACCTGTCATAAACAGGACTGTTGCAAATGTTTTAACTGTTTTCATATGGTTTTGTTTTTTGTGAAGACGGATGTTTTTTTTCATCCTTACAAATAATTTTCAATTCACTTTATTTTAACATACGAAATCAGATGATAAAAAGTTTGTTCATCAGACAAAATTCAAAATTCAAAATTCAAAATTCAAAATCATTTCATTACTTCTTCAATTACTTTACCAATAGAACCACTTGGCATTTGAATGTGCAATAAGCCAGCTAGAGTTGCTGCTATATCCGTCATATAAGTTTCTTTGTTGGTTTTGCCGTGTTTTATGCCCCATCCATACCATAACAAAGGAATATGGGCATCATAAGGATACCAGGCACCATGCGTGGTTCCTGTGACGCTGCCTTCAATAAAACCGGGTTTCATGATCACCTGAATATCGCCACTTCTGGTAGGGTTATAACCGTTTGCCAGCATTTCGCGAAGCGTTTTATTGATGGGGGTGGTCATAATGTCAGAGGTGGCAAAGGCATTGGTAACTGCATCATTCTTTTTAATGTACTGGATGAGCCATTTTTTGATACCTGCTTCATCTGCTTTTGCTGAATCGATCTTTCCATGATTGAGATATAGCTGGTCATTCATCATACTCACTATCATATTATCAACTCCAAATTTCTCTTTCAGTTTACCATTCATGTCTTTCATCAATCCTGATACTTCCATTACCCCACCGGGTAATTTGTTTTCTTTCATAAAACCCGGTATATGTGCAACAGCATGATCGGCGGTTAAGAAAACGGTGTATTGATTTTTACCAACATTGGCATCCAGAAAAGAAAACAGTCTTCCAAGTTCCTCATCCAAACGAACATAATCATCCACCTGCTCCCATGAATTGGGGCCAAATGAGTGACCTACATAATCCGGAGAAGAAAAACTAACCGCCAGAAAATCAGTTACGGTATTCTTTCCCAATTTTTCAGCTAATACAGCAGCTTTAGCCATTTCAACAGTTAACGTATTTCCCATGGGAGTTGATGAGATCTTGCTATAATCATTACCCACAAATTTTGAAAGATCATAAGGCATTCCTGTTGCATCTTTCCCAAATGGTTTGGATTCATAATCCTTTGCATCTGCTGTTGCAAATTGTGAATAGGTCTCGTTTGGTAAAACGGTACCCCATCCAATCTTGTATAAAGAATCTACCAGTTTACGGTTATTGAATTGATTAACCCATTCCGGCAATTGGTTCATATAATAAGTACTGGTAATAAAATTCCCTGATTTGCCTTCATACCAATAAGCACCATTGGCAGAATGGCCGGCGGGTAAAATTGAACCCCGGTCTTTCAAAGCCACACCAATTACCTTGCTTTTGAAATTGGTGGCTAACCTCAATTCATCGCAAATTGTAGTGGTAAGCATATTTTTAGGACTCATCTGTCCGTCCTCAGCACTTTTTCCACCCACACCACTTACACTTTTATCTTCACTGCAATACACCGAACGCATCAGTTGGTTATCCCACCAGTTATTACCTGCAATTCCGTGAATGGAGGGAACGCTTCCGGTGTAAACGCAGGTATGTCCGCAGGCGGTTACGGTTGGTGTATAGGGAATCAGGGTATTCTCACAGGAAAATCCTTCACCCAAAAGCCTTTTAAAACCTCCGTTGGCTTTGTAAAGTGAGTTAAAACGGTACAGGTAATCCCAACGCATCTGGTCAATTACGATCCCGACCACCAGTTTTGGGCGTTGAATACTTTCTTCAGAAGCAGGGCTGGCAGTTTTTTGTGCAGATACCGTAAGGGCCAGAAAACCGGCTAAAACAGGTAGAATCAGTCTTTTCATGTGGCTTTATTTGTTTGCGAGATGCTTTTTTAACAGTTTTTATTGATCAATCTATTGTGAAGGTAAGCCTTGGTGAATAATTGCGCTTGCCCTTTAGGGGGTAAAAGTTTACTTTTGCACCGATTTTATCAAAAAGTAATCAAATTATAATATGGCAGACATCTTTGAAAAACTGTTGAAGAATTCAGGCCCGCTGGGGCAACACCGTGAAAGAGCGCACGGATATTTTGCGTTTCCCAAACTGGAAGGAGAAATTGGAAGCCGCATGATGTTCCGGGGAAAGAAAATGGTGGTTTGGAGTTTGAATAACTATCTCGGACTGGCCAATCACCCAGAAATCCGTAAAACCGATGCAGAAGCAGCGGCAAAATTTGGACTGGCACTTCCTATGGGTGCACGTATGATGAGCGGAAACAGTAATTACCATGAGCAACTGGAAAGTGAACTGGCCGCTTTTGAAAGCAAGGAAGATGCAATTCTGATGAATTTTGGTTATCAGGGTATCATGAGTGCCATTGATGCGATCTGTGGCCGACATGATGTGATCGTTTACGATGCGGAAAGCCATGCATGTATCATTGACGGACTGCGTTTACACCCCGGCCACAGATATGTGTTTAAACACAATGATATTGCTGATTTTGAAAAACAGATGGAGCGTGCTACCAACTTGATTGAAAAACAGAAAACCGGTGGTATTCTTGTCATTACAGAAGGGGTGTTTGGAATGGCGGGTGATCAGGGTAAACTGAAAGAGGTAATCGAACTGAAATCAAAATATGATTTTCGTTTATTGGTGGATGATGCACATGGATTTGGAACACTGGGTAAAACCGGTGCCGGTGCAGGAGAGGAGCAGGGTTGCCAGGATGGGATAGACCTGTATTTTTCAACTTTTGCCAAATCAATGGCTTCTATTGGAGCGTTTATGGCAGGAGATAAGGCGATCATTGATTTTATCCGCTATAATATCCGTTCACAAATATTTGCAAAGAGTTTACCAATGCCGATCGTGATCGGTAACCTGAAAAGACTGGAACTCTTACAAACACAACCTGAACTGAAAGAAAGGTTATGGAGCAACGCGATGAAATTGCAGAAGGGATTGAAAGAAAGAGGATTTGATATCGGCAACACCAATACGATGGTTACACCGGTTTATATGAAAGGCGGGGTGGAAGAAGCAACGGCGATGGTAATGGATTTGAGAGAGAACTACCATATTTTCTGTTCAATTGTTGTGTACCCGGTAATTCCGAAAGGACATATCATTTATCGATTGATTCCTACGGCAGATCATACGGATGCAGATATTGAAGAAACACTGAAAGCATTTAGCGAAACAAAAGCGAAACTGGATTCGGGAGCTTATAAAGCGGAGATGATTCCGGATATGGCTGAAGTAAAATAAATCCAACAGCTGATCACAAATCAGGATGTAGATAGAATAAATAAAAATGCCTTCTCAGTAGAGAAGGCA
The DNA here is from genome assembly GCA_947372235.1 of Chitinophagaceae bacterium. Classification (GTDB taxonomy): domain Bacteria; phylum Bacteroidota; class Bacteroidia; order Chitinophagales; family Chitinophagaceae; genus Sediminibacterium. Next base: position 17,424 of record CANBSW010000032.1, on the reverse strand, counting down.
TTTTTGTTAAGTGCTTATATCAATTAGATATTTAACTTCATCTAAACACTTACTCTTTTAAGACTATTTTTTGAAACACATAGGGTCATAGGTTAGGCAAAAGTTCACATAGCATTTCAATTCTATCTGCCCTTGGTTTTAACCTATCTTCCTATGTGTTTTACAAAAGACGTATAATCAGACTGCTGTTCAATCGACTATTTATAAAGTTTAACTGCTATTATTTACTACATTTTCTTGATCAGATCACTTGCCTGTTTTACATAATCATCATTCTTGGCTTCAGTGGCTACTTCAATACATTTTTCTGCACTGGCTTTGGCTGAGATTTTATCACCCAGATCTTTCTGGATCTTTGCCTGCAACAGGAATAACCAGAAAGCTTTTGGATTAGCGGTTGTGGCTTTGGTAATATTTACAAGCGCTTTGTTCAGGTTTTTATCCCACTCGTAGTAAAAAGTTGCAGCACTCTGGTATGAATCAGCACTTACTGTTTCAGCAGCCAATGCTTTTTCAACCTGTATGCGGATGCGGTCTTTTACATTTACACTAACCGGTATTTTAACCAATGCATTACCCCACAAGATCTGAATATCGCAACTCTCCGGTAATACATTACCAATTTGCATGGTAAAGGTTTCAGCTTCTGTTCCAGATTTTTCAGCTTTTACTTTAAAGCGGTTTACATCTTCACTTTCTTTGTATCCATCAGTTCCCCAGTTGTTCAATCCTTTGTTGATTACGATCTCCCAAAATTCTTTTCCGGGAATGGTGTACAAAACATAAGAGCCGGTATCTAATAGTTTTCCACCCATCATCACCCTGTCACTGAAAGTAATGCGTGTTGCACTATTGGCACCTGTGCGCCATAATTTGCCCAATGGTGCCAGGTCACTGTTCTCTTTCAAAAGACTTCGGCCTTTGATATTTGGACGTGAATACACGATCTCAATTGTTCCTAATCCAAAGTTTTGCGAAATTTTTTGTGTGGTGCTTGGGGCAGGCATTCTGATCTGTCCAAAAGCAGTCATGCTGCAAAGTATGGCAGCCAGTAAAAAGGATCTTTTCATATGTATTTGTTTAGTGGGGCAAATCTATATTATTTTTTCGCAATCGATTGGGAGGGTTATGAGGGATGAATGTTGGGGGAATCAGTCTGTAGCATTAGTGCTGTTAACATTCAGGCCGCTGGAGCGTTCCGACTGTTAATAAAGGCGGATAATTATAGTATGCGTTTGTTTGTTTTCAGAAGTATCAGAACTAATCCATTTTGGGCCATTTTTCAACGCTTTGGCCAATTTTTTATTCAATGAATTATTCATGGATTGTACTATTTCAACATCCAATATCTTTTCTTTTTTTACTGTCATTTTTACGGTGATGTCTCCTTGTATTTGTTTATCTAATTTATCATATTTTATTTTTCTCCTCAAATAAGTCATTAATGAATCCCACCCAATTTCCGGTTTGAAAAATGGTTGAATATTCGGTTGTGGAGATACTTTTCTTGAACCGATACTTCCTGTGAGGTCTTTTTTCTTTTGAGTCTGATATCCAACTACCACCACTTCATCTAAAGTGCCCGAAGCATCTTTTAAAGTGATCTGGTTAGTTTCAGAAGCTTTTAACTGAGCGGTTGTTTCTTCAAAAGCAATTGCTTTGATATTTACTTTTTGGATACTGTCTTTCACGCGTAAAGTAAATATTCCAGCAGAGTCTGTTTGTGCAATCAGGCTGTTTTTATCTGCCCTAACAGTTGCAAATGCAATGGGTTTATTGTGTATATCAACTACTCTGCCTTTTAATAAGTTTAGTGGTGTGGCATTTCCAGAACCAAATGAAATATTATCAGCTACAGTAATGCCTTGCAGACTTCCTACCGAAGTGATGGTAGTATTTGCCAAAGTTGCTGATAACAATTCCGATTTATAATTATTCGCACTAACTCCGCCAACTTTCGCCATTAAAGCAACTGAAGGATTATTCATTGCGGTTGAGCTTTGCAGCGCTATTTTATCTGTAAGCGTATCTTGTCTGCTTTCTGCCAGAATATCTCGTGAGCTTACTATTGCAGAAGCTGATTCTGTGCTTTCACTGGTTGTTTTTTCCTTTAGTAAGATTTTCGATGATGCTTGTTTTTTTATGGGAGGTACAGTTGCAAGCAGATCTTTCTTTGATTCTGAAACAGAATCAATTTGGTTACCGAGTGCGGTATTTGTTTGTACAGAATCTTTTTTAACCTGCTGCACCATTTCTTTTTTCTGTGGTTCTGATTTGAACACAAACCATGCTATCGTTGAAGATCCGGTCAATAATAAAATAATAACAGCGGCACGTAGCCAATTTTTTCTTTGTGGTGTAAGTTGAATTACAGGTGCAGTTTCCGGATCTTCTTTCAATAATTCTAATCTGATATCTGCAAGATCTTTCTGTGCTTTAGTAAGATCTGTGAATTGATATCCTTCCATCGCATCTGCCAGAAAAGGATCCTGCACAGCGGCTTTCTCCATTTCATGCATTTCGGCAGGAGATAGGTTTCCCTGCAGGTATTGTTCAATATCTGTGAGTGAATATTTTTTTATATGATTATGATTTGCACTCATTTTTTATCCATACAGATTTTCAGGTTTCGTCTTCCATTTTGTACAAGGCTACGCACTTTGTTCCAGTCGAGTCCCGTTGCTTTCGTTATTTCATTATAACATTTGCCATCGAGGTAAAATAGACGGATTGTATTTTTTTGGTCTTCTGTTAATGCTTCAATGCAGGTTTCTAATTTTTGTAATTCTTTTTCCTTATCCAGTATACTGTCCAGATGCCCGAAGTCTTCCGATTGCATAAAATCTGCATTGAATTCAACTGTCACAGTTTTCTTTTGTTTGCGTAATAACATCAAACAATGATTTTTGGTAACTACGTATAACCAGCTTTTGAAATTATCAACCTCATGTGATCTTAGTTTATTTACCAGTTCCTGGTAAATATTCATCACGGTATCTTTTGCCGTTTCGGGTTCTTTGAGGTATTTCATGGCAGTTCCATACACAAGGTCTGTGTAGCGCAGGTAAAGCGTTGCCAGTTGCTGCTGGTCTCCTGTTGACTGATACTCGAGTAACAGTTCTTCATCCAAAACAGGAGCTGATCCTTCTATATGTTTTACAGGTATCAAGTAATTATGAAGATAATTTTTTTTCGATACCCGTGTGTAATTCTTCTCTCATTGTCATCTGGTTTAAAATCAATTGTATGAAACAAACATTTTTAGTTACCCTTTTGCTGTGTATCATGGCAATGGTTTACGGAAATTCTACCCGTATTATTACCGGTACAGTTACAGATGATGCAGGAAATCCTTTAATTACACAAATTGTTGTAAAAGAAACCAAGGTTCAAACTTTTTCAGCTACCAACGGAACTTTTAGCATTAGTATTCCAACTCCTAAAGCCACACTTGTTTTTACAATGCTTGGTTTTGCAATGAAAGAGGTTATAATAAATAATGAAACGTTTCTAACTGTTAGGTTGCAGTCTACAAATTCATTACTTAATGAAGTAGTAGTTGTGGGATACCAGGCACAAAAGAGAAAAGATTTAACGGGTTCAGTTAGCAATGTTCCTATATCAACTCAATCTTATATTGTCAGTGCTGGTGCGCTCAATATGGGCTCAGCACAGGGTTTGTTAAGTAAAATATCCGGCAAAGCCGAAATGTATGATCAAACCCAGTTTTATCAGGATAAGTTACGCTATCGTGATGGATATAACAGGGAAGGATATGATAAAATTATAGAGAATCCTTATCTCAAAGTATCAGATAATCCATTGTCAACTTTTTCTATTGATGTAGATGCAGCTTCTTACAGTAATGTGAGAAGGTATTTAAAGAATGGTCAATTGCCACCCGCTGGTGCTGTAAGAATTGAAGAGATGATCAATTATTTTCATTACGAATATCCGCAGCCCATTGGCAAAGACCCTTTTGCCGTGCATACAGAGATAGCGGTTTGTCCGTGGAATACGCAACATCAATTAGTCATGATCGGTTTACAGGGAAAGAAAATGGATGTGAAAGAATTGCCTCCATCGAATCTTACTTTTTTGATAGATGTAAGTGGCAGTATGTTTTCGCCGGATAAGCTTCCGCTGGTAAAAGCTTCCTTACAATTATTGGTTGATCAGTTGCGTCCGGTGGATAGGGTTGCCATTGTAGCGTATGCCGGAAATGCAGGACTGGTGCTGCCTTCCACGAATGGCAATAAATCTGCAACTATCAAAGAAGCAATTGAAAGGCTGGAAGCCGGAGGTTCAACAGCCGGTGGTGCCGGTATACAACTGGCGTATAAAATTGCCAAAGAGAATTTTGAGAAAGAAGGAAATAACCGTGTGATACTTTGTACAGATGGCGATTTTAATGTAGGTGCTTCCAGTGATGATGCATTGGAAAGAATGATTGAAGAAGAAAGAAAAAGCGGAGTGTATTTAACGGTGTTAGGTTTTGGAACAGGCAATTACCAGGATGCCAAAATGCAGAAACTGGCTGATAAAGGCAATGGCAATCATGCATACATCGATCAACTCAGTGAAGCCAAAAAAGTATTGGTGAATGAATTTGGAGGAACATTGTACACTATTGCGAAAGATGTAAAACTGCAGGTAGAATTCAATCCTAAACAAATAAAAGGATATAGGTTGATTGGATATGAAAACCGGATGCTGGCCAAAGAAGATTTTAATAATGATCAGAAAGATGCTGGCGAACTTGGCAGCGGACATACCGTTACTGCTTTGTATGAATTGGTTCCTGTTGGCGTTGATATGCCGGAACAATCATCTGTTGACTCATTGCGTTACCAGGTGAATCTTCAGGCTATTACTACCGAACAGGCTAAACTGTCAGATGAAATACTAACCATTAAACTCAGGTATAAACAACCGGATAGCGATAAAAGCAGCTTGGTTTCTTACCCTTTACAAGGGAAAGCGATCGCAATAGAAAAAGCTTCTGAGAATCTTCGATTTGCATCTGCGGTGGCTTCGTTTGGAATGATGTTACGTAATTCTGCATTTAAAGGAAACAGCAGCTATGTTTTTCTGCAGTCATTGGCAGGTAAGGCTTTGGGAGCGGATAGAGAAGGATACCGTAAAGAATTTTTAGAGTTGGTGGATAAGGCTGCAGGTATAAGTGGCAGAAAAGAAATGGTGCTGCATGCGGAAAGGGATTAAGGGCGGATACAATTTTTTTGGTACACCCTACCTACCGTTCAGGTCGCTTTAGCGCCCCGACCGGTAGGCGGGATGAAATCTCTGTAAGGTATCCCGCAGATAATCTCTGTCAAGATGTGTATAGATCTCTGTAGTAGTAATACTTTCATGCCCCAGCATTTCCTGCACGGCACGTAAGTCGGCACCCCCTTCCACCAAATGTGTTGCAAATGAATGCCGGAAAGTATGTGGCGAAATATGTTTGGTAATTCCGGCTTTGGCTGCCATGGCTTTAATGATGTAAAAGATCATGATGCGACTCAGATTTTTACCGCGGCGATTTAGGAAAAGAATATCTTCAAAACCGGGTTGTATCTCCTGATGTACACGGATATTATCTTTATAGATTTTGATGTATTTAATAGCATCACGACCAATAGGAACCAGTCTTTCCTTATCACCTTTACCGATCACTCTTACAAAGCCCACATCCAGATACAGGCAGGAAATTTTCAGGTTGATCAACTCACTAACCCGCAGGCCGCAACTGTACATGGTTTCCAGAATGGCTTTGTTTCTACCTCCATCGGGTGTGCTTTGATCCAATTGTGCGATCACGAGTTCAATTTCTTCAAATGTGAGAACATCGGGTAATTTTCTTCTTGTTTTAGGTGCTTCCAGCAGGGTGGATGGATCGTTTTTTGTGATCTGTTCCAACAAACAATATTTATAAAAACTCCGGATACCCGAAATGATCCTTGCCTGCGAAGTGGCTGTCATTCCCAGCTCTCCTATCCATTTTACAAACTGCTGAAGGTCTTTTAATTCCAGTTCGGCAGGTTGCAAGAGTTGATTGGATGTCTGTAAATATTCTGTCAGTTTTTCTACATCCCGCAGGTAGGCTTCCACCGAATTATCGCTCAATGATTTCTCCAGTCTTAGCCATGCCTTGTATCCTTTTTTGTATGCATCCCACATAAAAACATTTTATCAAATTGCGGATTGGTGGATTGACGAATTAGAAATATCCTCTATTAAAATTGATAAATTTTGGAATTGAAGTTAGGTTATTCGATATTGCCCCTTTAAAATTATTAATTCGCTAATCTGCAAATTTGCCAATCTGTAATGAATAATATGCAAGTAAACCTCCGTTCATTCAAACAAAAAGTTCGTTACCATAAGAAAGCTTTCAAAAAGTTTTTAGGAAAGATCGAAAAAAATCCTCCCAGCGGATTGGATAAAACAGCAGAGATCATCAACGCCGAAGTTTGGAAAGAAGTGGATTGCTTAAGCTGCGCCAATTGCTGCAAAACCATGACACCTACTTTCACCGACAAAGACCTGAAGCGCATAGCCGCACATTTTGAAATTACCCCGATCGAATTTCGCGATAAATGGCTGATATATGAAAAATCGGATAAGGATTGGGTAAATAAAAAACAACCCTGCCAGTTTCTTGACCTTACCACCAATATGTGCAGTATCTATGAAGTGCGCCCTGCAGACTGTGCAGGTTTCCCATATCTCACCAAAAAGAAAATGGTAGAATACATACATGTTCATCAGCAAAATATCACCTATTGTCCGGCAACGTATAGGATGGTGGAGAAGATGATGGAGCGGTATGAAAAATAATTAAGAATTAGAAATTAGGAATTAGGAATTACTTTTTTGAACTGAGTTGATGTCTCTGAGTAAAGTATACAACCTTCAAAACGAAAACTTCTCAATTCTTAATTCCTAATTTCTAATTCTTAATTAAAAATACACGTCTTCAATCATCAGCACCTCTTTCACTTCTTCATTCATAATTGTGATAGCGAGTACATCGAACTGAATGTATTTCCATTCGGGGTGTAGGTACTGGTACTCTTCAGCCGCATTTCGCAGGTTACTCATTTTATCGCGGGTGATGCTTTCTTCGGGGCGGCCGTAGCGGAGAGAATGGCGGGTTTTTACTTCAATAAAATGAAGAAAGCGATCTTTGGTGGCAATGATATCCACTTCCCAATGCCGGAAACGCCAGTTTCTTTCCAACAGCGAATATCCTTTTTTAACTAGGTAGGCGGCAGCTAATTCTTCTCCTTTATTACCTTTGATCTGATTACTGTTCATGGCCTGTAAATAAGTTTTCTTAAAATTAGGCCACAGTACAAGATATTTCACTTTTCCACGTTATAGGAAAATACCTGTAATTTATACGCGATGGAAACAAAAGATACGATCTGTAAACTGAAAGGCAAAGTGATGAACTATGCCTGGGGCGGGTATGATTTTTTGCCCAACCTGTTAGGGATTACCAATCCGGACCATAAACCATTTGCCGAATACTGGATGGGTGCTCACCCCATGGCTCCTTCTGAATTGATGACCCATGATGGTTATCAATCTTTATATGCCATGATCAAAGAAAATCCTGAAAAGATCCTTTCCGAAAAAGTATATGCCCGTTTTGGAGAATTGCCTTATCTGTTCAAAGCTCAGGATGTGAATGAGATACTGTCTATTCAGGTTCACCCCAGTAAAGCGGAAGCAGAAAAGGGGTTCGACAGGGAAGAATCTGAAGGAATTCCGATCAATGCACCCTATCGTAATTATAAGGACAGGAATCATAAGCCTGAAGTGATGGTGGCTTTAAGTGAATTCTGGTTATTACATGGGTTCAAGCAATTAGACGCCATAGAAAAAACACTGGAAGATGTTCAGGAATTTAATGTTTTATTGCCTTTATTCAGACGGGAGGGATTAAAAGCGTTATATCAGTTTGTAATGGAAATGGAGCAGGTCGATATAAATGCCTTGCTCGTAAATTTGATCAAAAGAGAGATCAGAAAGAAGAATGATAATGAGCTGACAAAAGAGATGCCCGGCTGGTGGGTTGCCAGAATTTTTGAAGGACAATCAGAGGGGGTGAATATAGACAGGGCTGTATTTTCTATTTATTTCTTCAATATAGTGAAAGCCAATCCGGGGGAAGGTGTTTTTCAAAGTGCAGGTATCCCGCATGCGTATATGGAAGGACAGTGTATTGAGTTGATGGCAAATAGTGATAATGTACTACGAGCCGGACTCACTCCAAAACATATAGATGTTCCCGAATTGATGAAACATACCATTTTTGAGAGCATCATTCCCAATGTAATGTCCGGAAATACGGTATTGCCAGGAGAAAAAATATATCCTTGTCCTGTAGCGGATTTCGGGATCGCGAAAATTGATCTTTCCTCAACAATTGCTTATTCATCAAAATCATATTCGCTGGAACTCATGATCGTAACAGAAGGTGGGGTATTGATCAATAATAAACTGGTTCTCAAGCGTGGTGAGGCGGTTGCCATACCTGCCGGCGAATCTTATACAATGCAGGCATCCGGAAATTGCACACTCTTTAAAGCTTTTGTACCTGCTTTATAGATCTTTATACACATATGAGGAAAATTGAGTACGCGCCAATAGCAATAAGGCCTATTTTTGCATCGAAACTATCAAACAAATGAAAATCAACAGATCACTGGTCATTTCTCTTTTTTTAATGGTGCTGGTAAGTGCCCTCTACCGTATACTTCCTAACCGCCCGATGGGTTTTGCACCTCAAATTGCGATTGGCTTGTTTAGCGGAGCTTTATTCGTAAAGAACAAAAAATGGGCTTTTGCACTCCCTTTATTGTCAATGTTTATCTCTGATCTTTTGTACCAGGGTTTGTATAACGCCGGTGTTACCAATATTCAGGGTTTTTATGATGGTCAGTGGCTTAACTACCTGTTATTTGCCGGTATGACAGCTTTTGGCTTTTTGATCAACACCAAAAAAATCGCTAATGTATTGGTGGCTGCATTGGCGGCACCTACTTCTTATTTTCTGGTATCTAATTTTTTTGTGTGGGTAAGCGATAGAGGCTATGGTTTAAACCGTCCTAAAACTTTTGCAGGCTTACTGTTATGTTATGATGATGCGCTTCCTTTCTATCTTAACAGTGTAGTGGCTACCGTTGTGTTTGCTGCTGTATTGTTTGGATCTTATTATATCGCTAAAAATTGGAGTTCTAAAAGAGAATTAGTATAGGATTAGTAAGCATTTTTTAGCCGCAGATTCGCAGATTATTTTAATTAAATCTGCGCATCTGCGGCTAATTATTTTTAGTGATCATCCATTCTGAGTCTCATACCATTCATCAGCCAAAAGATTGCCGCCATCTGCAGCCGAAGTGGCCAGCTCATCGCAACGGTTATTCATGGCATTATCTGCATGGCCTTTTACCCACACGAAACGGATCTTGAACTGTTTGGAAAGATCATAATATTGTAACCAAAGGTCTTTGTTTTTTTTACCACCCTTGAAATCTGTTTTTACCCAGTTGTTCAGCCATTTCTTTTCTACACTATCCACAATGTATTTGCTGTCTGTATAGATTGTTACTGAAATATTTTTTTTATTGAGCGACTGAAGTGCCACGATAACCGCCAATAATTCCATCCGGTTATTGGTAGTAAGGCGATAACCTCCGGATAACTCTTTTCTTTTCTCGCCCCATAATAAAACAATACCATACCCTCCGGGGCCAGGATTACCGCGGGCTGCGCCATCGGTGTAGATTAGGAGGGGGTGGGATTGTTGCATAGGAGGGAGCAGGAATTAAGAATTAAGAATTGATGAAGATTGCGGCGCAATTTAGTTATAAGAAATCACTACTCACAACGTACTATTCACAATTGACCATTCACCATTCACAAAAAATACTCCCCCTTCATATACAAAACCGCCTTGCCTGAAATGGTAACCCTGTCACCATGAAAACCACACCAGAGATGCCCTTTTCGTTTGGATAATTGAATGGAAGTCATTTCAGTTTTATTCAATTGCTGAGCCCAAAAGGGGATTAATGTGGCATGAGCAGAACCGGTAACCGGGTCTTCTCCAATAACAGAATTGGGAACCAGAAAACGGCATACAAAATCTGATTCATTGCCTTTGGCGGTAATGATGATGCCAAGAGTATCTACTTTATTCAGATAATTATAATCAGGGATGGCATTTTCAACATCTTCCTGTGTTTCATATACCAGGAAATAATCCCTGGATTTTAATACCAGTGAAGGTTTGGGGTGAAACCCTTGCAGCAGATCTTCCGGTGGCACACAAGCCAACGGCATTCTGGCCGGGAAATTCATTTCTAACAAATCGCCCTTTTTTACTACGGTTAACAAACCGCTTTTTGTATGGAAATGGACGGTATCACTGTTATGCCCTAATTCAGAAAAGATCACAAAAGCTGTTGCCAGCGTGGGATGCCCTGCCAGATCCATTTCTACTTCGGGTGTAAACCATCGGAGATCATAGCTGCTATCTTCATTCTTTACAAAAAAAGCTGTTTCGGATAGATTATTCTCATTAGCCAGCAGTTGCATGGTTTCTGCAGGCAGAAATGTGTTTAATGGGCAGCATGCAGCCGGATTGCCACCGAAAACATTTTCTGTAAAAGCGTCAACTGTATAGATCGGGTATTTCATAGTATAACATTATTGAACATGCATTTGCAGATAAGAATTGAAAGTATTCTTCAATTTCGATCTGATAAAACATAAACAGGTAAGTAATTTATTTGCAAAATAAACCTTTTGGGAACTTGATTTTTATGTTTGTTATCAAACTGCTTAAATCGCAGGTAAACAGGGAGTTTCTATAGGTAAATACATAAAAAACTATTCACAATTATTGTGGATAAAGGTATAATTTTGATAAGGATTGAATCTTGTAATTGATGAATTTATGATTTGATGGGAGGATTATTAGCCAAATTGAAAAACAGACATTTTTTATCACTTGCAGGAAGTGGTGCGATGGCTGTATTGGCAATGGCAACGGTTGCTATTTTGTACCGGAGTCTTCCTGTAAATGAAATGGGTGCCTGGGTGTTTTTTCAAACGGTTTTTGTTCTGCTGGATACATTCCGAACCGGTTTTTTGCAGGTAGCTTTGATCAAATTTTATACCGGTACAGAGGAGCCACGTGCTACTGAAGTGTTAGGTTCTGTATGGTATCTGGCTTTAATGATCACAGGTATACTTTGTTTGGTAAATGCGGCTGCATTACCATTTCTACACTGGGTAACCAGTCCTAGTTTTTCTATATTGATAGAATGGTTCGGGATAACTTTTCTCTCAACACTTCCTTTAACCATAGCAGCCTGGATATTACAGGCCCATCAACGCTTTGACAGGTTATTGATCCTGCGTGTTTTGAACCAGGGCAGCTTCCTGATCTTTGTATTAATTCTGATCTTTTTTAATAATGTAAATCTTAAAACAGTTCTGATCGTAAATTTCAGCTGCAATATTATTGTAAGTGGTACCTGTATATTAGCCGGATGGGCCAAGATGCGATCGTTTACAAAGCGAACAAAAGAATGTATCAAAGAGATTTTTCATTTTGGGAAATTTAGTGTAGGTACTACCATCAGTAGTAACCTATTAAGAAGTTCTGATTCATTTATCATCATGTTTGTATTAGGACCCGCCGGTCCGGCTGCATTGGCCATGTACAATATTCCACTCCGGTTAATGGAAGTGATCGAAATTCCTTTGAGAAGTTTTTTGGCAACAGGGATGCCTTCAATGTCTGAAGCATTTAACCGCAACCGGAAAGATGAGGTGGCAGTGATCATGCAGAAATATGCAGGGATGTTAACACTGGCATTGATACCTGTTTCAATAGGGGGAATATTATTTGCCGATCTGGCCATTCATATAGTAGGAGGTGAGAAATACCTGGGAACCTATGCAGTTTCTGTATTTCGCATTTTCATGTCTTTTGCCTGGTTGTTTCCAGTAGATCGATTTCTGGGCGTTACACTTGATATAATTCATAAACCCAAGATCAATTTCTTTAAGGTACTTGTGATGCTTTCAACAAATATATTGTTTGATTTTATTGGCATTTATCTGTTTGGGAATATTAATGGAATTGCGATAGCTACTTTGTTTAATTTTATTGCCGGTGTAATGTTTGGTTATTATTGGTTGAGTAAGTATCTTGATATTTCAATGAAAGGTATTTTTCTCACAGGATTTGGCGAGTTAAAAGCGGCGATTAACCAAAAATTACACAAAGTATAATTTGAAAATAGCCCACATAATATTAACTCATGAGAAGCCATATCAATTACAAAGATTAGTGGCTAAATTATCTCATCCAAATGCTTCAATATTTATTCATGTTGATCTTAAAAAAGAGATGATTGATTTTTCGGTCTTTGATTCTGTTCCTAATGTGTATTTAATTAAGAACAGGGTGAATGTTAAATGGGGTGGATTTTCTATGATTCAGGCAACCCTTAATTCCTGTAAAGAAGTGATTGAGTCCGGAATTAGTTTTGATTATGTGAATTTGCTTAGTGCACAGGATTATCCTATTAAAAGTATCAGGAGGATACATCAGTTTCTTGAAGCAAATCCGGGTAAAGCTTTTATGGAATTTTACAGTATCAAAGATGTTTGGACGGAAGCCATACCCAGACTGGAGAAATATCACTTAACAGATTTTACTTTTAAAGGGAATAGCAGAATTGAGTATATACTTAATTTGCTGTTACCCAAAAGAAAATTGCCAAAGGGTTTGATACCTGTTGGCCGTTCGCAGTGGTTTACCATTACATTGGAGCATGTTAAATATGTAATAGACTACCTGAATAAAAATACCTCAGTTATCAGTTTTTTTAAATATACCTGGGGTAGCGATGAGATCGTATTTCATACCATTCTGTATAATTCACCGTATAGAGATTCAATGGTAAACAATAATCTGAGATACATTGATTGGTCTGAAAAAAAGGCGAATCCAAAAACCTTTACCATGCAGGATTCGGAAGTATTGAAAAAATCCGATAAATTATTCGCCAGAAAATTCAATGTATTGGTTGACAGTAAAATTCTTGATTACATTGATTCCTTCGAATCACTTTCTGAATCTACCGAATATTTTTTGTAAGAATATTTGATTTAACAGGTTGCCAAATAATTTTCCATCATAGGTTGGAATAAATTTCCAGTAACCTTTGTAATTGAATAACCAATGACATAATCCGCTAAAGTCTTTCTGCCTCAGACAACGAACAAAATCGCGGTAGAAAATAGAGATCTCCATTTCCTGACCTTCTTTCAATTTTGTATTGGGTTGAATGGTGTAACCCGGATTGATCTTCTTTTTGATGGCTTCAGAAAAATCCTGCCCGGTAAATCTACCGGAAGGAACCCAGAAGTTTGGCCGAAGGTCTGCTTCCAGAAAATAAAAAGCATCTTCTTCTTTTTTATAAATTACCTGAATACTTGCAAACCCATTGATACCAAAAGATGAACCTAATGTTTCCAATTCTTTCTTAAGACGGCTGTTCAAAAAATAATGGCGTTTGGTAGTGAAAGTGAATTTCGATTTTGAATAACCAATTACTTTACCTGCATTGTAATTTAATAATTCTCCGTTACTGTAAAATGCTTCAATACCAATATCATCACCTGTAATGAATTCCTGGATAATATAACTGTATTCGGTTCCGGCTTTTTCTATTGCGGCTTTTAGTTCTTCCTTGTTATCACAAAAATCAATTCCTCCTCCGCCCCAACTCAGATCCTGCTTCACTAAGATGGGGTACTTGAGCGTTAATGCATTCACATTAAAATCCGGTTCATGATTGTAAACCAGATAACGGGGCGTAAGAATAGAATATTTGATACATAGATCTGAAAGCCCTTCCTTCGAACCCAACAATTCTTTATTCTCAATTTTGGTAAGTGGCATAATGGTGGTGAACAGATCATCCGGTACATTATCTCCGATGATCTTTAAAAGTTTTTCATCTCCTAATACTATCCAGTTGTATTGCTTACTGCGGGCTATTTCAAATAACTGTTGCTGATATGCATTGATCTCATCGGGGCATTCGATCCACTGGTTGTAGAATTTGTTTTTAAGCAACCAGGAATTCTTCGAACAAAATACATCCACGGTACAACCGGCTTTGGATAATACAAAAGGAACTTCCTGAAGTGTATCCCAATTTTCGAGGCAAACAACCAGTGCTTTGTACATAACCAACCAATTTTTTGAATTTGAATGAAATGTTATGCCATATCCCTACAATTCCTCTACATGATGTAAATGGCTGTCAACAAGCAAATTTACTAAGTGATTAACAAATAATATAATTACAAACCAGATATAAGTTACAGGCAGCGATTGTTTTACCCTGCTTTTCGTTCCGTTTATTCAAAATGGCAGGTGATCAGGGTATAAATTACGTTTAAACCAAGGGTTGGCAGCTTAATCGATGTTGTGACACAGAAAAAATATAATGAACAAAAAATGCGAATAAGACTACCTTCAACTGAATCCTGTTGAATAAATATGAAGCTCTATATTAAATATATGGTTAGCCTTCGGTGTAAGATGATGGTTAAAGAAGAATTGAAAAAACTGGGTTTACATTATGTGATCGTTGAATTGGGTACAGTTGAAATACTGGAAGATATTACCCAGAAACAACATGCCCAGTTGAAGGAAAACCTGCTTGTGTCGGGGCTTGAATTACTGGATGATAAGAAAACGATTCTGATTGAAAGGATCAAAAATGTGATTGTGGAAATGATCCATTATGCCGATGATCTGCCCCCCACAAATTTCTCGGATTATATCAGCGAAAAACTTCACTACGATTATACGTATCTCTCCAATATTTTTTCAGAAGTAAAAGGTATCACCATTAAACAATTCATCATCATTCATAAAATAGAAAAGGTGAAAGAATTACTTCTGTATGATGAACTAAATCTTACTGAAATATCTTATAAGCTTAACTATAGCAGTGTGGCTCATTTGTCCAATCAATTTAAAAAAATCACAGGCCTTTCTCCTTCCTATTTTAAGCAGCTGAAGAAAAAAAGGAACAATAATCTCGAGAACATGTGATATGTGTAAGCATTAACAATAGTTGTGTAACGCTTAAGAAATGACATTAAGTCATCTTTGTTACTTAAATATTAAGTTAATCGAAACATATCAATCATGAGAGATCCAATTATCCAAAATCAAAAGAATAATCCTCAGCAACCCAAGCGGAGATGGTATTCCAGCTTTTTCACCTCAGTTTTGTTGATGACATCCATACTCGCAGTATTTTCCGGTGGATGTAAAAAAGTAACCGAAGAACCCGGGTTGGTGGGCATTTGCCCGGTTGTTGTTTCAACTGATCCTAACAGTGGTGCTATCAATGTTGTTACCACAAAAAAGATCTCTGCAACATTTAATGAAGCGATTGATCCTTCAACAATGAATGTATCAACTTTCTTATTAAAGCAAGGTGCAAATCCTGTACTAGGTACGGTTACCTATACGGGTAATATTGCAACATTTACTCCCACAAATCCTTTGGCAGCGAATACAGTGTATACGGCTACCATTACATCGGGTGTAAAAGATCCTGCAAAAAATGCGTTACCAATTCCGTATGTATGGAGTTTTAATACAGGTGCTATTCCAATTGTTGTTTCAACAGATCCCATTAATGGTGCATCTGATGTTGTATTTAATAAAGTGATCGCAGCAACATTCAGTACCGGTATGGATCCATTGTCTATTAACAGTACTAACTACTTTATTAAACAGGGAACAAACATAGTTCCGGGTGTTGTAACGTATGCAGGTTTAGTGGCAAGCTTTACACCAACGCTTCCGCTCACGCCTAATACCGTATATACAGGTACCGTAACCAGTGGCGCAAAAGATATTGCCGGCAATGCAATGGCTTCAAACTATACATGGAGCTTTTCAACAGGTATATTACCAATTGTTGTTTCAACAGATCCTGCTGATGCAGCCATTAATATTGTTTTGAACAAAGTGGTTACAGCCATCTTTAGTAAAAACATGGATGCAACCACTATTAATACAACTACTATTTCATTCAAACAAGGCACAACGGCAGTGCCCGGCACGGTTACTTACTCAGGTAAAACAGCCACATTTACTCCAATATCCATTTTTGCAATCAACACTGTTTATACAGGAACCATCACCACAGGTGTAAAAGATTCGGCAGGTAATGCAATGGCAGCAAATTATATCTGGAATTTCACAACCGGTAATGCTCCTGTTGTGATCTCTACCGATCCTGCCAATGGCGATTTGAATGTTCCTTTGAATAAAACCATTACAGCGAGTTTCAGCACCGCTATGAATCCGGCCTCTATCAGTGCCAGCTCATTCATTGTAAAACAAGGAACTACTGTGATACCAGGAACGGTTAGTTATGCAGGTACTACTGCGAGTTTCAAGCCTACCAATCCATTAATCGTTAATACTGCTTATACCGCAACCATTACAACGGGTGCAAAAGATGCATTGGGTAATGCAATGACTGCAAATTATAACTGGGGATTCAATACCAATAATATTCCGGCGGTACTTTCAACGGATCCAATCCCAGGTGCAAGCAATGTGGTGCTTAACAAAACGGTAGCAGCCACTTTCAATAAAGTAATGGATCCTTTAGCCATCAATGCAACTACTTTCTTATTAAAACAGGGAACCAATACCGTGTTAGGTACGGTTAGTTATACTGCATCAACAGCAAGTTTTGCACCGTTAAGCCCACTTGCGGCAAATACAGTGTATACAGCTACCATTACTACAGGAGCGAAAGATCCTTCCGGTAATGCATTAGCGGCAGATTATACATGGAGTTTCACAACCAGCTCTATTCCGTCTGTCATTTCAACCAATCCTGCAAATGGAGATATCAATGTTCCTTATAGTCAGATAATCACTGCAGGCTTTAGTAAAGTGATGGATCCTGCTACTATGAATGTGTTGAATTTTATGGTAAAACAAGGAACAACACCCGTATTCGGAACAGTATCTTATTCAGGTACAGTTGCCAGTTTTACACCGGCCAGTTTCCTTGCTGATAATACAGTGTATACAGCTACTATTACAACAGGAGCGAAAGATCCTACGGGTAATTCAATAGCGGCTAATTATGTGTGGAGTTTCACAACTTTAAAATCTACACCGCCGCCCTCAATTTTAGGATCGGCTTCCATATTTGGATCAATGGGTGGTAATGCTGGTGTAACCAACCAGGGATTGTTTACAGTGATCAATAATGGAAGTATCGGAACAACCGCTGCTTCTACTTTAATAACAGGCTTTCATGATGGTGTTACCGGTGA
>CANBSW010000031.1 GCA_947372235.1 Chitinophagaceae bacterium | reverse complement strand
CTTGACATATCATCCGACAGATCAAAAGAATACCCATCTCCACCCGAAAAAAGGCCTGAGGTATATTTTTCTTCCAATATCTGCTCTTTACTTTTTGTTCTGGTTTTAACGATCACTTCCTGTAATGTGGTTGATGCCATTTGTTTTTTTAACAATTCCTGTTCATTCAGAAAAAAATTCATTTTTGCTTTCGCTAAACTGTCACTCAGTTTAACGGCTCTGTAAGTATCTGTATATTGAATGTTCTTTGGAGTGTATCGTAATAAACCATTATCAAACTGTACCTGCGTTATATCGGTTAATTTCTGATTACCGTTAAAGCTGTAAAATATTTTAGCAGTATCGTAGAAATACATTCCTTTCTGTTCAAAGCTTCCATCTTTCTGAACAGGGAGGAATGCAAAGTTTTTACTGCTGTCTTTACCAACAATGATCATATTCAATAAAACCGGTGCAGTACTGGCAGAAGTGATTGATTTCATGCCAAATACCTTTCCTCCAATCTTCATGAAACTTGTTTCTTTCGGGTATTGTAATACGGGTTTAACACCTGCTTTGATCTTATCCCAGTCAAATCTGCGCCATCCATTGGTTAACATTACCAGATCAAGATTGGCGGTAACACTGTCTGCATCGCTGCTAAGGTAATAGCCCGGATTGTATACTTTTCCTTTAATATCACTGCTTAACAGCATATCAGAATAGATCGTATTCGGATCGGGTGCAATCACATTCGCGTCAGTAATGGAAAGCGACATATTGGTGAATGCTGTATCTGTTACATAGATCTCAAAAACATTTTTTCCTCTTTTATCAAGACTAACTATACCGGGAGTGAGTTTTGCATTGAATTCATGCAAACGGTTATTGATGAATACAATTCTTTCTGCTATCGGTATCCAGTCTGAACTGAATAAAGAAAACTGAAGAATACCTGTTGGCATCTCATCAATGGGGATCTCTGCATTCAATAAAGTTTTTTCAGTAGCATTCAGGCTGATGGTATAAAAAAGGTTTTGGTTCATGTGTATCAGTAATTTCATTTTTTTGAAACTATCCGGCACATTATTGGTTCTTTCTACCTGAAATAAAGCTTTGTCGTTTGTGGTTTTTACCGATAAACGGGTTCCCTCTGTTTTAGTGACCACAATTGGCGTACTGCCTGTTTTTCCGTTCTCATCGGTCCAGTTGATCTTATAATTTTCCTGTGCAATGGGCTTGAGAAAAAAACTTCCCATACCATCGTGCATGACTTTCAAAGTGTCTAACACTTTATTTTTATCGTTCATCAAAAATGCTTTGATAAAAACCGGTGTGCCAAATTGATTGGTGGTTTTAAAAGCTATACGTGTATTCAATCCCTGAACCAAAAATCCCCCTTCCGGAAAAGTTTCCAGCTTTGTTTTAAAAACCGTGGGTTTGGTAACGGAAGAAGTATTGCCGGTATTGATGGTCAATTCCTTTTCATAGGCAAAAGCGGGGTCATCATTCAGCATCCATCGGGTATAGGCTTTTACATGGATAAAATTGCCTTTATAATCAACCGGAATTTCAAACGAACCTTTGGCTGTTGACTGGTATAGCGGGGCCACTGTTTGTTTGATGATCTTACCGGTAGTGTCATACCATTCAACATATACATTCTTGCTAAGCTGACTTAATTCTCCGCTTGAAAGAATGTAAATTTTATAAAAAACGGTTTCTTCCTTATTATAAATAGTCCTGTCGAAATGGATATGCATTTTTTCAATAGGAGCCTGCTCTGCATACATGGCCATGGTTGAATCCATCAGCTGGCTAAAACCAGTATGTACAATAAATGTCGAAATAAGGGCTGCCAGTATACGTAAAATGCTTTTTTTCATCCCGGTTAATTTGTCTTGCAAGATAAATGCTAACGGGAAAGAAAGGATATTTTTTTCAAAATTCATTATCCGTTCTGGATACTTGCAAGGCTCTTAACGGGCTGTTAACACTTAATTGGGTTTATAATTTTCCAACACAACTCTTCTGGTGCCCTTTTCGTATATATAAATGGAATAAGATACCAAACAAAAGAACCGGTTAAACTGTAATTGATACATACCGTTAAAATGGACTATCTTATACATTTCCAGCAACTATTTATATGCTTCTGAAACGGTCTACCATACAATTATTAAGATTCCCTTTTTCCTTCTTTTTAATGCCGGTTTTCTGGTTTGCGCTCAGCTGTGTAAATCAGATAGATACGGGTAAAGCCTTGCTGATCTTCTGCATCATTCACTTACTGCTATATCCGTCCAGCAATGGATATAATAGCTATATGGATCGGGATACAGACAGTATTGGTGGTATCAAACAACCCATGGCACCGGAGAAGGAACTGTTCTATGTTACAGTATTGATGGATCTTTTGGCAATCGGACTATCCTTATTGGTCTCTGTTTTTTTTATGTGGCTGCTGGTTTGTTATATCATTTGTTCAAGAATGTATAGTTACCGTGGGATTCGATTAAAAAAATATCCCATCATTGGTTATCTCACTGTTATTCTAAACCAGGGTGGATTATTGTTTCTGATGGTATATCGGGGAGCAGCTGTTTTGCAGAATAATGGGATGCCCTGGCTGGGTATGATGGCTGCCTGTTTTTTGATTGGCGGGTTTTATCCCATCACTCAGGTATACCAGCATGAACAGGATAAACGGGATGGCGTTCGTACTATTTCCATACTGCTTGGTAAAAAAGGGACCTTTGTATTTTGCGCATTGATCTATCTCGCAGCTTTTTCCATACTGTTTTTGTATTATCAACAAAAAGAACAACTATTATCATTTGGAATATTGCAGCTCTTTTTTCTCCCTGTTCTGGTATATTTTATCAGGTGGACAATACAGGTTTGGAAAAATGATGCCATGGCAGATTTTAAACATACCATGCAAATGAACTGGCTGGCATCTGCCTGTACCAATCTGGGTTTTATCACACTTTTAATCTACCATTATCTTGGCTGATATTATTTCTATAGCAACCGAAGTTCCTGATCATTGTCATAAACAGTCGGATATACTAGCGTTTATGCAGGATATCTATCAACTGGATACAGCGGATAAACGAAAACTGAAATTCCTCTATGATCACAGCGGAATAGATACACGCTATTCAGTTATTGCCGATTATGGGCTACCTCCCGATGAAAGAAAGTTTATTCCGAAAGAAACCGGTGTTGCTTTTCCTTCATTGGAAAAACGAATGGAGGTCTACGACATGGAGTCGGTAACCCTTTCCATGAAAGCAATTGAACAATGTATTGAGGGAATGATTTCTCCGCAACAGATCACACACCTCATCACCGTTAGTTGCACAGGAATGAGTGCACCTGGTTTAGACCTGGCCTTATTGCACTGTATGAATATGAGTCCGGATATTTTTCGTACCTCCGTAAATTTCATGGGTTGTTACGCAGCCATTCATGGTTTAAAAATTGCCAAAATGATCTGCGATAGTACGCCCAATGCCAATGTGGTAATGGTTTGTACAGAATTGTGTACACTTCATTTTCAAAAAGAATTCAGTGAGGATAATGCTGCAAGTAGTTTGCTTTTTGCAGATGGGGCTGCTGCTGTATTGGTATCGAATACTATTAAAAATAAGAATGCTTTATCACTTCGAGGATTTTATTCGCAGGTGGCTCATCGGGGTAATGATGCAATGGCCTGGCAGTTAAGCAGCAAAGGGTTTTTAATGACCTTAAGTGGTTATGTGCCCCAATTAATTCAGGAAGATATTAATGCGTTTGTAGATGCAGCACTTACCCATAATGGATTAAGCATTGATGATATTACCCAATGGTGCATACACCCCGGAGGAAAAAGAATATTGGACCTGATACAAAAACAATTGTCGCTTTCCGGAGATGCTTTATTACCCTCAAGAAATGTATTATCCCGCTATGGAAATATGTCTTCTCCAACAGTTCTGTTTGTATTAAAGGAGATGATGGATACGATCAAAGATACACCCGAAAAAATTCTCGGAATGGCATTCGGCCCCGGATTAACCATGGAAACATTTATTGCTGTAAAAGAATGAATCTGAGTAAACGTTCATATCAAAAAGAATTGCTGGATGGAGATCATATTTCATTGGATGATATCAAACAGAATATGGAAGAACTCAATACCATCAACACTTTGCTGGGGGGGCATGCAATTACCATAAAAGGATTTGAAGCATTGATTGACGACAGAAAAAAAATAACCGTTTGCGAAATCGGCTGCGGGGGTGGCGATAATTTAACAGCTATTGTAAAATGGTGCAGTAAAAAAAATATTGAAGTGAGTTGTATAGGTATTGATATGAAACCCGAATGTATTGATGTTGCTCAAAAACGAGAGCAATTGTCGGGCATTACTCAATGGATCGTAAGCGATTATGTGCAAGAGCAATTTGAAAAAAAACCTGATATTATATTCTCCAGTCTCTTTTGTCACCACTTTACAGAACAGGAATTGATGCAACAGCTAAACTGGATGCGGTCTAATTGTACACTTGGATTTTTCATTAATGATCTGCATAGAAATAGGATCGCATACTATTCCATACAAATTCTTACAAAGCTATTTTCTAATTCTTATCTCGTTAAAAACGATGCACCTTTAAGTGTGGCCAGAGGGTTTTTAAAGAACGAATGGAAAACCATATTTGAAAAAGCAGGAATTGGAAAAGTGAGTATTCAATGGAAATGGGCATTTCGTCACCTGATAGTCTATACACATGGCTGATAGAGACCGATACGAATATGATCTCGCCATTATTGGTGGCGGACTGGCAGGATTAACCCTTGCTATACAATCTGCCGATGCGGGTTACAAAACGGTTCTGTTTGAAAAAGAAAACTATCCTTTTCACAAAGTCTGCGGTGAATATATCAGTATGGAAAGCAAGGATTTTCTGATTCGATGTGGGGTTCCTGTAGAAAAGTTTTCTTTACCCATCATTAACAAACTTCAGGTTTCTGATACCAAAGGGAAATTGTACAATTTTGATCTGCCGCTGGGCGGATTTGGTATCAGTCGTTACCTGCTTGATAATACTTTGTACCAAATTGCTTTGCAGAAAGGAGTGATAATATATACTGATTGTAAAGTAAATGATGTAGTATATCACAATGATCATTTTTCTATTCAAACAAACACTAATCAATGTAAAGCATATGTTGTGGCAGGCAGTTTTGGCAAACGCAGTAACCTTGATATAAAATGGAATCGAAATTTTACTTTGGCAAAGCCCAATAAGATCAATCACTATATCGGAGTGAAATATCATATTGAATATCCCAATCCTATTGATACCATTGCCCTTCATAATTTTAGTAATGGCTATTGTGGCATATCGCAGATAGAAAACGGGAAGAGTTGTTTGTGTTATCTTACATCCGCCGAAAATCTTCAGCGTTCAGGCAATTCAATTGCTGAAATGGAGAAAAATATTTTGTCAAAAAATACACAGTTAAAAAAAATATTTTCAGAGGCCAGGCATTTGTATGAGCAACCCCTTGTTATTTCGCAGATCAGTTTTCAACCAAAAACACAGGTAGAGAACCATGTATTAGTGCTGGGCGATGCTGCCGGAATGATCACTCCCTTATGTGGTAATGGAATGAGTATGGCCATGCATTCCTCTAAGATCGCTTTTGAAATGATTGAACGGTTCTTATCCGGAAAGATCACAAGAATGGAAATGGAAGCTGGATACACCCATCAATGGCAAAATAATTTTGGAACCAGAACCCGTATTGGCAGAATAGTTCAATATTTTTTTGGAGGGAATTTATCAACCGCTGTATTTTTAAAGTCGATGCATGCATTTCCTGCTTTCAGCAGAATGCTTATCAGGCAAACACATGGAACAAAATTTTAAGAAAGGATGAAAAGAATACAATTGCGAATACTGCTGATATTTTTGATCACCACAGAATTTATATCTGCCCAGAATTACCATCCGGTTGATAAAGCTTCAACAATAATAACAAGTATTAAAAATGTTGGAATGGCAACAGAAGGAAGGTTGTCCGGACTGGAAGGCGAAATCAGGTTCAGCCCTTCCGATCTTAAAAATGCCCTGTTCTCTGTCAGTGTTTCCGCAGCAAGTATCAATACTGATATCGATATCCGCGACAGTACATTAAGAAGCAAATCTTACCTGGATGCAGAAAATAATCCACGGATCAGTTTTGTATCCAAACAAATTACGCAACCGATAAAATCCGGACCATATTATATAAAAGGAACGCTTACCATAAAAGGGATCAGTAAGGATATTAATTTTCCATTTACTGTTGTTCCTAAAAATGGTGGCTTACTGTTTAGTGGCGAAATGAGACTTTACCGGCATGATTTTAAGATAGGAGAGGGCAGCATGGTTTTATCAGATAATATGAGCATTGCATTAACTGTTTTTGCGCAGAAGGAATAGCGGATAAAAATTTGTAACTTGTTTGCGTGAGTAGTGAGTCGTCAGTAGGTTATCAGTCACTAAAGATATTCACTATTCACTACTCACGACTGACGACTCACGATAAAGTGACTTAAAAAAATAACCAATCATGAAAACGGTCCTAATTACCGGCGCCAATGGAAACCTGGGTTCTGCTGTTACCAAAACCTTTTTGGATAAAGGTTACCGTGTTATTGCCACTGTTATTGCAGAATCGATGAAAACCGATTTTTCTGCGCATGAAAAACTGGATGTTCAGGTTGTTGATCTGGGCAATGAAACTGAAACCAACCTATTTATCGCTTCCATCATTGAAAAGTATACAAAACTGGATGCTGCTTTATTATTAGTAGGCGGTTTTGCAATGGGAAATATTGCTGCAACATCAATGGCCGATATTCAGAAACAGATAGCCCTCAATTTTGAAACTGCCTATCATGTTACACAACCGGTTTTTAAACACATGCAAGAGAATGGAAATGGAAGAATCGTTTTTATAGGAGCAAGGCCGGCATTGGAAGCATCACAGGGTAAAAATCTGATTGCCTATGGGCTATCCAAATCTTTATTATTCAAACTGGCTGAATATTTGAATGAAGAAGCGAAAGGAAAAAATATTACCGCTACGGTTGTGGCGCCATCAACATTAGATACACCACTTAATCGAAAAAGTATGCCGGATACAGATCCCTCTATCTGGGTTAAACCATCTGCTTTGGCTGAGATACTCGAATTTATTGTGTCAGATACAAATGCACCTATTAGAGAATCTGTGATCAAAGTGTATAATAATGCTTGATTTTTTTCATTATGTTAAAGACCTGAATTTTATAAAAGTTCAATAAGAGGGTAAGAGAGAAAGAGTGTATCAAGAGTTGAAACCTCTCTCTTTTTCTCTTACTTCTCTTATTGAAATAAATCCCTGATAAATGCTTACACAAGACCTTGCCAAACTTTTTGAAAGAGATATCCTGAGACTAAAAACAGAGATCAGCTCTTATACCGATGAATCCAAACTATGGATCACAACAGAAGGCATTTCCAATTCAGCGGGTAATCTTTGCCTGCACTTACTGGGTAACCTGCAACACTTTATTGGAGGTATACTGGGAAACAGCGGTTATGTTCGCAACCGACCGGAAGAATTTAGTCAGAAAAATATTCCTGTTGCAGACATGATTGCAAATATTGAACGGATTGCCATATTGATCCCCCAAACTATAGGCACGCTATCTGTAGAAGATCTAGAAATTGATTACCCTGAAAAAGTATTGGATCATTCCATGACCACCGGATATTTTCTTTTGCATTTATTGGCACACCTGGATTATCATTTGGGGCAGATCAATTATCACAGAAGACTCCTTGGCTGATTATTAAAAGCACAACGCATTGAGTGAAATAAGTAATTTCCCGATCGAGGGTTGAGAGTCTGTACTGTTTTCTAAATAGATACAAGAGAACAAGTATTTAATGAACCTCTTCCTGCGATTTCTCTTCTACATTCAATAGTTTATAGGAAACCGAATTCTTAGAAAAGGAGATCAGAAATTCGGTGCCAATATATTTGCCCCGGTATTCGTATAAACAGATATTATTACCGTCTTCTTCTACCTGCCCAATAATGGTGCTTTCAATATTATTAAAACTATAAGTAATACGTTGAGTAACATCATTGAGCGATTTGCTCTTGTGTTTGGTAATGAATTCAAAATTCTGCTGTTTCAAGATGCCGGTATTAGGTATGAGTAAATACGTTTCTCTGCTACAGGCCCCGAATGCAACTTGCGGAAAGAGGAGTGTAAGGTACGGAACTTGTATCAGTTACTCATGAGAACCATCTAAATGGCAGCTTGGTGCCTTTGTATGAGAAATTTATCCGCCAACACCAATGGCA
The DNA here is from genome assembly GCA_947372235.1 of Chitinophagaceae bacterium. Classification (GTDB taxonomy): domain Bacteria; phylum Bacteroidota; class Bacteroidia; order Chitinophagales; family Chitinophagaceae; genus Sediminibacterium. Next base: position 26,566 of record CANBSW010000031.1, on the reverse strand, counting down.
CACTAAAAATCCGTGCATTTGTGCCCATCTGCCAATAATTCTTACAAAGGGGCTGAAGGTGGGATAATTGCATGTATTTAAATTAACCTCCTTATTTCTGTTTCAACCAAAATAAGTATCTTGTTTCCCAATATCTTTCGGTAATGGACTGTTTTATAGCAATTCCAGACCGGTTGTATTTATAAATCCATTCATATCCAACAATGAATACACCGCATCTTGACCATAAGGAATCGGAAAGACTGGAAGCTTTAAAAAGCTACCATATCCTCGATACCCTTTCTGAAGATGACTACGACAGACTTACCCAGCTGGCTTCCCTAATTTGCGATACTCCCATTTCACTGGTTTCTTTACTGGACGATAAAAGACAATGGTTCAAATCCAGAACGGGATTAGCAGTTACAGAAACACCCCGGGAATATGCTTTCTGCGCGCATACCATACAAAATCCCGGATCATTTTTTGAAATTGAGGATGCTGAAAAAGATGCACGATTTATCAATAATCCCTTAGTTACCGGAGATCCTAATATTCGTTTTTATGCAGGCTACCCATTAGTAGATCCTTCCGGCCATGCGTTGGGAACTTTATGTGTGATAGATCGCAAACCCAGAAAATTAACGGACAATCAACACAAAGCTTTACAATTACTGGCAGAAGAAGTGATGTCTTTGATCCTTGGCAAACGGGAACAGGAGAAGCTGGAAAATTTTGAAAAGCTGTTTAAATTCTCCAACGACCTGATCTGTATAGCAGGTACTGATGGTTATTTTAAAAAGATCAATCCTTCTTTTAATGCTTTACTGGGTTGGGACGACAAGTATGTGCTTCAGAATCCTTTTTTTGCATTGATTCACCCGGATGATCGTCAGAGCACTGAAAATGAAATTGCCAAATTGGCTTTGGGAGAAAACACCATCAATTTTACCAACCGTTTTCTTACAAATAATGGCAGCTATAAAATACTTCAATGGGTGGCTACACCCGAACCATCTACCGGTTCTTTATTTGCTATTGCCAGAGATATTACAGAAGAAAAGAACAAAGAGGAACAAATCCGCGTAAGCGAAAATAAATTCAGGTCGTTCTTCGAATATTCACAGGGATTGATGTGTACGCATGATATGAAGGGCAAATTCCTTACCGTAAATAAATCCGGGGCCTCATTATTAGGCTATACAACTGAAGATGTTTTGCAAATGAGTTTGTTTGATATCGTTCCATCTAAACATCACCCTGCTTTACAATATTATCTGCACGAGATTGATACTACCGGACGATCGAATGGGTTAATGACCACCTGCCATAAAGATGGATCAATCAGGGTATGGCTTTATAACAACACAACAGAAACAAACCTGGATGGTTCCCGCTATGTGATCGGTAATTCAATTGATATAACGGACCGCATGCAATTGGAGCACGATCTGAACCGTACCAAACAAATATTAGAACAAACAAATACCATAGCCAAGGTTGGTGCATGGGAAGTACTTGTTGAGAAGCAAATCATTTTCTGGTCTTCTGTAACCAAAGAGATCCATGAAGTGGAAACAGATTATGCGCCGTCACTTGCTACAAGTCTTGCATTTTATAAAGAAGGAGAAAGCCGCGATAAAATAACACAGGCAGTTAATGAGGCCATTGCCAATGGTACATCCTGGGATCTTGAATTAGAGATCATCACAGCCAAAGGAAATGAAAAATGGGTAAGGGCTCAAGGCAAGGCGGAAATGGACAAAGGGAAATGCAAAAGACTCTATGGCGCTTTCCAGGATATTGATGAACAGAAAAGAACCAAACTGGCCCTCGAAGCCAGCGAAAATAAATACCGTGCTTTCTTTGATATCTCCCCCGTTGGTATTGCCATTAACCGGCATATCGATGGAAAGTTTATTGATGGCAATAAAGCATTGTACAGGATGATCGGGTATACTGAAGAAGAATACCGCAAGCTTAGTCATCATGATGTAACACCCGCCAAGTACGATGATGATGAAATGAAACACCGCATTTCATTAACCGTTCATAAACGTTATGGGCCTTATGAAAAAGAATACATTCATAAAGACGGGCATATTGTTCCCGTTCTTTTAAATGGAATTCGTTTTACAGCAACCAATGGCGAAGAACACGTGTATTCTGTGATCCAGGATATATCAGAACGCAAACAGGCTGAAAAAGCTGTGATAGTTGAAAAATCAAGGCTTAGCTCTTTTGTAGAACATGCTCCTGCTGCTGTGGCCATGTTAGATCTTAATATGAATTATGTTGCCGCCAGTAACCGCTGGCTGGAAGAATTTAATTTGGTAGGAAAAAATGTAATTGGCCTGTCTCACTACGAAATAGTTCCCGATACATCAGATCAGTGGAAAGCCATTCATCAACGATGCCTCGGTGGTGCTGTTGAAAAAAATGAAGAAGACAGATGGAGGCCAAATGGTTGGGATCATGACCAGTACTCACGTTGGGAAGTTCGCCCCTGGTATTTATTCGATGGCTCTATTGGCGGTATCATGATGTTCACACAGGATATCACCGAGATCTGTATGCAACGGGAAGAACTGAAAACAGCTAAAAAGCAGGCAGAACAGGCCAGCATTGCAAAATCTGAATTTTTGGCCAGTATGAGTCATGAGATTCGCACTCCGCTTAATGGCGTCATCGGGTTTACAGACCTTATCCTCAAAACAAAACTCGACGAAACACAACAGCAATATCTATCCATCGTAAATCAATCGGCCAATGCCTTATTAAGTATCATCAACGATATTCTTGATTTCTCAAAAATAGAGGCAGGCAAATTAGAACTTGAGATAGAAAAATATGACCTCTACGAAATAGGCAGTCAGGCAGCAGATATCATCAGCTATCAGGTAAAATCAAAAGACCTGGAAATGCTTTTAAATATTTCTACTGAGTTGCCAAGATTTATCTGGACAGATGCCGTTCGTTTAAAACAGGTACTGATCAATCTTCTCAGTAATGCATCCAAGTTTACAGAAAAAGGTGAGATAGAATTGAAGATAGAAGCCTTATCAGACCCAACTCAAAATGAGATCATCATTCGTTTTGAAGTGAGAGATACAGGTATTGGTATCCATGCAGATAAACAGAAGAAGATCTTCCAGGCATTTTCACAGGAAGATGGTTCGGTAACAAGAAAATATGGTGGTACCGGATTAGGTCTTACCATCTCTAATAAATTACTTGCCTTAATGGGTAGTAGCCTGCATTTGAAAAGCAGCCCCGGTAAAGGCAGCACCTTTTATTTCGACCTCACACTTCAGGCAGAGCAAGGCAAGCTGAACCAGTGGGAAAATATATCCTCGATCAAAAAAGTTTTGATCGTAGATGATAATGAGAACAACCGGACTATTTTAATTCAAATGCTTTTGCTGGAAGATATTCATGCAGATATTGCCCGCAATGGTATTGAAGCATTGCAGATATTGGAATCGGGCAAACAATATGATGTGATACTCATGGATTTTAATATGCCGATCATGGATGGACTGGAAACCATTGAAAAAATCCGCGAAAATTTCTATACTACTGCCGAACAACAACCCATCATGTTATTATCAAGTTCATCTGATGATGATACAGTAATCAAAAAATGTGATGAACTGGATGTGAGTCTTCGTTTGGTAAAGCCTATTAAAATGCAGGAACTTTACCGGTCACTCTCAAGATTGGCCAAACGTAAAGACAAACAGGAATTTATACAGGAAGAAACACAATCAAAGATCAACCTGGATAAGATCAGGGTACTGATTGCAGAAGATGGGGAAGTAAATATGTTGCTTGCCAAAACTATCATCAAAAGAATTGCTCCAAACTCAATTATTATTGAAGCAGCCGATGGAGCACTGGCAGTAGCTGTCTGCAAAAAGCAATTACCCGATATCATTTTCATGGATATCCAAATGCCTGAAATGAATGGGTATGAAGCAACCAAGCGTATACGTTCTCTGCAGAAGAATATACATATTCCCATCATCGCCATTACTGCAGGAACAGTAAAAGGAGAACGTGAAAAATGTATCTCTGCAGGTATGGATGATTTTATTTCAAAACCAATTGTAGAGAACACTGTGGCACAGGTATTCAGTAAATGGTTCACTGTAATTGAACAAAACATTGTTCAGGAAACCGGAATAGATAAAAAAGAAACAGAACATGTTAACTTCAGTAAACTCAAAGAACTGGTAGGTAATGATGAAACAGCTTTTCAGGGATTTGTTGTGCTGATCAGGAATGAGATCATCAATTCACTCAAAGACCTGGAAGATAAATTTGCTAAACAAGATGCCGCTGCTCTTAAAAGTGCTGGACACAAATTAAAAGGCACCGCGCTTTCTGCCAGCCTTGATACCTTATCCGGCATCGCCATCCGCTTCGATAAACTAACAGAATTCAAGGAACCTTATGTTGCCTCATTAATGGAGGAAGCCCGAACAGAAACAGGTATTATTCTGGAGTTAATTGAAAAAGTTTTATAAATAACGAAACGGTTTAGTAACTGAATTAAAACCCTGCGTTTAGTAAGGATTTGCAAGTAACAATAAAATGCTAAACAATCCCTCATGCTAAACTAGTTGAGTAACAGGTACGAGGCTCCCTGCATTGCCGGGAGCCTGAGTGTCAATGAGTCGCGAATAAAGAGTGAGCAAGAACATCGAAAACAGGATTGTTCTAAAGCTTCCATAAGTTTTTTTCTAAACCCAAATCATGATATTAGTCATATAAAACCCCCTCTTTAATCATTTTTATTTTCCTGTGAAATATCCGTATTTTACACCCGGTTAGGCAATCATTTATCAAACCACAAAAACTATATGGGAGCCGTTTCTCTGATTGCACTGGTTATAGCAGCAATAGCATTCTCCGGAGGAGGAATCCTCTTAGGAATGATTCTCTTAAAAAAAAGTAAAAACCCCCAAAAAGGCCAGGCTTATGAGTGCGGTATTCCCACACAAACCTCTCCCTGGCAACAGTTTCATGTTGGGTATTATCTCTTCGCTTTATTATTCCTGATTTTTGATGTGGAACTGGTATTCATGTATCCATGGGCCGTTGTAGTTAAGAAAACCGGAATGGTAGCATTGTTCGAGATCCTTGTATTTATATTTATACTGTTCATGGGCTTTTTATATGCACATAAAAAAGGAGCATTGAAATGGAGTTAACAAAACAGAACGGACAGGAGCAGATTGAATTTCCCGGAGAGATACATCCTACAGCAGGCGGCGGTATTATTGTCAGCTCTTTTGATGGACTGATCAACTGGGCCCGTTCCAACTCTCTTTGGCCCTTAACTTTCGCTACCAGTTGCTGCGGCATCGAAATGATGTCTACCGCCTCTTCCAAATACGATTTTTCCCGTTTTGGTTTTGAAGTGGCCCGCGCCTCCCCACGTCAGGCCGATGTGATCATCATTGCCGGAACCATCGTAAATAAAATGGGTCCTGTATTAAAAAGATTATATGATCAGATGGCCGATCCTAAATATGTAATTGCCATGGGAGCCTGTGCCATTAGTGGCGGACCTTTCTTTTATAATACCTATTCAGTAGTAAAAGGGGCAGATCATATTATTCCGGTAGATGTGTATATACCGGGATGTCCGCCAAGACCGGAAGCCTTATTACATGCACTGATCACTTTACAGGAAAAAATAAAAAGCGGTTTAACAAGGGAACAGATCAGAGAAGAATCAAAAGGATAGCATAAAAAAGCAGTATGACCAACGAAGACATCAAAGCATTCATCACAACCGTTCAACCCGTAGCCACTTTCGACGAAACAGGCGAATGGCTGAATATATTGGTGGAGCCATCTCAATGGAAACAGCTCGCAACCGATCTTCGCAACTCTTCTTTTCTGTTTGATTATTTGTTTTGTTTGACCTGTGTAGATTGGAAAACACATCTTACCATGGTGTATCACCTTTCCTCAACCACACAGCGATTAAATATTGTGATCAAATCAAAATTGGACAGGACCAACCCAGAAATAGAAACCGTTTGCGATATCTGGCGTACAGCAGAATTTCATGAAAGAGAAGTGTTTGAATTGTTTGGTGTGAATTTTCTCAATCATCCTGATCTGCGCAAACTGATACTCACAGACGATTTTGAAGGATTTCCATTACGCAAAGATTTTGAAGATCCTATCAACATGATAAAATTATAGCCGGGCAATGTATACAGAAACACAGGTCATAAAAGAAACCAAGGAAGGCGAATTGGTGATCAATATGGGGCCACAACACCCGGCTACACATGGTGTATTGCATCTGGTGATTACACTGGATGGGGAAACTATTAAAAAAATTGAACCACACCTGGGTTATATACATCGCTCTATCGAAAAAATGAGTGAGAGCCTTAATTACAGGCAGTTTATCTATGTAACCAGTCGTATGGATTATCTCTCGGCACATATCAATAACCTGGCCTGCGCCATGAATGTTGAAAAAGCCATGCAGATTGAAGTACCCAAAAGAGCCAGTGTGATCAGGGTATTAATGAGTGAATTAACACGTATCGCCTCTCATGAATTATGGTTAGGTGCAATGGCCATGGACCTTGGTGCATTCACTCCTTTCTTTTATACTTTCCGCGAAAGAGAATTGATCACCGATATCATGGAAGAAACCTGCGGTGCCAGATTAACCATGAACTATATAGTACCGGGTGGGTTGATGTATGATCTGCATCCGGATTTTCAACAAAAAGTAAAAGCATTTGTAAAGCAGTTCAAACAAAAGGTTACAGAGTTTGAAGACCTGGTTACGAACAATGTAATTTTTCAGGCAAGAACAAAAGGCGTTGGTATTTTATCCAGAGAAGATGCGATCTCTTATGGTTGCAGTGGCCCGGTAGCCAGAGCCAGTGGCGTAAGTTGTGATATCAGAAAAATTTATCCTTACGAAGGTTACGATACTGTTGAGTTTGATGAGGTACTGGATACAGCCGGAGATTCATTTGCGCGTTACATAATTCGTGTAAAAGAAATGAATCAATCCATCAGGATCATCGAACAATTGATTGATAATATTCCCGAAGGGGATACACAGGCTAAAATGAAAGCCGTGATTAAACCACCAAAAGGAGAATTTTATACAAGGGTGGAAACCGCAAGAGGTGAGTTGGGGGTATATATAGTTAGTGAAGGTGGAATGACTCCTTACCGTGTTAAATACCGTTCACCGGGATTTTCAAATTTATCAGCCTTAGATCATATGGCCCGAGGCAGTAAGATTGGTGATTTGATGGCAACCATGGGAACTTTGGATTTGGTGATACCGGATATTGATAGATAGTATGTCTGAACCGGGATTTGGGAGGATTGATTGGATTAGAGAGGGGAAAATAATAGAGTCAAAAACTGCGCCCTTGCGCCTTTGCGTGCTATTTCAAAAGCACAGTAAAGATTTGCAGTACAAGAGTGCGACGCAAGAAAAGTTGAATAGAAATACATTAGTTGGGAAATAAATAAATACCCATGTTTAGTTTAGAAGGCATAACAAACACCATACAAAACTGGCTTTACAGCACATTCGACCCAACATTCGCTTTATTGATTGAATGCGCCATCGTGATCTTATTGGCCATCGGGTTGTTTGCGGCTTTAGGGCTGGTATTGGTATTGATGGAAAGAAAAGTTGCTGCACATATTCAGATCCGTTTAGGACCAAACCGTGTGGGTCCCGGAGGAATGTTTCAAACAGTGGCTGATACGATTAAATTGATTTTGAAAGAGGGGTTGGTTCCGGATCTCGCAGATAAATTTTTGTTCAACCTCGCACCTTTTGTAGTAATGATTGTTGCGATGTTATTGCTCGCACCGATCGCATTTGCAAAGAATTTTCAGATCTGGGATATTAATATTGGGGTTTTGTATGTATCCGCTGTTTCTTCTCTTTCTGTGATCGGAATTTTAATGGCAGGATGGGCGAGTAATAATAAATATTCATTGCTGGGTGCCATGCGCAGCGGAGCTCAGATCGTGAGTTATGAATTATCAGCAGGATTATCGGTATTAACGGTTGTGGTTTTAACCGGAAGCCTCCAGATCTCTGATATCATTGCATCGCAGGCGGATGGATGGTGGTTGTTCAAAGGGCATATTCCTGTGATCATCGCATTTGTAATTTTTATCATTGCTGTAACTGCAGAAACCAACCGTGCACCTTTTGATCTCGCAGAAGCAGAATCAGAATTAACCGCCGGCTTTCATACAGAATATTCGGGAATGCGTTTTGCCTTGTTCTTCCTGGCAGAATATATCAACATATTTATTGTGTGTGCCATTGGTGCAACATTATTTTTAGGAGGATGGATGCCACTGCATATCGGGCATTGGGAAGGGTTTAACCATATCATGGATTATATTCCTTCCTCAATATGGTTTATGGGAAAAACATTTTTTCTCATCTTCCTGATCATGTGGTTCCGCTGGACCTTCCCTCGTTTACGTGTGGATCAATTATTGAATTTAGAGTGGAAATATTTATTACCGATCAGTATGCTGAATATTATATTGGTAACAGTGATCGCGATTTTGGGCTGGCATTTTTAGGAGTTGAGAATATTAAAAAATCTCTGTGTAACTCCGTGTTCTTTGTGTCTCTGTGTTTCAAAAAATTCTCGCGATGAGTTAACTTTTTTTGAAACACAGAGACACGGAGTAACAGAGTTTCACAGAGGAGAAAAAATAAATTTTTTGCATGTTTTTAAAGGACTACATATCTGAAGTTTATACCGGTGTTAGTTCGCTGCTGAAAGGCATGCGGAAAACAGGGTATTATTTCTTCCATCCGAAAGAGATCATTACAGAACAATATCCGGATAACAGGGATACACTCAAATTGGCAGAACGTTTCAGAGGCGAAGTAGTAATGCCACACGATGAGAACAACGAACATGCCTGCACCGGCTGTACCGCCTGCGAGCTGGCCTGCCCTAACGGCACCATCAAGATCATTACAAAATTTGATATCTCCCCCGAAGGGAAAAAGAAAAAAGCAATCGACACATTTGTATACCATCTGGAATTGTGTACCATGTGTAATCTGTGTATAGAATCCTGTCCATCTGATGCAATTGTAATGGCGCAGAATTTTGAACACAGTGTGTACGACAGAAGCAAGCTGACAAAAAAATTGAATAAACCGGATTCAAAAATTAGGGAGGGCATTGAATAATGAGTGCATCTGCTATTATATTTTACCTGATTGCCGCCTTTATTTTAGGGGCAGGTATACTTGCCGTTACTACCCGTAAAATATTCCGTTCGGCCATCTGGCTGTTATTTTCACTGGTAGGTATTGCCGCCTTATATTTCTGGATGCAGGTAGAATTTATTGCCGCCGTTCAGATCATCGTATATGTGGGTGGTATTGTGATACTGATCATCTTCTCCATTTTCCTTACCCAGCAATCGGGAAAAGAAATGGCTAAACCGGCTTTGCAAAAAAATATTTTCTCCGCACTGGCAGCATTATTTGGGGTAGCATTTATAGGTAAACTGATCAGCGAATATGGTTTTACGGAAGATCAGTCCAAACCATTCAATGTTGGCGTGGGTGATATCGGTACACAAATGTTGAGTACAACAGAACACGGATATATTTTACCATTTGAAGTAGTGAGTATGTTATTACTCGCTGCCATGATCGGTTGTATCGTAATTGCCATGAAGAGTAAGGATAATATAATTTCTAAATCTTAGGAAATGAGCGGTGTACCATTAACACATATTTTATACCTCAGTACAGCCTTGTTTTTTATTGGCATGTACGGATTGTTTACGCGCAGAAATATGATCACCATGCTGATGTCTATAGAACTGATGTTAAACAGTGTGAACATCAATTTCGTGGCATTCAATAAATACCTCTATCCCGAAAAACTGGATGGTATTTTCTTTACCTTATTTATTATAACCATAGCAGCTGCTGAAGCCGCTGTAGCCATAGCCATTATTATTAACCTGTACAGGAGCCATAATTCAATTGATGTGGAAGATGCTGCTGAAATGAAATTTTAAACACTATGTCAAACTATTCTTACATAGTATGGATACCCTTATTGCCGCTGATCACCTTCCTCGTGCTGGGTATCTTTGGACGGAAGCATTTTAAAACCGTTGCCGGATTTATTGGTACTGCTTCTTTACTGGCATCTACCATACTTTCTTTTATTGCTGCTAAACAATACTTTTTTGTTGACGGGAAAGTGAATGGTATTTTTCAAAAGATCATTGCCTTTAAATATACCTGGCTGCAATTCTCTCCCAATGTATCTATCGATATGGGCATTATTGTAGACCCTATTTCTGTGATGATGCTTGTGGTAGTAACTTTTGTTTCGCTCATGGTGCATGTATTCAGTTTAGGATATATGAAAGGAGAGGAGCGCTTTGCAACTTATTATGCATTCTTATCTTTATTTACTTTTTCTATGTTAGGATTGGTGCTGTCAAGTAATCTTTTCCAGGTATATATGTTCTGGGAGCTGGTAGGTGTTTCTTCTTTCTTATTGATCGGATATTATTTTGATAAGCCTTCTGCAGTAGCAGCATCAAAAAAAGCATTCATTGTAACCCGTTTTGCAGATCTCGGATTTCTGATCGGTATTTTAATACTGGCATTTTATAGCGGCACATTGGATATTGGTACTTTGATCGAAAGACTAACATCCGCTCAATCAACACAATTTACAGGCATTGCAACCGCAAGCTTTTTAGGAGCATCCATGTTAACCTGGGGATTAACACTTGTATTCATCGGCGGTGCCGGTAAATCAGCCATGTTCCCGTTACATATCTGGTTACCGGATGCAATGGAAGGTCCAACACCTGTATCCGCATTGATACATGCTGCAACCATGGTAGTTGCCGGTGTTTATCTGGTAGCACGTTTATTCCCTGTATTCTCCATGGATGTAACTGCCTTACAAATTGTAACTTATGTAGGTGCATTCTCTGCATTACTGGCAGCAGTGATAGCCTGTACACAAACGGATATTAAACGGGTATTGGCATACTCAACCATGTCGCAGATAGGGTATATGATGTTTGCATTAGGTGTATCCAAACAAACCGGAGAAGAAGGTTTGGGTTATATGGCATCTATGTTCCACCTCTTCACACATGCATTCTTTAAATCACTTTTATTCCTCGGTGCCGGTGCAGTGATACATATGGTTCACAGCAATGAAATGAAAGACATGGGTGGGTTAAGAAAATTAATGCCTATCACGCATATTGCTTTTTTAATAGCCTGCTTAGCCATTGCAGGTATTCCGCCATTTGCAGGTTTTTTTAGTAAGGAAGAAATTTTGTTAGCGGCATTTCATTCCAACAAACTCATTTATGGTGTGGCATTGTTTACTGCGGCACTTACCGCATTTTATATGTTCCGTTTGTACTTCTCCATTTTCTGGAGCAAGGAAGCAACACATCATCACGATTCTCACGGAGAAGGAACTTTATCAATGAAATTACCATTGATCATTTTGGCAATTTGTGCTGTAGGCGTTGGATTTGTTCCATTCTCAAATTTCATTACAGCAGATGGTGCAGCTTTGGAAACACATACTGATCTTTTGTTTTCTGCAGCACCTGTAGGTCTTACCATCATTGCTATTTTAATAGCCATGAGTTTTTATAAAACAGAAAATGAGAAACCGGCAAAATTTGCTGCAGCTATGGGTGGATTATACAAAGCTGCCAGCAGGAAATTTTATATGGATGAATTGTATCTGTTCATTACCAAAAAGATCATCTTCCCATTGATCGGTCAGCCGATCGCTTGGATTGATAAAAATATTGTGGATGGTTTGATGAATGGATTGGCATCAGTAACAGCAAAGATCTCATCACTCATCAAAGGATTGCAATCGGGTAAAGTACAAAACTATGCGCTGTTCTTTTTTGGTGGGGTAGCTGCATTGGCTGTATTATTTATTTACTTATGGAAATAGTTATCGCATGAACCTGTCATTACTTATTTTATTACCCCTGATAACAGCTGTGATCATTCTGTTTTGCAACGGATTGAAACAGGTAAGAGCTGTTGCATTGACAGGCTCTCTGCTTCAATTATTGATGGCCTGTTTTCTTTTATCCGAGTACTGGAAAGAAAGGGCTGCGGGCAATAAAGCGCCCATGCTTTTTGAATCTGATTATACCTGGTTTGCTTCATTAGGCGTGCATTATCATATTGGGGTAGATGGTATTTCAATTGCGATGATGTTGTTAACCGCATCCGTAGTAGTTGCAGGAATCCTTGTTTCATGGGCAATGGATAAATTGAGTAAAGAATTTTTCTTCTTATTGATATTGCTCAGCATGGGGGCTTACGGATTCTTTATTTCATTGGATCTGTTCACACTATTCTTCTTTTTAGAAGTTGCTGTAATTCCTAAATTCCTGTTGATCGGAATCTGGGGCAGTGGTAAAAAAGAATACAGTGCCATGAAACTTGCCCTCATGTTAATGGCCGGTTCTGCTCTGGTATTTGTTGGGTTGGCAGGTATCTATAATACAACGCACACATTTGATATTATGCAGATCTCTCAAATGCATATACCAATTGAAACACAGAAATTCTTTTTCCCTTTTGCTTTTTTAGGCTTTGGCATTTTTGCGGCGCTATTTCCTTTTCATACCTGGGTGCCCGATGGTCACGCTTCTGCACCCACAGCTGCTTCTATGTTTCTGGCAGGGATCTCTATGAAACTGGGCGGATATGGTTGTTTGCGTGTAGCCACTTTTTTAATGCCAGATGCGGCACATGCGTATTCATGGATCATCATTTTGCTCGCAACCATCGCGATCATCTATGGTGCATTCGCTACCATGATGCAGAACGATTTGAAATACATTAACGCATATTCATCCGTTAGCCATTGTGGTTTTGTGATTTTAGGCATTGGTATGTTAACGCCTACTTCTGTAAATGGGGCAGTGTTACAAATGGTTTCTCACGGATTGATGACAGCCCTATTCTTCGCCGCCATCGGAATGATCTACAGCAGAACCCATACAAGAATGGTTGCGCAGTTAGGCGGATTATTAAAAGTGATGCCATTTATTTCTACAGTATTTGTAATTGCAGGTTTGTGTTCTTTGGGATTGCCCGGATTTAGTGGATTTGTAGCTGAGATGACCGTGTTCATGGGTGCATGGCAAAACCCGGATGGATGGTATCGCCTCGCAACTATTTTGGCCTGTGCTTCTATCGTAGTAACAGCAGTATATATTTTACGTGCCGCAGGTAAAACAGTAATGGGGCCGATGAGTGATACCTATGCAGCCTTAACTGATGCCACATGGAACGAGAAACTTGCAGCAGGAATATTGATTGTAGGAATTGTTTTAATGGGAATAGCTCCATTTCTGATCAACCAACTCATCACACCCGGAACAGACAATATTATGCAGCATGTTGGAAATGTGATTACCCAAAAATGAACTGAACTATGTTAACTGATTTCTTCATATTATTAAAACAGGAACTGGTAGTAACTGCCATTATCTTTCTGTTGCTGTTTGTGAAACTGGGTAAAGACAGAACCAACGAATCTATCCTCAATCTGGTAAACGGTCTGTTGCTGATCAATTTTGTTTCCGGCTTTTTTGGAAACCAGGAAGGCATCCTGTTTAGTGAAATGTTCAAAACCAACCCATTGATCGTTCTTGAAAAAAATATATTAAGTCTTGCAATGTTGATCATATCCATGCAATCCTATTCATGGTTGAAAACACATAAGCATGTGATTGAGTTTTATCTTCTGCTCTTATCAACTTTACTGGGAATGTTTTTCATGATCTCAAGTGGTAATTTATTGATGTTCTACCTGGGGCTTGAATTATCAACCATACCATTGGCCGCTGCTGCTAATTTTGATCTGCTCAAAAGACAATCATCAGAAGCAGCTATGAAAATGATTATCTCATCAGCATTCTCTTCTGCTTTATTATTGTTTGGTATTTCATTGGTATATGGTGCAACCGGAACTTTGGTTTTCACTGAGATCTCCACACATTTATCAAACAGTCCTTTACATATTTTTGGATTTATTTTATTGTTATCCGGATTTGCTTTTAAAATATCAGCAGTACCCTTTCACTTATGGACGGCTGATGTGTATGAAGGAGCACCCGTTGCCGTAACGTCTTATTTATCTGTGGTTTCTAAAGCGGCGGTATTATTTGTATTTGTTTCTGTTTTGTACACTGTGTTTAAACCATTGGCAGATGTGTGGTATAATATGTTGTTTGTATTATCACTCATAACCATCATAGTTGGTAACCTGTTTGCATTACGTCAGAATAATTTTAAACGATTTCTTGCCTTTTCATCCATTGCACAAGTAGGTTTTATCCTGATTGGTATTTCCGGAAGTTCACAGGCAGGTACTGCATCGGTTGTGTATTTTATATTGATCTATGTGTTCTCTAATCTAGCTGCATTTGGTGTGGTATCATTGGTGAGTGCGGTAACGGGTAAAGAAAATATTGATGATTATAAAGCATTCTATAAAACAAATCCATTTTTATCATGGGTAATAACCATCGCCTTGTTCTCATTGGCTGGTGTACCACCAACAGCGGGTTTCTTTGGTAAATTCTTTTTACTGATGGCTGGTTCATCCAAAGGAAATTATTTGTTGATCGTGATTGCTGCATTGAACATGGTGGTATCATTCTACTATTATCTCCGTGTGGTAAAAGCCATTTTCATGGATTCGAATGAACAGCCAATCGCTAAATTATCTATACCAACCTTACCTAAACTGGCCATGTATATCTGCGTGACCGGTATTATTGTGACAGGATTATTGAGTGTTGTGTATGATTATATTTTTTCATTAAGTGCGGGATTATAAAAGAACAAAGTATGGCTATCAATAAGAATCATGAATTTGAAGAACTCAATGGTATCAAATGCGCCATCGTAGAAAAAAATGCTTCACAGGAGCGTGTTGATTTTTTGCAACCTTTACTTGAGTTCAATAATTACACTGTAGTGATACAGGCAAGTCCACCCCCCAAAGCTGCCCCTGCACCCGCAGCAGCACCGGCTGTTGAAGGAGCCGCAGCAATAGAAACGCCTGTAGCAACACCGGCACCACCTGAAACTTTTACCATTGGCGTATCAGATGTAATGTTCAATGTCACCAATGCGATATTCGGGCGCTTGTTAAAAACGAAAAGAGGCAGTACTGTTACGCTTGCCTATTGGAAAGAGAAGGAACAATATCCGCATGATCAGATCCCTTACTATGAAAATGTGAACAGCTAATCCAGCTACAGTTTTCGTTCACGCCGCCGTTATCTTACCCTTACCGATTAGAAAATTTACTTTATATTTAAGCCTTACTATTTCTAATCCATTATCCTGTTATACCCATCTCAAAATTTAACAGGTAATTGCAATGGCTAAAATTTTATTGGTAGATGATGATCCCATGATCATCAAGCTATACCAGCTTATATTAAAGAACCAGGCCTTTGACCTAACTATTGCCATTACAGGGCAGGAGATGCTGCTTGCTGTAAGTACACAAAAACCAGATGTGATCCTGTTAGATGTTGTGCTTCCTGATTCTTCCGGGCTTGACCTGTGTACCAAAATAAAAACGGATCCCGAATTTGAAGGAACCAAAGTTATTCTGGTATCGGGGGAAGAGATCAGCCCGGTTCAGATCGCGAAAGGCATTGAGCTTGGTGCGGACGATTACTTGGTAAAGCCAGTTCATCCCAAAGAATTACTGGCACGGGTAAATAACTGTATAAAATTAAAAACCATTGAAGAAGAACTTCGGGATAAGAATAAAGAATTAAAAGAACTGTCGCAACACTTGCAAAATGTAAGGGAAGAAGAGCGTAAGATCCTGGCATATGAGGTACAGGAAGAATTGGGACAATTAACAGCGGCTTTGAAAATGGATGTTGACTGGCTCTCTGTCAATATTCCTCAGGCAACAGAATTACAGATTTCCAGGATGGCAAATGCTTCTGCTACTTCAAAACTGATGATTAGCAATGTAAGAAAAATTGCATCAGCGTTACGACCGAGTATGTTGGATGAACTTGACCTCTACGCTTCGCTGGAATGGCAATGCCGGAAAGTGACTGTTGTTAATAATATTCCCTGTGTATTTGAACATGATCACCAGGAAGAAAATTTATCTCCGGCCATTAAAACTGCTGCATTTCGCATTTGTGAGGATGCGTTAGCGAATATTATCCAACATGCCAATGCCACAAGAATATTTGTGAATATGAAGATGGATATAAATATTCTTTGTCTTACGATCATGGATAATGGGCAAGGTTTCGACCTTAATCAACAAAAACCAAAATTAGGACTGGTTGAAATGCGCGAACGTACCTCT
The DNA here is from genome assembly GCA_947372235.1 of Chitinophagaceae bacterium. Lineage (GTDB taxonomy): Bacteria > Bacteroidota > Bacteroidia > Chitinophagales > Chitinophagaceae > Sediminibacterium. Next base: position 10,145 of record CANBSW010000031.1, on the reverse strand, counting down.
GCGCTTAAAGGCAATCTGGATATTTACAGTGAGATTAGTAAAGGAACCACAATAACAGTAACCATACCTATCTTATAACTTATGCAGAGATAAAAAACGAAGGCGTTAAGAAGGTTACGTTTATAAATTTTGTAAGTCGTTAATATATTACCGCACATTTGGGTTCAGCAAAAAATGGTGCATAATTAAACCGGAAAAAGCTTGCATTTGGGAGATATTGGTTGTAACTTTTAGTAACCAAATCCTTTCCAATGAAACAGTATCATATTGTATCAAGAATTGCGATTTACCTGCTTGCTGTTGTACTTATTTGTTTTGGCATCTATCATTTTCTCAATGCCCGTGATCTGGTTGTTTATATCCCACCTTCTCTTCCGGGTGGATTGATCTGGGCACATATGCTGGGTGCAGCTTTTATTCTTACAGGTCTTTCGTTCATTACCAATCGGTGGGTAAAATTTACAGGGTATTTATTAGCCATTCTTTTGTTTGTGTTTATTCTCATCATCCACATTCCAAATTATATGTGGGCTGGTGATAAGGATATGCGAACATTAGCGCTGATCAATATCCTGAAAGACACTGCCATCGCCTGTTTTGCATTACATATTGCTGCAGGTGCGCATCACCAGCATTTGCATTTGGAAGACAGTGATTAAAATATTGTGTAACAAAATTTTTATTGCGGCCTTGCGCTTTTGCGAGAAAAATTGCACGCAAAAGAGCAAGGCCGCAGTTTTTATCCGTTGTTAATTGACCAGCTAATAACATTTCCTTTGAATTGATTAACTTCAAGTTGAATCATTACACATGAAACAACTTTTTGCACTATTCCTGCTTTTTATGATGGTATCCTGTCATAAACCGATATTCAATGAAAGCTGGGTCAAAAAAACAGCACCCAAACAATTCACTGCGCGCTTTGAAACATCCAGGGGAAATTTTGAAGCTGATTTTGTGAGGGAATATTCGCCACTGGCTGTAGACAGGTTTTATTCGCAGATCAAACACCATGCATACGATCACACATTGTTCTACCGTGTTCGGCCAAACTATGTAGCCCAGTTTGGAATAAGCGATTCAACATCTATTAAAAACTGGAACAAGTACAAGGTACCCGACGAACCCGTACTAAAACCTAATGAACGCGGCGCCATTAGTTTTGCAAGAAGCGGGAAGGATTCAAGGGATGTAAACCTGTTCGTTAACATCAGCAATAATTCACCAAGACTGGATACACTTGTTGCCGGAGGCGTGAGGGGATATCCTGCAATTGGTAAAGTCAGTTCAGGAATGAATGTTATCGATTCATTATACAATGGCTACAGTGATGCCGTGTTTGCCGAATTTCAAACCATGTTACATAACAGGGCTGCATTTCTACAAAAATTTCCTAAGCTGGATTCTATTAATCGCGTGTACCTTATCCGAAAGAAGAAGTAAATCCGACCTGAAGCCATAATTTGTGAATCTGTGGCGAAAAAGAATGGCATGAACGAAATAATACCACCTTTCTAACATCTGTGTTTGCTCTATAATCATATTTCTGGTTGTATCACCTAATTCCGGTTGAATGGATTGTATAAAAACCGAATGTGTTTTTTGGATGATTTAATTGTAAATTGCTCTAGCCCTAACGATGCCCAAATGAGAAAACTGATTGTTGTTTCCCTGTTGGTTGTACTTGTGTATTTGTATTCCTGCACTGGAAATACAGTGCCGGGTACAGATGATACAGAACGCATCAGTTATAATTTCCAGGTACGCCCCATTTTTTCTGATAAATGTTTTAAATGTCATGGTCCTGATGCCAATAAACGTCAGGCTGGGTTACGATTAGATATTGAATCGGAAGCTTATAAAGCATTAAAGGAACATCCCCGTTCACATGCACTGGTTCCGGGCGATCCGGATCAATCTGAATTGTTTATCAGGGTTAGTTCAAAAGATACGGGCCTGCAAATGCCACCGCTCAACAGTCATCTTCCATCATTAACAGCAACAGAAGTAGCCATCATCAAAAAATGGATCCGGCAGGGTGCAAAGTATGAAAAACACTGGGCTTTTGTGGCTCCTGTAAAACCTGCTATCCCAAAAGTAAGCAACACTTCCTGGCCTAAAAATCAAATAGATTATTTTGTTTTGAATGAAATGGAGAAACATTCATTCTCGCCCAATGAAGAAGCTGACAGGGAAAGATTACTGAAACGAATTTGTTTTGATCTTAACGGACTTCCTTCCACACCTGAACAAGCACAAAAATTTCTAGAGGATAAATCTGACAACGCTTATGAAAAAATGGTGGATGCCTTATTACAGCAACCATCGTATGGAGAAAGAATGGCATTGCCCTGGCTGGATATTGCACGTTATGCAGATTCGCACGGTTACCAGGATGATAATTACAGAAGTCAGTGGCCATGGAGAGATTGGGTGATCCATGCATTTAATAATAACCTCTCTTACGACAAATTTATCACCTGGCAAATGGCGGGTGATCTGATACCCAATGCAACAAAAGAACAGATACTCGCTACCGGATTTAATCGTAACCATAAGATCACAGAGGAAGGTGGTGTTGTGGATGAGGAATACCGTGTGGAATATGTAGTAGACAGAACCAATACCATGTCGCGCGGTATTTTAGGTATTACAATGGAATGTGCTAAATGTCATGATCATAAGTACGATCCTTTTTCGCAAAAGGATTATTATAAGATGACTGCTTTCTTTAACAGTATAAAAGAAGTAGGATTGGAATCATCTGTCGGTGGTCCTGAAACATATGCAAAGAATCCACGGATGGAAATCACCAAAGAAGATCTTCAGGGTATTTTAAAGTTTGTGAATAAAACAGATACGAATAAACTGGAAGTATCTGTTATGAAAGACAGGGATACTGCAAGAACAACTTATGTACTTACACGTGGCAATTACGATCAGCATGGAGATTCTGTTGAACCGGGAACACCCGCTTCTATCTTGTCATTTCCTGCAAATTATCCGGGTAACAGATTGGGATTGGCACAATGGTTATTCAATGAAAAAAATCCACTAACCGCAAGGGTATTTGTGAACCGAATATGGCAGGAATTTTTTGGAAGAGGCATTGTAAAATCTGCCGCTGATTTTGGTATGCAGGGAGATCTTCCCACACATCCTGCATTGCTTGATTGGCTGGCTGTTGATTTCAGGGAGAATGGATGGAATATCAAACGATTGGTGAAACAAATTGTGATGTCGGCAACGTATCGTCAATCGGCTGTGATCTCTAAAGACAAATTAAAAAATGATCCTGAAAATATTTATTTATCCCGTGCACCCAGAATGCGTTTGCCGGCAGAACTGGTGAAAGACCTTGTTTTGGCCAGCAGTGGTTTGTTAAACAGAACCATTGGCGGCACAAGCGTGAAAGCCTATCAGCCAAAGGGTTTGTGGGAATTGGCAACATCAGGAAGAGGCATATTGGCAAGTTATAAACAGGATACAGGTCAGGCAGTATATCGACGAGGCATGTACACATTTATCAAACGAACCGTACCACCACCCAACATGATGATCTTTGATGCCGGCAGCCGAGATCAATGTGAAGTAAAACGTTCACGAACCAATACACCATTGCAGGCATTGATCATGATGAATGATCCGGCAGTGTTGGAAGCATCACTCGCTTTATCAGATCAGTTATTGAAAAAAGGAAATGCATCTGCGGCAAATGTGGAAGAAGCATTCCGGAAAATTATTTGTCGCATACCTGATCGGAAAGAGATGGGAATATTAACAGAATACTGGAATGAAAAACAAACCTTGTTCAAAACAGATAAAAAATCTGCCGAAAAAATAATTGCTGTTGGTCAATATAAACCGGTTACCAAGAATACTGCAGAGCTAGCCGCATTAATGCAGGTGATACAGGTGATCTATAACATGGAAGAAGCGATTACTAAAACATAATACTCTGTGTAACTCTATGTTTCCGCGCCTCTGTGGTGAAAAAAAGTTACAAATACGGAAGTGAAATTAAAACACAGAGGAGACATAGAGTTACACAGAGTAGTTTTTAAAATAACAATATGCAAAAAGAATTACTGGAACGCGCACTCAACATCAACCGACGCAAATTCTTAGCCAGCCTTAGTATTGGCGTGGGCAGCGTTGCATTGGGTTCATTGCTGATGCCTGATCTGTTTGGCGGTGCATCAGATGATGCAGGCTTTGTTCCTGGCATTCCTCATTTTGCACCCAAAGCAAAACGGGTTATTTATTTGTTTCAGAACGGTGCGCCCTCTCAATTGGAAACCTTTGATCATAAACCAATGCTTTGTGAAATGATGGGGGAGAATCTTCCGGATTCTATCAGACAGGGGCAAAGGCTTACCGGAATGACATCGCAACAAAAAACATTTCCACTGGTTGGTTCCTATTATAAATTCAATCAGCATGGTCAATCAGGCGCATGGGTTAGTGAATTATTCCCCTATATGTCTAAGATCGTGGATGATATCTGCATTGTAAAAAGTATGCATACAGAAGCCATCAACCATGATCCGGCCTTAACTTTTTTTCAAACCGGAAATCAACAGGGTGCAAGGCCAAGCATGGGATCATGGGTGAGTTATGGTTTGGGTTCTGAAAACAAAAACCTTCCTGCATTTTGTGTTTTACTATCAAGGGGAAAAGGAAATGGACAAGGAGTGTATTCAAAATTATGGAGCAATGGTTTTTTAGATTCGATACACCAGGGAGTGCAATTCAGCAGTGGCGATAATCCGGTTTTGTATTTGCAGGATCCGGATGGAATGGATAGAAATGCAAGACGCCAGATGCTGGACAAGATTGGGGAATTGAATGAAATGGATTACAAAAATTTTGGTGACCCGGAGATTGCTACTAAAATTCAACAATATGAAACCGCATTCAGAATGCAGACGGCAGTGCCGGATATTCTGGATGTTACCAAAGAATCGGAAGACATTGTAAAATTATACGGATCTGAATGTCTGGTGCCCGGAACCTATGCTGCCAACTGTTTGCTGGCAAGAAAATTATCTGAGAACGGTGTTCGTTTTATTCAACTCTATCACCAGGGATGGGATCAACATGGAAACTTGCCAATTGAAATGAAGGGTCAGGCAAAAGATGTTGATCAGGCTTCTGCTGCATTGATCACTGATCTGAAACAGAGAGGATTGTTAGATGAAACACTGGTGATCTGGGGTGGCGAATTTGGAAGAACCAATTATTGCCAGGGTAAGATGACGGAAGACAAATATGGCCGCGATCACCACCCACGTTGCTTTTCAATATGGATGGCCGGGGGAGGAATTAAGCCGGGAATGGTGTATGGAGAAACGGATGAGTTTGGATATAATATTGTTCAGAACCCGGTTCATGTGCACGATTTTCAGGCAACGGTTTTGAATCAGTTGGGATTGGATCATGAGAAACTCGTGTATTTATACCAGGGACGGCGATTTAGATTAACTGATGTGGAGGGGAAAGTGGTGAGAGATATTTTAAGTTGATTTTTTTCAACGCAGAGCCGCAGAGAGCGCTGAAGTTTCGCAGAGTTCTCTGCGTTGAATTTTAAAGTTACCATAAACAGCAACCATGAAAAGAAGAACATTCCTCAAACAAACCACACTCGCTACAGGCTCATTATTAATTATGAAAGATCTGTTTGCAAAAAAACAAGGTGAGATCTATGGCCACAATGGGATGCGCTACAGAATAGATACCAAATGGGGCGTGTTGAGTGATCAATATCCGGTGAATGATTGTCATGAAATGGTACAGGATAGCAAGGGAAATATTATTCTTCTCACCAATGAAACAAAGAATAATGTTTTGGTATATAATACATCAGGCAAACTGCAAACCAGCTGGGGACATGAGTTTCCCGGCGCACACGGATTGACCATTCAGAAAACAGGAGGGGAAGATTTTTTATTTATTACTGATACGAATAAACACCAGGTGTATAAAACAACGATTGACGGGAAGATCTTGTTTACCGTAGATTATCCCGCTGATACCGGTGTGTATGCAAAGAAAGAAGCATTTGTTCCTACAGAAACCACTGTGTTGGAGAATGGCGAATTTTATATTGCAGATGGATATGGTTCTCAATACATCATGCATTACGATGCCAATGGCAAACTAAAACATTTCTTTGGAGGAAAGGGAGAAGGAACCGAACATTTGGATAATGCACATGGAATATTGGTTGATACACGTTCAAAAAAACATACGTTATTGGTTACAGACCGCACCCGTAATTGTTTCAAACGTTTTTCAATGGAAGGCAAACTTATTGAAGTGATTGAACTGCCCGGTGCCTGTGTTTGCAGACCGGTTATTCATGGCGATCATTTGTATGCAGCGGTACTTCGTTCGCCAGCCATGAATACAACAGGAACGGGATTTGTAACCATATTGGATAAAAAGAATAAAGTGGTTTCGAATATTGGTGGTACAGAACCGATATACAAAGACAAAATTTTACAACCAATGGTACAGGAAGAAAAAATATTTGTTCATCCCCACGATGTTTGTGTGGATAGCGATGAGAATTTGTATGTAGCGCAATGGAGTTCGGGGAAAGTGTATCCTTATAAATTTACGAGGGTATAAATATGACAAACAAAAATTGCGCCTTTGCTCCTTTGTGAGAAAATTTGCACGCAAAGGCAAAGGCGCAATAAGGAACCGTTTAATATTAGAAAGTATTAATCTATGCAGCAAATGAAAAAAACAGGAGAAGGGATTTTATTAGGAGGACTGATACTCTTGTTATTTCTCACTCTCTTCGAAAAATTCTTACACATCCCCAACTGGTTAATGGTGGCAGGTCATATGCATCCATTATTTCTACATTTTCCTATTGTTTTATTATTGATCGCATTTGTAACCATCTGGCTTCCATCAACCAATCACAATGAAGCATTGTTTTCTTTGATAAGATTAACCGCAGCTTTATCAGCAGTGATCACAGCTATCATGGGGTTGATTCTTTCTCAGGAAACAGAAAATGCGGGAAGTATTCTGCAGTGGCACAAATGGGGAGGTATTTGTATTGCTGTGTTGGGATATTTGTTTTATACTTTTTACAATTCATTGGTCAATGCAAGAATACAGGGAAGGATATTCACTATTGCTGCAACCATTGTGATCTTCATCACAGGTGATTTTGGCGGAGACCTGACGCATGGAAAAAATTATTTATTCGCACCCATTCAAAACAAAGAAAAAAAACAAGTACCGATGGAGCAGGCAATGGTTTTTGAGGATATCATCAAACCCATATTTACTGCCAAATGCGGAACCTGTCATGCAGATGGTAATCACAAAGGCGGTTTATCATTGGATGATTCAACCGGAATATTGAAAGGCGGAAAAACAGGCCCACTCTTTGTTTCGGGTGAGCCGGAGATCAGTTTGTTATTAAAACGGATTCATTTACCGGAAGAGGATAAGAAACATATGCCACCCATTTCCAAAACACAATTAAGTGCAGAGGAAACAGTTTTATTAACGGCCTGGATCAGGTCAGGCGGATTATTGAATTACAAAATGGCCATGCTTCCTGTTAAAGATTCTTTCCGTTTGCTGGCTGCTTCATACCTTCAGCCATCTACGATTAATAATAATCCTGTTTATGATTTTTCTGCGGCGGATGAAAAAATTATTCAAAAACTCAATAATAATTATCGGGTGCTTGAACCGCAGGGGCTAGGCTCACCTGCATTGGCGGTATCTTTTTACAACAGAAATAATTTCAGCTCAAAATCATTGGAAGAATTATTGGATGTAAAAAAGCAGGTGGTATCTATCAGTTTGTCACGAATGCCTGTAAAGGACGATGATCTTTTAGTGATCAATAAATTTGAAAACCTTGAGAAATTAAATCTCAATAACAGTGATATTACTGCAAAAGGATTGGAGCAATTAAACGGTCTGAAAAAATTAAAAGAACTATCCTTATCCGGTACAAGTGTTACAGCAGAAGCAATAGAAAAACTGGCGTCTCTTCCCAAACTCAGTTCTGTATTTATCTGGAATACAAAAATTGATACTTTACAGGTTGCCTCATTAAGAAAAAAAATCTCCAAACTGAATATCGAAAATGGATTTGTAGATAATCCTTCTTTTATTGCAGAATTAAGTGTGCCGCTTATCGAATCAAAAACAGGTGTATTCGATACAGCACGTTTTATCAAAATGAAACATCCGGTAAAAGGAACAGAGATACGTTATACATTGGATGGCAGTCCACCCGATAGTTCTAAAAGTCTTGTGTATAAAGACAGTTTTGCAATACAGTCGGATACAAAACTGGTAGTACGCGCTTTTAAAAAAGGTTGGGTAGGAAGTAGTCCAACAAATGCCATGTTTGTGAAGAGAGGTTTTAAACCCGATTCCATAGAACTTGCCACGCCTGCAGATCCTAAGTATAAACCTTCTGCAAATGTTTTGAGTGATGCAGATTTGGCCGACCTCAATTTTGGTAATGGGAAATGGTTGGGTTATATGAATAATCCCGCAGTTATTTATCTCTATTTCAATGATGCCGTAAAACTGCATAGTGTAATGGCCAATCTGATGAAACGTACTGAACAGTATGTATTTCTTCCTGTTAAAATGGAAATATATGGGGGAATGAATAAATCAAACATGAGTTTGCTTGGTCGCATTACACCAACTTTACCCACCAAGAACGAACCAGGTACCATGGTGCAGCAGGTTTTTTCTTTTGCACCTACGAGTTTGAAGTGTATTAAAATTGTGGCTAATCCAATTCAGTCATTGCCTCAATGGCATGGGGGTAAGGGTAAAAAGGGTTGGGTATTTTTAAGTGAACTGGTATTAAACTAAAATATATCTCTGCGACACCTCTGCATCCCCCTTCTCTGCGTTGAATAAAGTAATAGTGCATTTCAATATATTTTTATTCAACGCAGAGAAGGGGAGATGCAGAGATAAACACAGAGAAAATAGGGATTCTGTTTTTTCATTTTCTAAGCATACAGAATTACCTTTCCATAATAATTGTATTCCCAGAAACAAACTCACATGAAAAACCGAATCTTATTTTCCATCTTTTGCCTTCTCACCATTTCTCTTTCGGCACAAACCAACAAATTATCCCTTGATAATGGCTGGCGTTTTTATATGGGCGATGTTCCAATGCCAGCCATCAAAGGCCATGAAAATACGTATAGTAATGCAAAGGCTGGTAAAGCCTGGGGTGCAGCCGATCCGGGTTTTGATGATACGGAATGGCGACTGCTAAACCTTCCTCACGATTGGGCAGTTGAACAAGGTTTTGATTCAACAGAAAATGTTTCACAAGGTTATCGCAAAAGAGGAATTGGCTGGTACCGGAGGAATTTTAAAGTAGATCCCAAAGACCGCGGCAAACATCTTGAATTACAATTTGATGGCATCGCTACTTATGCACAGGTTTGGATCAATGGAACAGTAGTTCACAGAAACTGGTGCGGCTATACATCTTTCTATATCGACATCACTCCTTATGTAAAATATGGCGATGATCTGAATAATATTTCTATCCGTGTTGATGCCAATGCAATGGAAGGCTGGTGGTATGAAGGCGCAGGTATCTATCGGCATACATGGTTGGTAAAATCGAATCCGGTGCATATTATTACAGATGGTGTATATGCCAATCCTGTAAAAATGGGTGCCAAAAAATGGGTGATCCCTGTAGAAGTAACGATTGAAAATTCTGGTAAAGCAAATGAAACTGTAGAGGTAGAATCACGTTTTACTGATCCCAAAACACAAACAGGTGTTTCTGCAAGTACCAAAGTAGTAGTTAATGCATTAGGTCAGGCCGTTGCAAAAATATCTTTACCGGTTACCAATCCGGATCTATGGTGGGTAGATCATCCGAATTTGTATCAGGTAAAAACAATTGTAAAGAAAGATGGACAATTACTGGATGCTTCTTCTGTTAACTGTGGTTTCCGAACGATCAAATTTACTGCCGACAGTGGTTTTTATTTAAATGATGTTTGGATGAAACTCAAAGGAACCTGTAACCACCAGGATCATGCAGGTGTAGGTGTTGCCATACCCAACTCTTTATGGGAGTTTCGGGTAAAGAAATTAAAAGAGATGGG
>CANBSW010000030.1 GCA_947372235.1 Chitinophagaceae bacterium | reverse complement strand
CAAATAAGTATTATGAAATTATACAAAACAAAACAAGGCATAGTAATTGAAAAAGAAACCGTTTGCTACCTGCTGATAGAAAAAGACTGGGACACATTCATCAACGATGATAACCTCTTTGAAAAAATGGATGGCTTAACACATATCCTCCAAAAATCATCATCAGTTGAAGCAGATGAAATTATCGCCCCCATTCAAAACCAGGAACTATGGGCCTGTGGTGTTACTTATCTGAGAAGTAAAGTTGGCAGACAGGAAGAATCAAAAGCCGCAGGCGGTGCAGATTTTTATGCGAAAGTATATGATGCAGAACGACCGGAAGTATTCTTTAAAGCCACTGCACATCGCGTTGTTGGCACGGGTGATAAAGTAAATATCCGTAAAGATTCTGTTTGGGATGTTCCGGAACCGGAATTAACATTAGTGGTTACCTCATCAGGAAAAATCATTGGCTATACCATTGGCAATGATATGAGCAGCAGAAGTATTGAAGGAGAAAATCCTTTATACCTTCCACAGGCAAAAACTTATGATGCCTGTGCTGCACTAGGGCCCTGTGTTTTTGTAACTGATCATCCCATTGATCTTGATACAAAAATTCAGCTGGAAATAAAAAGAAATAACGGGATCGTTTTTGAAGGAACGGTCACACTCAATCAAATGAAACGCACACCTGAAGAACTGGTATCCTTTGTTTACCGCGAATGTTCTTTCCCAAAAGGTTGTATGATCATGACCGGAACCGGAATTGTACCCGGCAGTGATTTTACATTGCGGTCAAACGATGAAATAAAAATATCGATAGATAATATTGGCACATTGATCAATACAGTCAGGTAATTAAATACAAACAAAGCTGATGACATTTCCGGTAATCATTTTCGCGATTGCATTGCAGGTTTTTCTGACAGTGAAAAAGGTGAGTCCTTTTTTATCATTGCTGATCGTTGCCATCATCTCCGGATTATTACTGGGTATGCAGCCCGCAGCCTTATTAACTTCTATAGAAAAGGGAGTAGGCAGCACATTGGGTGGACTGGCACTGATTATTTGTCTGGGCGCAATCCTTGGCAAAATTTTAGAGATCAGTGGTGCGGCAGAACAGATCTCTTCAACACTGATCAATGGTTTTGGAGAAAAAAATATTCAATGGGCAGTATTGCTTACAGGCTTTTTAATTGGAATCCCATTGTATTATAATGCAGGCTTTGTAATTCTTGTTCCACTTGTTTTCTCCATTGCGAGAAGAACAGGTTTGCCATTGCTTTACATTGTTATGCCAATGGCCGCATCCTTATCAACTACACATTGTTTTTTGCCTCCACATCCCGGCCCTGTTGTTTTGGTAAATGCATTTCATGCTAATATGGGCTTAACACTGATGTATGGTTTGACCATTGCCATACCTACTGTAATTATTGCAGGCCCTGTATTGGGAAGAGCTTTAAAAAATATAAAAACCGGCGTACCCGATCTTTTCGGAACAGCAAAAACGAATCCTGTAACAAGTCTCCCTCCTGCCATTGCCAGTTTTTGTATTGCTTTGTTACCTGTATTATTGATCAGTATTTCTGTTATCTCCAATATTTTTCTGTCAAAAGAAAACCCATTCCGGATCTTCATGGCATTCATTGGAGATTCCACTATTGCTTTACTAATTTCCGTATTAACTGCTGTTTATTTTTTTGGATTAAAGAGAAAAAAATCAATGCAGGAAGTAATGCAATGGTCAAACGATGCGATAGCGGGTATTGCCGTGATCTTATTAACCATTACCTGCGGAGGCGTTTTTAAACAGGTATTGATTGATAGCGGTACAGGTTCCTATATCGCCACATTCAGCAGTAAACTGGATATGCCACCTCTGTTATTTGCATGGATCATTACTGCATTATTAAGGGTAACCTTAGGCTCTGCAACCGTTGCAGGATTAACGGCTGCCGGCATTGTAGCACCGCTGGTGGCAGCAGGAAATATATCACCGGAACTAATGGTGCTTGCAGTTGGTGCAGGTAGTGTTTTCGGTTCACATATCAATGATTCCGGTTTCTGGATGTATAAAGAATTTTTCAAACTCACTTTGAAACAAACTTTTCTATCCTGGACTGTGATGGAAACACTTATTTCTATCCTTGGACTAATTGGCGTCTCTATCCTTCACTTATTCATCAAATAAAATTGCCTTATGAAAAAGATATTATTGATCACCTGCTGCTTGATTTCGCTGGTAGCATTGTCGTTTACCAATCACACATCCTTACAACCGAAATCTCTTAATGATAGCAGCAAAGGATTGAACGCCTACTTCTCAAAATATTTCACAATAGGTGTTGCCGTTTCACCACGTTCCTTAAAAACCAATGAAGCAGAATTGATATTGCAACAGTTTGGAAGTATCACACCTGAGAATGCCATGAAAATGGGGCCGATCCATCCAAAAGAAAATGAATATTTCTGGAATGATGCAGATTCGATCGTAGCATTTGCACAAAAAAATAACAGGAAGATCCGCGGCCATAATTTATGCTGGCATAACCAGGCACCCCGATGGATCTTTACCAATGCAGCAGGAGACACGGTTAACAAAGAAGTATTATTACAAAGACTAAAAGATCATATCACCACTGTTGTAAACCGTTATAAAGGAAAGATCTATGCATGGGATGTTGTGAATGAAGCCATCTCTGATAAACCCGATGAATACCTGCGCAATTCGCCATGGCTGCGTATTTGCGGAGAAGATTTTATTGCAAAAGCTTTTGAATACGCGCATGCAGCAGATCCGGATGCATTATTATTTTACAATGATTATAATGAGATCAATCCTGTTAAAAGGGAAAAAATATTCAAACTGATCAAGACCCTTAAAGAAAAAGGAATTCCCATTCATGGAATAGGTTTACAGGGCCACTGGGCTATTAACGAACCTTCAGAAGATGAATTGAATAAAACTTTGAAAAGATTTTCTGAACTGGGTTTAAAAATCCAGATCACAGAACTCGATATTTCTGTTTACAATAAAGAACACAATTCCAGAGAAGCAAAACCGGAAGATCAAAACACAGAATTTACTCCAGAAAAAGAAATGAAACAAATTGAGATGTACAAACGCTGTTTCACTTTGTTTGAAAAATACAAAAAAACAATTTCAGGAGTTACCTTCTGGAATATTTCAGACAGAAGCAGCTGGCTGGATAATTTTCCGGTACGGGGAAGAAAAGATTATCCATTGTTATTCGACAAGAACGGGAAACCCAAGCAAGCTTTTTGGGAAGTGGTGAATACAGTTAAATAATTTTTTTACGATTGTATATAACTCTGCAAATGTGAAATCGTTTCTTCCTGATTGGAAATGGTTTCAGTTACAACATCATTAATAGAGATGATACCACATAATTTTCCCTCTTCAATAACCGGGAGATAACGGATATGCCTGTCAGACATTAATTGCATACAGGCTTCCACAGTATCAGATTGTTTAACAGGAGGGAAATTGATCGTCATGATCTCTCCTACCGGAGTATCGCTTGAATGGCGTCCCATAAGAATTACTTTTCGTGAATAATCACGCTCTGTCATAATACCCTGAAAAACATCATTCTCCATTACTACCAAAGAACCAATATTCTGCTCATCCATAATTCTTAAAGCTTCAATAACAGTGGTATTGGAAGATACTATGGTTACTTTGTTTCCTTTGCGGCGAAGTATGTCACTTACTTTTCTCATACAGATTGATTTTGACAAAAGTTAATTAATTTTTTCCGCACACGCAAGAATTCGGAAAAATGACAATATTTCTCCGTTTTCTGCCAATCCGGTTCTTAGGTAAGGAAATTCAATGTTTCACCTTTTATTGAAAATTTAATACATTATCTGTTTGAGAACCAATCGCTGTTTATTAACTTAACAGTTCACTTTACAAAAACTTAAAAAAAGCCGTATGAAAAAAATCCTTTTGGCATTTACTGCTATGCTTTGCATAGCAACTGTCTCCTTTTCTCAGGACAAAAAAGCCGAGAAAGCTAAACCTGCCGCCGCTGCAAAAGCTGCACCTGCCGCAAAAAAAACAGAAGCCGCCAAACCAGCCGCAGCCCCTGCTGCTGCAAAAGCTGCACCGGCAGCTGCACCAGCTGCAAAATTGAAAGCTGATGGCACCCCAGACAAACGTTATAAAGAAAACAAAGCCGCTGCAGGCCCCCTGAAAAAAGACGGCACGCCAGATATGCGTTATAAAGCCAATAAAGACGCAGCTCCAAAAAAGAAAGGATAAAGCTGATTTTACAACAAAAATGCCTGCTTCTAAACCAGGCAGGCATTTTTATCATATGCAGAAAGATAAATTATTGGACTCCTCTTAACCAGTCTTTCCTGATAGAAAGCTCAAGTGTACCCGTATTGGTTGCAGGCTTCATATCAAAGCTTTTTTCCCTTTTTTCACTCAATATAAATTGTACCGGCTGCAGCTTCCCTATGCGAACCTGTTGAAAATTAATCTGATCTCCTGTTTTTTTAGTACCCATCATTTGTGTGAATCCAGCAGCATTGAATTTACCTGTGCTCTCAGGTAACATGATCATATCCCTTCTTCTCAAGCCTGCTTTCCAGGCCGGGGATTCAAACTCAACATCGGCAACCTGCAAAGAATCACCGCGATCTCTCACTGAAAGTCCGGAATAGGCGGGTACTGTTTTAGCAACCGTATCCACATCCATTCCGGCAAAACCGAAATACTTGGGGTAATTCAATTCTTTTACAGTTGATGTATAGTCAAACACTTCCTGCAAAGCACTACCGGCAATGGTTTCACTGGTTTTTCTAAATTCTTCTTCAGTAAACCCCCTTTTTTTTGTTTGATAGTATTCTTTGTACAGACTACGCATCACATCATCCAAAGATTTTTTATTCTTTGTTTCATGCCGGATGGCCAGATCAAGCATAGCTCCTACAACAGGCCCTTTCTCATAATACGAAATGGTTTTGTTCACATCATCCCCTGTTCTTCCAAAAGGGCCATCAGACCAGGTATTATAACTCGCTTCAGTTAGCGTCTGATACAATCTTCCCGGCTTACCTTCATAAGCCATCATATTGGTATGCAGCGCTTTTAAAAAATCTTCCTCTGTCATTAATCCTGTTCTTCGTAATAACATGAATTCATAATACACACTGATTCCCTCAGATACCCAAAGCATTTTGGTAGGGCTTCCTTTATCGTAATCAAAAGGCCCTAATTCAATTGGCCTGATACGTTTAACATTGAAATGATGAAAATATTCATGTGCCAGAAAACTATACATTTTTATCTTGCCTGCGGTGGTATTTAAGCCTTGCCCGCTAAATGAAACTGATGCAGAATTCAAATGCTCAATTCCACCACCACCGGGTCCTATTGCCAGAAAAGTATAATGTTTGTAAGGGATATCGCCGATCATATTCACTGCAGCTTCCACAATTTTCTTAAGGTCGTCCATCAATTGTTGTTTATCAAAATTGCCCATATTGTACCCGATAAAATAATGCGGAATACCTTTTACGTAAAATACAGGCAGTGATTCAAGTTTGCTTCCCATTAAAAAAGGGCTGTCATATAAAATATCAAAATCCGGGGCTGAATACGTATTTTCTTTCCCTGGGATCAATTCTAACCCGGTGGCAATGGTATTCCACGTACGGTAGGGCTTTATCACAACCGTAACAGGATGATTGATGAGCCCAACAGGATAAACCATAACACCTGCAGGAGACAAATAAGTTCGCTCTTCCTCAATAACATTGGATGCAACAAAAGCACGAGTGCCTTTTACATCATATGAAACCAGAAATGAATGTACTTGTTGATTAGCTACTTTCCATGTATTGTTAGAAAGTTTTTCCCAGTTCACTGGTTTACTTTCTAAATCAGTAACCTTGAATTGCGAAACCTGATCAGCAAAATTCATGATCTGGTAATAACCGGTTGTCCAAACAGGCATTTTAAAAACTGTTTCATTACCGGTTGCTCCTTCATACTTCAACACAACATGCACAATATGCGAAGCAGGATCTTCAACGGAAAGGGTAAATTCAATATTGATATTGTCTTTTGAAATTCTTGCACTGGCATTGATCGCAAATACAATGCAAAGAGAAAAGAAAAACAGTTTAGAAAAATGAAAGAATACTTTTTTCTGTAAAAACATGGTGTTGTATTTTATACAGAAAGATACTGATTTTAATTGCTTTTGACAATTGCATAGTTAACAAATCACAGGCTGACAGGAATCCATATTACTTTTTACTGTTTCCCTTTCAGATGAAAGCAAAGCCCCAGTTCATATTGCTGACTTGCTGAATTTGCGATTTTAACATTCGAATTATAATACAAATTCAGATCAGCAATATTTTTAATCCGTAATCCTCCACCTACCCTCATATTTCCAGAAGTTTGGTATACAATCATTGTGTTGATCAAATTATTGAAATCAAACTGTGCCCCGATGTCAAATAAAGAGCTAGTAGTGCGGTAAAACCTAAGCATCATGAGGGGTTTTATCTGAACTTTATCGTTAACATTAATATCATAGGTTCCACCTATCTGACCGATAGAAAGGTTTGCCCCGCTTCCATCTTTTACAGAAAAATTTTCCCTTATTCTGAAAAAGGAAGCCCCGATTGCCAGAACATTACTTTTATACACAAATCCGATATTGCCATCAAATTGTGCATTTTGATTAATACTATTTACCAAAAGAGGATCAGCCGCACCGCCCTGATCGATATAGCCTGAATTTAACCGGTCACTTGATACTGCCAGAGAGATCCCAATTCTTAACTGATCGTCTTTATTTAATTTTATCCGGTATGCATAGTTCAAAACACCAAACGTTTTATTTATTATTCCTGTAATATCACTTACTACCTGAATGCCAACAGCTGAATTGGTTCCGAAAAGAAATTCACCTGTAAGTGCTGTCATAACAGGGGCTCCGTCAAAACCAATCCAGCTTCTATTCTGTAAAGCATATATTTTACTGCCATCTGCTCCGGTGAATCCAGGGTTCCATAACATCCTGCTTTGAAAATACTGGCTCATTGTATTTTCCATGGGTTGCTGTGCAGATAATTGTAACATGCAACCAATCAGAATGAAAGTACCAATGATCTTTTTAATATGTTTCATAAAATTACTTTTTTGCTTTGTTAACAGGATTTCTAAAATCACAATTATCTAACCAGTGTTATGGTGCCTTTTTTAACGATCTGCCCTTTAATTGTCAGAACATAGAAATAGGTATCTTTTGATAGTTTTACTCCATTCAGTGAACCGTCCCAGTCATTCCCATAATTATTCTTTTCATACATCACCTTTCCGTTTCTGTCAAAAATCTGCAACTTATTATTTGGATATTGATCCAGGTTCTTAATTACAAATCTGTCATTTATTCCATCTCCATTTGGTGTAAATACATTGGTAGGTTCTACATGAAAATCTTCGATTGCAATAACACTTACACTAGCAGAAGCGGTACATCCTTGAGTTGAAGTAACAACTACAACAAATGTTGTATTATCCGGAACCCTTGCAACAGGATTTGCAATGATTGAACTGTTTAGTATTTGAGATGGTGACCAGCTATAGGATGCAATGGTAACACCTGAAGTAATTGCCTGCAGTTGCACAGTTAAACCCTTACTTACAGTTGCTAATGAAGATGTGGCAGTAACAACAGGCAATGCATTTACTGTAACGTCTCTGGTTACAATTGTTGTACAGCCATTGGCGTTAGTAATTGAATAACTGATTGTTGCAGTACCTAATGACACACTGGTAACAAGCGCTGCAGAACTGATTGTTGCAATAGTCGAATTACTGCTGCTCCAGCTACCTCCAGAAGTGGTATTACTCAGTTGAGAAGTGGAGCCGATACAAATTTGTTGTATACCCGTAATAGCAGCTATCACTGGTACTGCATTTACCGTAATATCTCTTGTAACAATGGTGGCACATCCATTTGCATTTGTTACAGTATACCCTATTGTTGCATTTCCGGAACTAATTCCGTTAACAGAACCTGTAACAGAAACAGTAGCAACGGAATTATTGGTACTACTCCAAACTCCTCCTGTTGTTATACTACTGAAAGCTGTTGTACTTCCGGCACAAACTAACTGTATACCGGTAATTGCTGAAACAGTTGGAGTAGCAAGTACTATAATATCTCTTGTAACTTCCGTTATGCAACCATTCCCATTGGTTACTGTATAGGTAATAGTTACAGAACCGGGAACAACGCCGGTAATCAGGCCTGAAGAGTTAATAGTGGCAATATTTGTATTACTGCTTTTCCATACACCGTTCGGGGTTGTACTGGTAAAAGACGAAGTACTTCCTGCACAAACCTGTTGAATGCCAGTGATCGATGAAACAGTAGGCAATGCATTTACAACAATATCTTTTGATACAATAGAAACACAACCATTGTTATTGTTAACAGTATAACTAATAGTAGCAGTACCAGGTTGCAATCCTGTAACCAATCCCGATGCGTTAATGGCAGCAACAGTTGCACTATTAGTACTCCATAAACCACCCGCTGTAGTATTAGTTAACAAAGAAGTACCACTAACACAAATCGCTAGATTTCCATTTATAGCAGCTACTACCGGTAAAGCATTTACACTTATATTTCTTGAAACAATTGTTGAACATCCAGTACTGTTCGTTACAAGGTAACTGATAGTTGCTGTACCTGCTGAAACACCGGTAACCAATCCCCCTGAATTTACAACCGCAACAGCAGTATTACTTGAACTCCAGGTACCACCTGATGTATTATTATTGAATAGTGAGGTACTGCCAACACAAACCTGTTGTACACCCGTAATTGGTAATACAGTGGGCAATGCATTTATAGTTACAGACCTTGTAACTGTAGTAGCACAACCATTGTTGTTGGTAATCGAATAATTAATAACAGCTACCCCTGAAGTAATACCAGTAACCACACCTGCTGTACTAACATCTGCAACAGCAATATTTGAACTGGTCCAAACTCCATTTAATGTTGTGCTTGACAATGCAGTGGTCGTTCCAACACATATTTGCTGTACACCTGTAATTGCAGCAACAACAGGCAAATCATTCACTGTAATAACTTTTGTAACGATGGTTTTACATCCACTGCTATTAGTTACTGAATAACTGATTGTTGAGATACCGCTAGCTATTCCATTTAACAAACCTGATGAGTTTATAGTAGCAACTGAAAGATTACTGCTGTTCCAAACACCTCCGGTATTTGTATTATTGAACGAAATTGAACTACCTAAACAAACCTGGGATATTCCTGTAATCACATTAACAGTTGGTAAAGCACTTACTAAAGCCGAGGTTACAGCAGACTCTGCTATGCATCCATTTGCATTGGTGGCACGTACGCTATAATCACCGGTTGTATTAGCAACATATACTGCATTGGTTGAACCATTGATCGCTGTGCCATTCTGTAGCCACTGATAACTATTACCACCACTGGCAGTTAATGTAATAACGCTTCCTGAACATACTGCGGCCGGGGTAATACTGCTGATAACATTCACTACTGGCAATGCATTAACGGTAACCTGTACAGCTTGTGTAGTTTGTATTCCACCAACTCCTGTATTGACCTCTGCAGCATAACTGCCGCTTGTTGTTGCTGTATAAATAAGACCATTGCCACCTACTGTATTATTATTTGCATCTTTCCATCTTACTAAGGTTTGACCCGTTGACAGTGAAACAGTAATATCTACGGAACCACCCGCACAAAAAGAAGTAGAACCTGATACGGTTGCTGTTGGCAATGCTCCTATTACCGTTGGAATTGATAACTGACTGCAGCCTGTTGCATTGGTAACTCTTACTGAATAAGACCCGGTTGCGGTAACTAATAATGTACGGCCCGTTTCTCCATTCATCTCTGCACCGTCTTTTATCCATTGATAGCTTAAACCTGTTCCACTATTTGCAGTTAAGATCACTGAACCGGATGATCCCAATAACAATCCAAACCCATTGGTGATCGTAGCAACCGGTATCGCATTTACAGTAACAGTAATTGGACCGGATGTTGTTGAACAGCCTGATGCATTCGTAACAACTACTGTATAGTTTCCACCTGAAATAGCTGTATAGGTTGATGAACCTGCACCATTGATCATCACTCCATCCTTATACCACTGATTACCTATAGTTGATGATGATGTTAGTATCACTGACCCACCACTGCAGAAACTTGTATTTCCACCAGCTGTTATGGTAGCAGCAGGCAGTTCATTTATGGTTACCGTTGTTGGAACAGATACAGATGTACATCCATTTGCATTGGTGGCTTCTACTGTGTAATCACCGGCAGTAGATGTTGTATACAAAGCTTTAGATGCTCCATTGATCGTACTGTTATTTACATACCATTGATAATTGTTTCCACCATTAGCAGTCAATGTTAAACTATTTCCTAAACAAATGGATGCCGGCGAAACACTACTACTGATGCTTACTACAGGCAGAGCTATCACAGTAACATTTACAGATTTAGTTGTTTGCAATCCAGCACCATTCACATTGATCTCAGCAGCATAACTGCTCGTTGTAGTTGCACGGTAAGTTGTATTTGATCCTCCAACAGAATTATTATTGGCATCCTTCCATCTCACAAAGGTTTGACCTACAGAAAGCGTTACTGTAATATCTACCGCTCCTCCATTACAGAAGGTTGTATTGCCTGAAACATTAGCTGATGGCAATGCATCAATGGAAGTTGGATTTGATAACTTACTACATCCCGAATTATTGGTAACAAGAACCGAATATGAACCCGTTTGATTTACAGAAAACGTTCCATTGGTTTGTCCACCAATCAATGCACCATCTTTATACCATTGATAAGTAAGACCTGTTCCTGTATTTGCAGTTAATGCTATATTTCCGGAATTTCCTAAAACCAAACTTACCCCGTTGGTTATACTTGCAGTTGGCAAAGTATTTACTGTTACAGTTACCGGAGAAGAAGTTGTTGAACAACCTGAGCGATTGGTTACTAAAAGTGAATAATTCCCACTGGCACTGGCTGTATATGTTGCGGTATTGGCTCCATTGATAATTACACCATCTTTAAACCACTGGTTGCCCCCTGGTGAAGAAGAACTAAGCAATACACTTCCTCCACTACAGAAACTTGTATTACCTCCCGGGGTAATAACTGCAATTGGCAATGCATTTACTGTTACTGTTGAAGCAACTGAAGTTGCAGAACAACCATTTGCATTAGTGCCCTTAACTGAGTAAGCTCCGGATGAATTTGCTATATAAACAGCATTAACAGAACCTGTGATAATTACATTATCCTTTAACCATTGATAGCTGCTGCCCCCACTGGCAGTTAGTGTTATACTTCCTCCTGCACAAACACTTGCAGGTATGATACTGCTAATAATATTTAGAACAGGCAATGCATTTACTGTTACCAGAACAGCCAGTGTGGTTTGTATACCACTGCCGGCATTGATCTCTGCAGCATAACTGCCCGAAGTTGTTGCAGTGTAAATAGTACTGCTATTTCCTACAGTTTTATTGTTTGCATCTTTCCATCTTACAAAAGTTTGTCCGGCAGAAAGTGTAATCAAAATATCTACTGAACCACCTGCGCAGAATGAAGTAGCACCAGATACAGAAGCAGTTGGTAAAGCAGTAACAACCAAAGGATCTGATATTGCACTGCTGCAACCAGTTGCATTGGTTACCTGTAGTGTATAACTTCCTGTTTGACTAACCAATAATGTGCTGCTTGTTTGTCCTGCAAGCAGTGTTCCATCCTTAAACCATTTATAAGTGAATCCTGTTCCTGTATTTCCATTTAAAGTAACTGTTCCAGCTGCACCTAATGCCACCCCAACGCCATTGGTAATTTTTGCATCAGGTGTGGGATTCAGTGACCATACACTTGCATTACTTGTAATTGTGCCACAACTGCCACTAACAATCACCGTATAATTGCCAACATCAGAAGCTGAAAAACTATTATCCGTATAAGTTGCAGAAGTAGCACCGTCGATCAAGGTTCCATTTTTATACCATTGATAACTAATTCCTGTTCCCGATGCAACCACTGTGATACTTGCAGATGTTCCTGCACATTGTGCAAGCGTTGCAACAGGTTGTGTGGTAATTTTAGTTGATGCATTAACAGTGATATCTTTTGTAATGGTAGTTCCACATCCATTTGTAGTAACAGTGTAACTAATCGTTGCAGATCCCGCAGCGATACCTCTTACAGCACCTGAACTATCAACCGTTGCAATATTTTTATTACTACTACTCCATATACCTCCGGCAGTGGAATTAGTGAACTGGATCTTACTGTTTTCACAAACCACAGCTGATCCTGCAATTGCCGATAATACAGGTAGCGGATTAATTGTAACGGTGGTTTCACTGCTGGTATTACTGCATCCATTGGCATCAGTAACTTTTAAACTATAAAGACCGCCATTATTGGGGCTATAACTATTGGTAACTGCATTGTTTATTGCATTGCCGCTATTTAACCATTGATATTTATTTGCATTAGTTGTTGCAGTTAGTGTCACATTTGTTCCCACACAAACTGTTGTATTTGGTGTGATGGTAACTGTTGGCAAGGAATTAACGGTTACATTGATGGCACAGGATGTAGAGCCAATTCCACCCGCTGTAACCAATACTGTATAATTACCGGTTGTTGTTGGATTAAAGGAAGATGTAGTTGCACCAGTTATATCCGTTCCAGCATTCTTCCATTGAAAAGTTGGATTGGTAAAACCATTTGCATCAACACTTAAAGCAACCGGTGTTCCTGAACAAACTATGGTATTACCCGTAACGGATGCTGTAGGTAAAGCTGTTACCCTGGTTGTACCCGATATCGCACTGCATATTCCACTCGTTACCCGTAAAGTATAATTATCAGCAGTAGTAACAGTGTATGTCGAATTCGTTGCACCAGCAATATCTCCATTGGCATTCTGCCATTGATACTTTGTACCAGGGGTATTATTAACGGCTGTTAAAGTGATACTGGTATTCGCACAATTGGTAAATGCAACCTGAGATCCTTGCTGAATAGTAGCATCAGGAATTGGCGAAACTCCAACCGAAATCGGATCACTGCTTACTCCATTTACCACAACAGTATAAGATCCATCAGCTATTGCCGAATAACTGCTTCCTGTTGCACCCCCAATCACTTCGCCATCTTTGTACCATTGGTTGCCGGTGGCAATACTGGATATTAATACAACAGACCCTCCGGTACAAAATACAGTAGCAGTATTTGCAGTAATTACAGGAGTTTGCGGCAACGCATTAATAGTTACCAATGCGCTTACTGTTGCAGAACAATTACTGGCATTGGTTAAGGTATAACTAATGGTTGCCGTACCTGCGCCTTTACCGGTTACTGTTCCGGTAGAATCAACCATTGCAACAGAACTATTGCTGCTTTTCCATATTCCACCTGTTGGTGTACTTAATAAATTGATCGTGCTATTTACAGTAAATTCTGCATTACCTGAAATTGCAGAAGGTGTGGGCAATGCATTAATGGAAACCGTGGTTGCAGCACTGGTATTGATACAACCATTAGCATCTGTAACACGAACACTATAAGAACCACCTGTTAATATATTGATACTGCTGGAACTTACATTGTTGATTGCATTACCATTATACAACCATTGATACGTATTCGTACCTGCCATTGATGTATTGATACTTAATGGGGTACCTGCACAAACAGCATTACCAGGACTGGCATTTGTAACAATAACAGGCAATGGATTTACTGTAATATTGATCGCACAGGAAACAGAACTTACACCTGCACTGGTAACACTAACCGAATAACTGCCCGTTGCATCTGCCGAATAGGTAGCTCCGGTAGCACCACCAATATTTTTTCCGTCTTTTAACCATTGATAAACAGGGTTACTAAACCCACTAGCATTCGCACTTAATAAAACGGTATTGCCCTCACAAATTGCGGTATTCCCATTTGCCGTTGCCGATGCCACCGATAATATTTTAGTAACCGCCGACAGGATTGAACAATTATTGGCATCCGTTACCCGAACACTGTAATTACCAGCCTGCGCAACTGCATACTGTTGTGAGTTTGCACCTGCAATAATTCCATTATCATTACTCCATTGATAAGTTAACCCATTACCACTATTGGCACTCAAATTAACAGTAGTAGCTCCACAATTGGCAAAAGCTAACTGTGAACCTTCTGCAATGGTGGCAACCGGATTGCTGTTAACTGCTACAACCACAGGAGTGCTGGCCACACTGGAACAACCATTCGTGTTTGAAGTTACTACCGTATATGACCCAGCCATTGAAGTTGAATACTGACTGCTGTTTGCATTGGTGACAGGCTGGCCATTCAGATACCATTGATAAGCACTGGCAGCTGATGAGCTAAGCGTTACATTTCCTCCGGAACAAAATGATAAAGATGTATTAGGTGTTATAATGGGTTTAGCAGGTGTTGAGTCAATAATAATATAATCGTTTATTATATTGAACCCGGTTCTATTCGCACCGGGAGACGTAAACAAAAACAATCCCCCAGCAGTAGCTTTAACTGCTGTTGCAGCTATTCTAAAATAAATGGTAGTAGTGTCAACCTTACCACCACTTTGTGTTAATGTAATCGCATTGGTGTAACCGCTATTACTAACTCTGGATATTTCGCAGCCTGTTGGGGCAGTGATGGTAATATCTCCAATGAGATTAGCTCCAACTACTTTTACTGGTTGCGGGTCAGTAGCCGTTCCTGAACAAGATTGAGTTCCATAAAGGGGGCTTAGTATACTGATCTTAGCAGTTGCAGTTGAAATAGTAATGGTGGTGCTGCTGCTGCCTCCGCCATTTATTGCTGTAATGATATAATTGGTGGCAGGAGTTACTTTAGTGGGCGTTCCGCTGATAGTTCCGTTTGTAGAATCAAAACTTAAACCGGCGGGTAATGTTGGGCTGATACTATAGCCTGATTGGGAGATTTTCCGAATCTTACTAGAACCAAAATCAGTAACTAATATATTCCCCGAAAGATCAGTTGCAACTCCGGTTGGTCTTAAGAAGGATGCCGAAATACCGGAAACATTATCACTTGAACCACCTGTCCCATTACCTGCCAAAGTGGTTACTGCCCCACTAGGACTTATTTTTCGAATTTTATTAGATCCATATTCCGCAACTATTATATTATTTGAACTATCTACGCAAACTCCATAGATTTCGGAAAAAGATGCTAATAACCCATTCGCATTATTAGTAGAACCGTACACTCCACTACCTGCCAATGTAGTAACGGCACCAGAAGGAGTAATTTTCCTAATCTTTCTATTACCATAATCAGAGACGATGATATTTCCAGCACGGTCAATTGCAAGACCCATTGGCAAATTAAATGAAGCTAAAAGTCCATTTGCATTATCTGATGAACCTGTGATCCCGCTTCCGGCAAAAGTAGTTACAACCCCTGAAGGACTTATTTTTCGAATTTTCCCAACCAATTCTGCTACAAAAATATATCCTGAGTCATTTACAACTATACCAGTTGGGTAAGCAAATGAAGCCAAAAGACTATTCGCATTATCTATTGAAGCAATTATTTCATTTCCTGCAAAAGTAGTTACCGCACCTGTAGTATTTATTTTGCGTATTTTAGAACTCATTTGTTCTGTCAAATATAAATTCCCCTGGGCATCTGTTGCAATAAAGTATGGGGAGCTAAATGATGCTAATAAGCCATTCGCATTATCTAATGAACTATTAGTACCAGTATAAATACCATTTCCGGCTATTGTAGATACGCCCCCTGCTGAACTAATTTTCCGAATTCGGTTACCGTACATTTCAGCAACATATATATTTCCAATTTTATCTACTGAACAACTAAAAACTCCTTGAAATGAAGCTAAAAGATTATTACTATTATCAGTTCTACCAGATTCTCCACTTCCTGCAAACGTAGTTACCTGACCAGGCGCTGTAGCAGGTACTGCCCCACCATTATTAGTAACCGTTAATGGTGTAATTGCCAAACCGGTATTGAAAACTTTTGTACCTCCGTTTGAATAAGTGATAGCCGGAGGTGCAATCAATACGCCAATTGTAAACGGATTATTGACAGATACACAACCGGTACTGCTATTCGTTACCACTAAATTGAAAGAATAATTATTGATTGCACTTTGAGGGATATTTACGGTAATAGGTGATGACCCAATAGTGCTATTACTGATTGCAGTAAACCCACTCATCGCATTAGGGGCAATACTCGTGATAGAATATTTATCGGGGCTGCCTGCTACATCAGTATATGCTAAATTAAAAGAAGTGGAATTGGCAGTTACTTTGCTTATTGCACCAATCGAAATGGAGGGTATTGTATTTACTTTCCATACACTTGCATTGCTAGTAACACTGCCACAAACACCACTAATTATTACAGTATAATTACCCGCACTGGATGCAGTAATACTGTTATCGGTATAAGTTGCAGCAGTAGCACCACTAATGGTAGTTCCGTTTTTATACCACTGATAACTTAGTGCATTACCTGCCGCCACAACGCTGATACTTACACTTGTTCCCGCGCATTGTGCAAGTGTTGCAACAGGTTGTGTTGTAATGGCAATAGCCGCATTTACCGTGATATCTTTTGTAACGGCAGCTGTGCATCCATTAGTAGTTATCTGAAAGCTAATAGTAGTTGTTCCTGCACCAATGCCTGTTACATTTCCGGTTACATCAACAGTGGCAGCCAAAGCATTGCTACTGCTCCAAACACCACCGGCTGTATTGTTGGATAATTGAATACTATTATTTGTACATACTGTAGACGCCCCTGCTATGGCTGATATTACCGGTAAAGGATTAATGGTAACGGTTGTAGTTGTGCTGGTATTACTACAGCCATTGGCATCGGTAACCCTTAAACTATATTGGCCACTTGCTAAAACGCCAAAACTATTGCTAGTTGCATTGCTGATGGCATCACCATTATTTAACCATTGATAAATGGTTCCATTGGTGGTAGCCGTTAAGCTTACTGCATTACCCGCACATACCGTTGTATTGGGTGTTATACTTACTGTAGGCAATGCATTCACCGTTACATTGATACCGCATGAAGTAGAATTGATTCCACCGGCTGTTACCAAAACTGTATAATTACCGGTTGCTGTTGGATTATAGGTTGATGCAGTAGCACCACTGATATTGCTGCCGGCATTTTTCCATTGAAAAGTTGGATTACTAAATCCACTTGCATCCACACTTAATGTAACCGGTGTACCCGAACATACTACCGTATTTCCCGATGCGGAAGCAGTTGGTAATGCCGTTACTCTTGTAAGACCCGAAACAGCAGAACATGGACCAGTTGTAACCATTAAACTGTAATTATCTGCTGTTGTTACCGTATACTGATATTGGGTAGCACCTGCAATATCTCCACTGCTATTGCGCCATTGATAAGATGCCCCCGGAATATTATTTGCTGCAGTTAATGTAATACTGGTATTAGCACAATTGGTAAACGCAACCTGTGATCCCTGTTGTATGGTAGCATCAGGAGTTGGGTTTACGCCTACCGCTATCAGATCACTTGAAACACCCGCTACCACAACTGTATATAATCCATTGCCTGTTGCGGTATAGGTAGTACCGGTTGCACCACCAATTACCGCACCATCTTTATACCATTGATTACCACTGGTTGCACTTGAAGTTAATACAACAGATCCCCCCGTACAGAAATTAGTAGCCGATCCGGCAGTAATGGTAGGCGTAAGCGGAACTGCATTTACAGTTAGTGTAGTACTTACAACTGTAGAACAATTATCTGCATTGGTTAATGTATAACTGATCACAACGTTTCCTGCAGTTATACCAGATACCGTTCCTGAAGCATTTACCGCTGCAACAGAAGTATTACTGCTGCTCCACAAACCACCAGTTGGCGCACTAAATAATAATGTTGTACTGTTTACATCAACCACTGTGTTACCCGATATTGGTAACGGAGCAGGTAATGCATTAATAGAAACTGTGGTATTACTGCTCGTATTAAAACAACCATTGGCATCGGTTACCTGCACACTGTAAATACCCGACGCTGTAATGCTTACACTTGCCGACACTTCATTTTCTATAGCATTATCATTATTTAGCCATTGATAGGTATTGTTACCAGCAGCAACTGCATTTACACTCAATGGTGTACCTACACAAACACTGTTACCAGGGCTTGCTGCAATAGTAACTATTGGCAATGCATTCACTGTAATATTAACAGGGCAGGAAGAAGAACTGATACCACCACTCGTAACAGTAACATTAAAACTTCCCGTTACTCCTGCTGCATAACTGGCCGAAGTAGCACCAGAAATATTTACTCCATCTTTCAGCCATTGAAATGTGGGATTGGTAAAACCATTTACATTACCACTTAACAAAACGGAATTACCCAAACAAACAGCAGTAGTGCCATTTGCTGAGGCGGAAGCAAGGGACAGAATTTTAGTAACAGGCGATTGCGTTGAACAATTATTGGCATCCCTTACACGAACACTGTAATTACCCGGTTGTGTAACTGCATACTGCTGCGAAGTTGCACCAGAAATATTTCCGTTATCATTTACCCACTGGTAACTTAAACCCGCTCCTGCATTGGCACTTAAACTAACCGTAGTAGCGCCGCAATTGGCAAAAGCAAGTTGTGTTCCTTCTGTAACATTGGCAATTGGGTTACTGTTTAAAGTAGTAACTACAGGATTACTGGCGGCACTGGTACAACCATTTGCATTGGTTACTATTACACTATACGACCCGGCTTTGGTTGCAGTATATTTATTACCGGTTGCTCCATTAATAATTACGCCACCGTTATACCATTGATTACCGGTAGCAACAGAAGAGCTTACTACAACACTACTACCAGAACAAAAAGCCAATCCCGAGGCTGACGTAATAAATGGGGTTACCGGAATGGATGCAATACTTATCGTATTATTTGGAATG
The DNA here is from genome assembly GCA_947372235.1 of Chitinophagaceae bacterium. Classification (GTDB taxonomy): domain Bacteria; phylum Bacteroidota; class Bacteroidia; order Chitinophagales; family Chitinophagaceae; genus Sediminibacterium. The sequence continues at coordinate 16,398 of CANBSW010000030.1, read as the reverse complement.
ATAATACTTTTACCTGCCGCACCAGCCGAAGTACAACTAATTGGACCACCGGCTGTAGTGCCTGTAGCTGCTACACTTAACCTTATATAAACGGCAGTACTGCTAAGCACATTACCGGTTTTGGTTAAAGTAAGACTACTACTATATACTCCTGCAACTGTAGTAGCTATTTCAAAACCGGCAGGGGCCTGAATGTTTACATCTACAGTTAAATTACTGCCGCTTACTGCGAAAGACTGTGGAGCAGAAACAATGCCTGAACAGGTTTTAAATGAGCTTAAATTACCTGTAATATTTATTGTAGCCGTAAATGTGGAAAGGGTAATAACCGTACTGCTACTACCTCCTGCATTAGAAGCAGTAACTGTATAATTTGTTGGTGGAGTAGCTACGGTTGGTGTTCCACTGATCGTTGCCGTTGCAGCATCAAAACTTAAACCTGATGGTAATGAAGGACTAATATTATAACCTAACTGCGTTATTTTAGAAATAAAATTAGTTTGAGGATCTGCAACATATACATTTCCTGAAGCATCAACAGTAATTCCTCTCGGCCCTACGAATCTATCGTCTATCCCAAATACACCAGTACCTGCAATAGTTGTAACTGCCCCCGATGTGCTGACTTTTCGAATCCTATTACTTCCGTTGTCAACCACATACAAATTATCGGAGCCATCAATACCAATAGCTATCGGTGATGCAAAAGATGCCAAAAGACCATTTACATTATCTGATATACCATTAGCACCACTTCCTGCAAAAGTACTTACTGCCCCTGCTGGAGTGATCTTTCGAATTTTAAAACTATACGTATCTGCAACAAATACATTCCCAGATCTATCAACTACAAGATCATATGGATTGCCAAAAGAAGACAAAAGGCCATTAGAATTATTTATTGATCCAAAACTGCCATTACCTGCAAATGTGGTTACAGCTCCAGCGGAGTTAATCTTGCGAATTTTATTATTTATAATATCTGCTACATAAAGATTCCCAGAATTATCATTCGAGATTCCACCCGTATAATTAAATATAGCTAAAAGGCCATTTGAATTATCTAAAAAACCTAAGCCTCCTCTTCCTGCAACAGTACTAACTGCTCCTGTAATGCTGACCTTTCGAATCTTTGAGGGATCCTGATCTGATACAAAAATATTACCTGCTGTGTCAACAGCTGTGCTAACAGGTGTACTAAATGTTGCTAAAAGTCCATTTAAATTATCTGTTGAACCATTTCCTCCACTACCTGCGATGGTAGTTACAGCACCGGAAGGGTCGATTTTTCTTATTTTTCTACCACCATATTCAGTCACATAAAAATTACCTGCTACGTCTTTTGTGATTGAAAAGGGAGCATTAAAAGATGCGGAAAGCCTATTTACATTATCAGCTGAGGCCCCTCTTGCACCATTTCCTGCAAACTTAGAAACTACCGTACTTGGTGTTATAGGCACAGCACCGCCGGTATTAGTAATAATTAAAGGTGTGATGGCAGTACCTACTGAATAACTCTGTGTATTATTTGCATAACTGATAATTGGCGCAGGGGTACCCACTAACACCGTAAATAAATTATCCGCAGATACGCAACCAGAACCACTGTTACTAACGGTGATACTAAATGTATATGATTTGGCACTGCTTGCTGGTATCGGCACAGTAATGGGCGTAGCGGAAAGTGTACTATTACTGATTGAAGCAAAACCAGCCATTAGCGTAGGCCCAACACTGCTAATAGAATATTTATCCGGGCTGCCCGTAATAACAGTATAAGGTAAACTGAATGATGAAGCACCTGTTCCAACACCCGTAACCGCACCAAGAGTAATAGTGGGTACAGGGTTAACAGTAATGGTTGATATTGCAGTAGCAATACATCCAAAAGCGTTGGTGGCGGTTACTGTATAAGTTGTTGTTGTAGTTGGATTGGCTTTTACAATTCCACCCGAACTTATATTCAATCCTGTTGCAGGAGTCCATGTATAACTGCTTTGTATAGGCGCGGCGGAACTTACCCAGGCCGGGCTGTTTAAAAAGTTAGCGCTATTGCCTGCCGGTGATATATCGGTTGCAACAGTCCCGCTTCCTTCATTAAAACGCCAATAACCCACCAGCCCTGTTGATGACGCAGGAACCGAACTGTTTTTGGTGCTTTGTATTTCCGCTCCGGTTTTTGCAACACTCCATACCCGCATTTCATCGATCAGCCCTTTGAAATTACGGTTGATCACCGTATTGCCACCAATGGTCATGGTTGAAGGTGCATTCAGCGACAATGTGTTACCGGTAACCAATGAACCTTCAAGCACACCATCTACATAAATTTCAATTACGCCGGTCGCCTTGCGCCGAACTGCTGCCACATGGTGCCATTGTCCATCGGTAACAGTGGTAGATGATTGAATGGAAACATCGGGATTACCGGTTCCGAAAATAAATTTTCCGTTCAGGATGGCTGCTCCAAAATCATTGGTTATTCCTGCCAGATCAGCAAACAATAAACCGGAGCCCTGGTAATACTGTGTACCGGTAGATGAATTATCAGTAGTATTGATCCATGCTTCAATGGTAAAATCGTCTGAAATATTTCTTGTAACATTTGCATACTGAGTACCCGAAAACTGCAAAGCAGTTCCTGCAGAATTTGCAGTAGCTACCGTTAAGGTTACAGATCCTCCGGCACAAAATGCGGTAGCCCCAACAGTCGTAATTACCGGAACCGGTAATGCATTCACCGCCCCTGATACAGCACTCATAATAGTTGATACCCCCGGCACTGTTGCAGCCACAATATTACCTGATGGCGTACCAGTAGCAGAAGCCGCTAACCTTGCATAAATTGTTGTTGAAGCAACAGTACCGCCACTTTGTGTTAATGTAATACTATTACTATACACACCACCGGTAGAAGTGGATAATTCAAACCCGGTTGGAGCTGTAAGCGTAATATCTGCCACCAGATTTGTACCCGTTACGGCAAAATCAAGTCCAACAGGCGATGCAGAACCAATACAGGAACTGAAACCATTTTGGTTACCAATAGTAACATTGATCACCGGCTGTAATATGGTTGCGATGTTTACGGTTGTACTTGTGCTTCCACTGTTGTTAATAGCTGTTACTGTATAATTGGTTGCAGCAGTTAATGCAGTGGGTGTTCCACTGATGGTTCCGGTACTTGCATCGAAACTTAAACCGGTGGGTAATGCCGGACTGATACTATATCCCGAAAAAGAAATTTTTCGAACTTTAAAAGTGCCGATATCATTTATATAAATTGCATTGGCCGATGCACTAAACAATACACCGGAAGGTGTATTAAAAGTAGCCAGTGTTGCATCAATATTGTCTGACGAACCGCTGGTACCCGATCCCGCAAATGTGGTTACAACTCCCTCAGGAGTTATTTTACGAACTTTTCTGTTGCCCCTATCTGCCAGATACACATTACCTGATGCATCTGTAGTAAGATTAAACGGTGTATTAAATGTTGCTAAAGTTCCGGTAGCATTATCAGAAGAACCTGCTGCTCCACTCCCTGCCAATGTAGTAACAACAGCAGCAGGCGTTATTTTACGGATCTTATTATTGTTCCTGTCTGCAACATATAAATTTCCTGATGCATCAATCGCAATGCCGAACAATCCGCTAAAAGTTGCTAAGGTACCCGTAGTATTATCTGAAGAACCAGTGCTACCTGTACCGGCAAATGTGGTTACAGCTCCGGCAGGGGTTATTTTCCTGATCCTGGTATTACCTCCGTCAGTAACAAACAAATTACCTGATGCATCAATCACAACTCCAAATGGTGCGCTAAATAAAGCGGAGGTTCCAGTTGCATTATTTAAAAATCCGGCTGTTCCTGTTCCCGCAAAAGTAGTTACCACTCCCGCCGGAGTGATCTTGCGTATTTTATGACCTCCAAACTCTGCAACAAATAAATTTCCAGATGCATCAAACGCAAGACCCGTTGGTCCATTAAAAGTTGCCAACGTTCCAACTGCATTATCTGTGCCTCCTGCTGTTCCCGTTCCTGCAAAAGTGGTAACTGCTCCGGCAGGGGTTATTTTACGTATCTTATTTCCACCAAAATCTGCCACAAATAAATTACCAGAGGCATCTTCTGCCATTCCATAAGCAGAAGTAAAGGAGGCTAAAAGTCCGTTGGCATTATCCGTTGAAGTAGATACGCCAGTACCAGCAACGGAAGTAACACCTCCTGCAGAACCGGCACTTATTGCGCCACCGGTATTTGTAACGGTTAATGGTGTAATAGCTCTTCCTGTTATTAGGTATTGAGTACCTGTTGCATAACTGATAGAAGGCAATATTGGTGCAGAAACACTAAAATCTGTAAAAAATAATGATTGTGAATGAACGTCTTTACTTACCACCCCTTTCCGCAAAACGGCAGATAGGTGATCAAATGAAAATACTTTATTGACTACTAACGGCTTACCATCATTTGCATATACGTATAAACGCATTGTTGAAAACAGGATCAGCATCATGATCCATAACATGACAAACAATAATTTTGGTAGCGGTTTTCTGTTTTGGCTGAAATAAATTTTCATAATTCAATCCATTTTAAACTTTATTTCCAAACAAGGATGATGAAGGATTCCAAATAGTTATATAAATCTTTATTGAACTTACCCTTACTTTTCACTACTTTTTTTTCATCTAATCAGTTGATTCTCATTTTATTTTCCATTCACTTAAGTCCCTTTTCTGTATATCCAGTTTCCTCAATTGCCTATCATACCACCACCAGATCAATAAAATCAAAATGATTCCAGACAAAGCAATCATCCCAATACACGTAATCGTCTTTTTTTCAATTTTTGAAAGCAATAACATAAAAGAAATTTCATAGCATTAAAATAGCTTGAGTTGCAAGTGATCTCCAAAAATTCAGCATCACAAAAACGCAACAAGTGCATCACTATTTCACAATAGGAGCATTATCAATTACTTGTGTTTAAAAAAAAGTTATTGGTAACCAGTAAAAAGCCACCTTTTTTTTGAATGGAGAGTAAAAGAAGTGTTGGAAATGAGGAACCTACTTTAAAAAACAGCTAAAAGTGAAATCAGCTATGGAAAACATCTAACAGCGGCAGTTAACATAAAAGGATATATCCTTCTAATTATTGATCTATTTATCAAATAAATCAATTTCAATCTACGCTAAACTGTTCTTTGTAAAAGTAATATCAGACCGTGTCTGCCAGTTCTTTATAAGAAGCATCCTCTCTGATCTCTATCTTTTTACGGAGACGGAACCAGATATTGCGGATATTATTGGTAGAAACACCCTGCATGGCAGCCATTTCCTTATTTGAAAATCCAAGTTTAGCCAATGCCATAAACCGTATTTCAGCTGGTGTAAGATCGGGAAGTTTTAACTGCAGCCGTTGTAGGTAACCCGCATGCACTTTTGCAAACAGCATTCTGAATTGCTCCCATTCTGCATCAGTTAATATGGTTACCTGTCTTATTTGCTCAAGCGCTTCATTATTACTGTTTTCGCCAAATTGTTTTTCAAGTGTTTCAATCAGTACATTTTGTTCTGAAATATTTTTACTGAAAATTTCGAGTTGCAAAGTGGCGGCCAACAATTCCTTTTGCTTTCCTGCCAATTCCAGATCCATTATTTTTTTTTGTTGGAGATGTTTTTTCCGTTGATTACGATATACATAGAAAGCAATAGCCATTAATGCAAATACAGAAACGACCAATAAATCTCTTTGCAAAATCTTCAATTTTCTTTCATCATCTATTCTGTCTATTTCTGCAAGATGTTCCAGTCTTTCAGCTTTTTGTTCAGAACGTAATAATTGTAACAAGCGGAACTTTCGGGCAAGACTATCTTTCACATAAATTGCTGAGTCAAGATAAACCGATGAAAGTGCCAGTTGCCCTTTATACGCATACCATTTACTCAATAATGGATATAGGTTGGAATATCTTTTATATTGTCCGGATCTGATAATATATTCTTTAGCTAAAAAGAGTTGTTTTTCTGCAAGCCCATATTGCTTCGATTTAAAAGAAATTTCTGCCATGGGTATCAGGGAGCCTGAGGCCAAACCCCAATCATGTTTTTTTTCAGCTACACTGATATCTGCCTCAAAGAATGGTTTTGCATTTTCATAGTCGCCACGCAAATACAAATTATAACCCAAATTTCCTTTAGAGATACTTTCCCATACTTCTCTATGAATGGGACCTGATTTGTCGAGTAATTTATTAAAATAATAATCAGAAGAATCCAGATTACCTGTAAGCTGATAGCAGAGGCCTAAGCTATTTAAAGCCAAATTATATCCTTGTCCATTAAATTGTATGGGTGTAAATTGAATGGCCTGTTTAAGATATTGGATTGCTTTCGGATAATCTGAAAAATAAAAATACGCTTCTCCTATATCTTTCATGATACCCAATTCATCAGGAAAAGATTCGTAAGGTATTTGTCTGATCAACTTTTCTAAATTAAAATATTCTTCAAAGGCAAGTTCATAGTTGCCTATCGATTTAAAATAGTGTTCCGCCCGGATCGTCATTGCCCTTGCCTGAGTAGTAAGTATCTTTTCCTTTGCAGCTTTATTGATTACATATTGCAATGAATTGGGAAACCGCTCCGGATTATTATTGGAATGCCTCTTAAAATAATACACCGGCAGCATATCTGCCTCAAGAATTAACTCTTTATCACCACTGTTAATGGCAAATTGTCTATACTGATCAATCAGTTTAAATACACCTGCTGAATCAATTTTCGCATTCGCAATCTTATCAATTACTTTTTTTGTTTCTTCAATTCTTTTTGCATAAGGCTTTTTCAAAAGCAATTCAAATTCAGGCTGTGCGTCAAGAGAATTAAAGGCAACTAGAGACAATAACAAATAAATTAAAATTTGCTTCATGCAAAAAATATATTATTGATTGACCAAGAATAAAAATCTAACTATGAAATGAATTTGAAAACGGGGGCTGATTTCAAACCTTATAAATATACATTATAAAATACAGAAATGTTTGACTTTTGTAAACAAAGCCATTATTTTTTGAGAGAAATTTATACTGAGGATTAGCTTCATAATACCATTCAATCCCATTGTTTGTAGAAAATTATTTAGCTTCCGAAATCGCTTTTGCAGCTATCCAACCACTTGTCCATGCATTTTGAAAATTAAATCCTCCGGTTATTCCATCCACATCCAAAACCTCTCCTGCAAAAAAGATCCCGGGTTTTATTCGGCTCTGCATAGTATTGGGATCCACTTCGCTTAACTTAATACCCCCACAGGTTACAAATTCTTCTTTAAAAGTGGTCTTCCCTTTCACAGCAAATTCCATCGCCGTTAAATTTTTGATCAGTTTATTCTGTTCTTTGGCAGGTATTTCTGCCCAACGTATTTCGGGATTGATTTCACTGCATAAAAGTAAGTGCAGCCACAATCTTCCCGGTATTCCAAAGGGATTTTTATTGCCAACTTTCAGACTCGCATATTCATCCCGATAAGATTGCCAATCGCTTCGCAGATCCACTTCTCTATAATCGGGTAACCAGTTCACCAATAAGGTAAAATGATAATTGAGATCAGCTAATTGTCGTGCACCCCATGCAGATAATCGCAATATTGCGGGACCACTCATGCCCCAATGTGTAATCAATAAAGGACCTTCTTCTGATAATTTTGTGCCGGCAACTTTTACACCCGCTTTCTCCACACTCACTCCCATCAATTCAGTGATCTTATTACCGGGCATATTGAATGTGAACAGTGATGGCACAGGCTCTTCAATACTGTGTCCTAAATTAATCAACCAATCGAACATGGAAGATTTTGGATAACCACCAGAAGCAATACAAACGAAGTCCGGAGTCAGGAGTTTGGAGTTAGAAGTTTGGATCACAAATCCACCATCAACTCCAGACTCCAGGGTCTTAACTTCAGACTGCATTAATATTTCCACCCCATATTTATCCGCTTCTTTCAACAAGCAATTAATAATGGTTTGCGAATCATTGGTAACCGGAAACATTCTTCCATCCGCTTCTGTTTTTAATTCCACACCTCTTTCTGCAAACCATGTTATCGTATCATTTGTATTGAACCAGTGAAATGCTTTCTTAACAAAATTCTGTCCGCGTGGATATTTGCGTGTTAGTTCCGGAATATCAAAACAGGCATGCGTAGTATTACAACGCCCGCCACCACTTACTTTTACTTTTGATAATAGTTTATTGGATTTTTCTAGGATGGTTACTTTTAATGCAGGATTCATTCTTGCAGCATTCACCGCACAAAAAAAACCTGCTGCACCTCCTCCTATTACAATTAACCCCCCAGCCCCCTGAAGGTTTTTTTTTTGAGCACTCTCTATTCCTGAATTTTCGATTATTGTATGCATAAAAAATGTCTAAGTGTACTTAGACATCAAATATAACTCAGTTTAATAACTCCCCCTATAGGGGGCCGGGGGGCATCAACATCAAAGCAGCCATTGTTTCAATCCCATTCCACAAATTCAATAACCTTATATTTTCATTCTCTGCATGCTGGTTATTATCATGATTGGCAACAGGCACTGTGATCGTTGTTGCTTTCAAATATTTTTCGAAAAGATATAGCGGCAAACTTCCTCCCATATTTGGTATCAACACAACCTGATCATTGGTGGTACTTTTTACTGCGTCAATTACTTTTTGCGCTATTGGTAAACTCATTGATGTTCTTTGTGCATTATATCCTCCACTCAATGTCACTTTCGCGATCTTGGCAAATATTTTTTTTTCTGCTTCTATAGGTTCAGTGTCAGTAACATAATATCCTTGTGCCCTGATATGGTCTACAACCCTTTGCTGCTGGCGTTTATAATCATTACCCGGCACTAATCTAAGGTCTAATACAGCCGATGCCATGGTAGGGATTACATTGCTTGCCTTTGCCCCAACACCACCACTTTGCATACCGTTGATATTGAGTGATGGGATCATGATCGCATCAGACAAACCCATCCCGGGTATTTCTTCTTTTACAAATTTTAATTCTTCTTTCATCTGCTCATCTACCGAGGGGATTTCTGACACTGCTTTTTTCTCCAGTGTAGTAAGCGGAGTTACATCATCATTAAAACCTCTGATGGCAACCCGTCCATTATCGTCTTTCATTGATGCCAATAGTTTTGCAAGCATCAATGCAGGATTGGGTGCCCAGTTTCCATAATGCCCGCTATGTAAAGGACGTGAGGGGCCATATACCGTAATATCAACATGTGCATCGCCTCTTGCACCAAATATGACTGCTTTCTTTCCGGACTGGTGAACGGGCCCATCACAAATAATCCATAGATCTGATTTGAGTAATGATGTATAGTTTTGAAAGATCTCATTCAAATGCGTTGAACCGGCTTCTTCTTCTCCCTCAAAAAAGAATTTGATATTATAGTTGAGAGAAAAGCCGGTTTGTATTACTGATTCATAAGCTGATAAAATGGCCATCACGCCGGCTTTATCATCAGATGCCCCTCTTGCATAAATTCTCCATTGCGGATCATACTTCCCATTTGCAGGAAAAGGAATTATTGCAGCATTTTTTTCCAATGAACCGTTCAGAAGCTTAGGAGTAAAGGGTTTCAATCCTTTTGCCCATTGTAACGTATCAACTGGCTGTCCATCATAATGGGCATAAAAGATCAATGTTCTTGTTGCACCCGGCACAATCACTTCGCCATAAATAGAAGGAGCCGCTGTTTTTGTGGAAGGAAATAAAAGTTGAACATTCTGCACATTTCTTTTACGCATCATCTGCATAATAAAATCTGCATTCTTTTTTAGTCCCGCTGTATCAGCCGCTATATTGGGAATGGATAAAAATTGTATATACTCCTGCATCCACTGACTTTCTTTCTGTTCGCGATAAGAACGGATCTTCAGGGTTTGCGAAGATTGGGAATTTAGTATCCCGGAAATTGCCAAAAAAAGAAACAGAAGCAGTTGTCTTTTCATCCTACTGAATTTTCTGTAAGATAATCAATCAACCTTAGTAATAACTGCTGTTGAGATTGCTATTGGCTTTTTCAGCCGCTTCAATAATACTATAATCGGATAAGATCAACGCTTCATTTCTTTTGATACAAACATCATGTTCAAAATGTACAGAAGGTTTGCCATCACGGGTTCTTACTGTCCAGCCATCATCATCTGTGTATACTTCACGAGAACCCAAATTGATCATTGGCTCAATAGCCAGCACCAGATTCTCCTTCATTTTAGGGCCACTTCCCCGTTTGCCATAATTGGGCACCTGCGGGTCTTCGTGCAAGCTTTTTCCTAAACCATGCCCTACCAGCTCTCGCACAACTCCATAGCCGTATTTGCCTTCTGTATGGGCCTGAATGGCATAAGAGATATCTCCCACACGGTTATTGATAGTCGCTTTTTCAATTCCTTTATACAATGATTCTTTGGTAACTTTTACCAATTGTACAACTTCCTCACTTACCTCACCCAAAATAAAAGTATAGGCATGATCTCCATGCCATCCGTTTAAGATCACACCCATATCTATCGATACGATATCACCTTCCTTTAATGGCAGATTATTAGGAAATCCATGAACCACAACATCATTTACAGATGCACAAACATTATGCGGATATCCGCGGTAATTATAAAATGAAGGAATGGCTTTATGGTCTTTTACAAAATCAGCACAGATCTTATCTATCTGTAAAGTGGTCATACCCGGTTTTAATACTTTGGCTACTTCTGTAAGTGACTTGCTTACAAGGCATGCAGCTTCTTTCATCATAGCTATTTCCGCCTCTGTTTTATGGATCATCATACTGTTACGTCGTGTCATTATAAAAAATAAACCTGCCGGAAATTTACCGGCAGGTCATAAAGGTCTTGATTATTATTTGAAAATTTGAAAATCCGGCAATTTGAAAATGTAAAACCGTTCATTTTCAAATTATCTCATTTTCAAATTAAATAGTTGTTGTAGAAACTGTTTGCCTACCCTGTACGCGACCACTCTTCATCAAACCATCATATTGACGCATTAACAGATAAGTTTCAATTTGCTGAAGCGTATCTAAAATTACACCCACCATGATCAACAATGAAGTTCCTCCGAAGAATGAACTGAAACCCTGAGTTACACCCAAACGCTGTGCAAATCCTGGCAAGATACCTACCAATGCTAAGAAAATGGCACCTGGCAATGTGATCTTATCCATGATTGAACCGATATAATCTGCAGTTGGCTGACCTGGTTTAACACCCGGGATAAATCCATTATTACGTTTCAGGTCTTCAGAGATTTGCTTAGGGTTAAAGATCAATGCTGTGTAAAGGAAGGTAAATCCGATAACCATTACAGAGTAGATCAACATATACCAAACATTACTGTGGTCATTAAAGATCTTAACGATACCCTGAGCAGAATCGATATTGGTAAAAGAAACCAATGTAGGCAGGAACATAATCGCCTGAGCAAAGATGATCGGCATTACACCAGCACTGTTCACTTTTACCGGCAAAAACTGGCGTGCACCACCAAACTGGCGGTTACCAATGATCTGCTTGGCATAGTTTACAGGGATCTTTCTTACACCCTGAACAAGTATGATCAATCCCATGATAACTGTGATCAGTATTGCGATCTCAATTAAGAAGATCAACAAACCACCACCGCCTCTTTGTTCTTTGGCAGTAAATTCCTGAATGATTGAAATTGGCAAACGTGATAAGATCCCCACCATGATAATGATGGAAGTACCATTACCCAATCCTTTATCCTGAATTTTTTCTCCCAGCCACATTACAAACAGGGTACCTGCTGTTAAGGTAACTACCGTTGAAAATCCAAAGAACATTTTATAGGCAGGAAGAATCGCTTCAGCATAACCGGGACTATTCAGGTAAGCTACATAAGCTCCGGCCTGAAATACAGTAACGATCACAGTGAGGTAACGTGTCCACTGATTGATTTTTTTACGTCCGCTATCACCTTCTTTCTGTACTTTCTGCAACTGAGGAACCAAAATGGTCATTAACTGCATGAAGATAGAAGCAGAGATATAGGGCATAATACCAAGGGCCAGAATAGATGCCTGAGAAAATCCGCCGCCGGCGAACATATCAAAAATACCCAGCAGGCCATTGCTTTTTGCAGCACGTTGTGCTACTTCAATTTTATTGGGATCCAATCCCGGTAACACAATGTGGTTACCCAGGCGGTAAGTAAAAACCAAAGCAAGCGTTACAACAATCTTGTTGCGCAGTTCTTCAATGGCCCAAATATTTTTTAAAGTCTGAACTAGTTTTTTCACTTAAATGCAATTGAAAGCGTTAATACTTAATAACCAACGAAGCAGATCTTCGCGTGTTTGGCAATTTACGTTAAAATTACTTTACAATTTCAACAGTTCCGCCTGATGCTTCAATAGCACCTTTTGCTTTTTCGCTGGCAGCATTTATTTTGAAAGTAAGTTTGGCTTTCAATTCTCCGGTTGCCAATACTTTTACTTTATCTGTACGACTGATCAAACCATTGATATACAGATTCTCAAGTGTAAATTCTGTAAATCCGTATTTTTCTACCAACTGATCAATCTGACCCAGGTTGAACACTTTAAATTCAACTCGGTTATTATTCTTAAATCCACGTTTAGGAATACGACGCTGAATTGGCATCTGACCACCTTCGTGTGCCATTTTGCTTTTATAACCTGCACGGCTTTGTCCACCTTTGTTACCTTTTGTAGATGTACCACCTTTACCGGATGCTTCACCACGACCGATACGGATTTCTTTGTGCGTTGAGCCTTCAGCAGGCTTGAGTGTGTGTAGTTTCATTTTTATTTGATTTTGAACTTACGGGGTATCACCCCTCGCTAGTTAATTTGAAAATATGACAATTTGAAAATTTGAAAATGTAAACAAAAATGAATCAACAAAAGCTGACTCATTTTCAAATTTGCACATTTTCAAATTTTCAAATTACTTATGCGATTTCTTCCACTTTCACCAAATGGCTAACTTTATTAACCATACCCAGGATCTGAGGTGTTGCTTCCACTTCTTTTGATGCATTCATTTTCTTCAAACCCAATGCGATCAATGTTTGTTTCTGGCGCTCAGACCTATCGATACCGCTCTTAACCTGTGTGATTTTAATTTTTTTCATAACCCTTGTCCTCAAAAGAGGAAATTTTATTTATTAATTACAACAGACCTCCTATCTCCCCCTTCAGGGGGCCGGGGGGTATATTATCCGTTAAATACTTTGCTCAATTTCAAGGTCCTGCTTTTAGCAACCTGAATGGGTTCTCTTAAAAGACCCAAAGCCTTGATAGTTGCTTTAACCACATTATGAGGATTGGCAGAACCTAAGCTTTTAGCAAGAACGTCTGTCACACCGGCACTTTCCAGTACAGCACGCATGCTGCCTCCGGCGATCACACCCGCACCATGAGCTGCCGGTTTAATCAGGACTTTAGCTGCACCTTCTTTCGCCCACTGCTCGTGAGGAATGGTACCGTGCATGATAGGAACTTTTACAAGGTTCTTTTTTGCATCTTCAATACCTTTTGCAATTGCTTCCTGTACTTCTTTTGCTTTACCAAGCCCTTGTCCTACAACACCACTTTCATTACCTACCACTACTAATGCTGAGAAGCTGAAAGTACGGCCACCTTTGGTAGTTTTCACTACACGGTTAATGGCAACAACTTTTTCTTTCAGTTCCAGTTCGCCACCGGATTTTACCTTATTTACGTTTACTTTAGACATTTATCTAACGATTAATTGTTGTTAGCAAATTAGAATTGAAGACCACCTTCTCTTGCACCATCAGCTACAGACTTAACGCGGCCGTGATACAGGTTACCACCCCTGTCAAATACACAGGTAGTTAACCCTAACTCGATAGCTTTGCGGGCAACCGCAGCACCAACCAGTTTAGATTTTTCGATCTTGGTTATTTTTTGAGCAGCAATATCTTTATCTCTTGATGAAGCAGCAACCAGGGTTACAGCATTATCATCATCGATCAATTGAGCATAAATCTCAGCATTGCTTCTGAATACAGAAAGACGTGGCTTTACAGCTGTACCAGAGATCTTCTTACGGATACGGTATCTGATCTTCTGCCTTTGAATTAATTTACCCATTTTGTTTCTATTTACCCCCAACCCCTAAAGGGGAGTTGAAGTTTTCTAAAATTTTATTTATCTCTTTCCCAATTCCCCCTTTAGGGGGCTAGGGGGTTATTTACCTGCTGCCTTACCTGCTTTTCTTCTCAGAATCTCACCAGCATATTTCACACCTTTTCCTTTGTATGGTTCAGGTTTACGTAAGCTGCGTAATTTAGCTGCTACCTGCCCAATCAACTGTTTGTCAATACCTTCTAACATGATCTTAGGATTTTGTCCTTTTTCAGTTAAAGTAGCCACTTTCAATTCCTTAGGAATTTCAAATATGATATTGTGAGAATAACCTAAAGCCAAATCCAAAAGGTTCCCGGTATTGGCTGCTTTAAAACCCACACCCACTAATTCAAGATCTCTTTTAAAACCTTCCGTTACACCTTTTACCATGTTACCCACTAAAGCGCGGTATAAACCGTGCATAGCGCGGTGACGGATCTGGTCGGTTGGACGTACAAATACTACCTGACCATCTGCAATTGTAACAGTGATATCTCTGTCAATAGATTCTTTCAATTCACCTTTAGGACCTTTTACGGTAACAATGTTTTCACTGTTTACAGTAATTGTAACTCCTGCAGGTATTACCACCGGTTGTTTACCAATACGAGACATAGTCGTTTACTTTTTTATTTTGATTCAATATCCCTCCCGTGTTCAGCTCCGACTAAAAAGCTTAATTGTCAGTAAGGGCAGTATGTAAGTCCACCTGTGCTGAAGCTTCGGCGGATTAATAGATATAACACAACACTTCACCACCCACATTCTGTGCTTTAGCCTGTTTATCAGTTAAAACACCTTTAGATGTACTCAGGATAGCAACACCCAAACCGTTGATCACTCTTTTGATCTCAGCTGGTTTTGCGTACTGACGTAAACCCGGACGGCTTACTCTTTCCAATGAACGGATAGCAGCTTGTTTGGTTGTTGGATCGTATTTCAATGCGATCTTAATCAAACCTTGTTTGCTGTCGTCCTCAAATTTGTATTTCAGAATATAACCCTGTTCGTACAGAATCTCTGTCATACGCTTCTTTAAATTGGAAGCAGGAATTTCAACCAGTCTGTGTCCAGCCATCTGAGCATTACGAATTCTGGTTAAGAAGTCTGCTATAGGATCAGTTACCATGTTTATTAGAATTAAATCTTGTTCAAAATTTTGTTTGTTACCGGTTTGCGGTTTGCCGCACCTTGAAACATGTCTTTTTGTTTATTGGTTTATTTGTTTATTAGTTTGTTTGTATTTGGTTTACTGTTAAACCAATAAACTAATAAACCAACCTACCAACTCGCCTTTTTAACACCTGGGATCAATCCGTTAAGTGCCATATCGCGGAACATGATCCTTGACAGACCAAAATAACGCATATAACCTCTTGGACGTCCGGTTAACTGACAACGGTTTTTCAACCTTACTGGTGAAGCGTTCTTAGGAAGAAGGTCCAAACCGGCATAATCTCCTGCTGCTTTTAAAGCGGCACGTTTTTCTGCAAATTTGGCAACTATTTTCTCGCGCTTGTGTTGCCTGGCTGTTATGGATTTTTTTGCCATGTGATATTAGTTGTTTTCTTTTTTAGCATTTTTGAATGGCATACCCAATTCTTTCAAAAGCTCGTAAGCTTCTTCATTGGTTCCTGCCGTTGTAACGAAAGTGATATCCAGACCAGTGATCTTATTCACTTTATCGATATCTATCTCAGGGAAGATGATCTGCTCGGTAACCCCTAAAGTATAATTACCACGGCCATCAAATGCCTTATCGCTGATCCCTTTGAAATCACGCACACGTGGTAAAGCCACTGATACTAATCTATCAAGGAATTCGAACATTTTTTCGCCTCTCAAAGTTACGCGGGCACCGATCGGCATTCCCTTACGTAATTTGAAGTTTGAGATATCTTTTTTAGACATAGTAGGAACCGCTTTCTGACCAGTGATGGTGTTCAGCTCTTCTACAGCGATATCAACTAATTTTTTATCGTTCACCGCGCCATTAACGCCACGGTTGATACAGATCTTTTCCAGTTTAGGAGCCTGCATTACAGTTTTGTAAGCAAACTTCTTCATTAAAGCAGGTATTACCTCTTTGGTATACTTGTCTGCTAATCTCGGAGTGTATTTTACAGTACTCATTATTTGATTACCTCCCCTGATTTTTTAGAGATA
>CANBSW010000029.1 GCA_947372235.1 Chitinophagaceae bacterium | reverse complement strand
CCACAATTGATAGGAACCATTGCCAGTGCAGCTATTGCAACAGGTGCAGATGGATTGTTTATTGAAACGCATCCTAATCCTGCCGTAGCTAAAAGTGATGGGGCAAATATGTTGCGTTTAGATTTGTTGGAACCATTGCTGGAGAAATTGGTAAAGTTGAGAAAAGCCACTTTTTAAAAACCGTTTAATATGAAACAGATTTTTATTTTTCTGGTTCTATTAGTAAGCTGGTTTCAAGTATCGGCACAATCACAACACATTTATCAAAACAAAACATTTTTATTTAGCCTTCAACTCACAGGATTTGATAAAACATCTATGTGGGGTGCTTCTGATAGTGCGGTTAAAAGCATTAAGGTAACACGACTTAAAGATCATAAGGCTATCCAAACAATCATACCTGAAGAGAATTATATAACAGAACCTCAAAGAGAATTGATCTTTGAAGATTTCAATTTTGATGGATATATGGATTTCAAACTGTTTGCGTTTGAAGCGAAACATGCCCAGGCAGGTTATTTTTTTTATTTGTTTGACCCCAATACACAAAAGTTTACCTATTCTGAAAAAATTTCAGAATTGTTAGGTGATGCTGCCATTGATAAAAAAAATAAAACATTATCGAGACTTTACAGAGTAGGTGGAGGGGACTATAAACTTGTTGTTTACAGCTATATTAAAAATAAACTAATTCTGATTGAAGAAAGAAAAGATCAATCTATTGGAAACAATAAAATAGAGATCACTCAAAAGAAAAGAGTAAAAGGAATATTGAAAATAGTTAAACACCTGATCATGGGTTCAGAAGAATACAGCAAAACAGAGGACCGTTTGATGCCTATTTGATGTACATTACCAGTTCCTCAACGGATTCCTCTTCCCAGCCAGAATATAATTTTTGATATTGATCCAGAATGCCAATATCATATAAATAATTACAGGAGAGCCCATGGTGAGGAAGGAAATATAAATAAACCACATCCGGATACGCGAAGAAGCAATACCCAGTTTTTCCCCGATTTTGGTACAAACACCAAAAGCGCTCAATTCCATAAATTCTCTGATCTTTTGCATAATAGTGGTTTGAGTAGCAGGGGGATAGCTTTATAACTGCAATTTAGACAAATCAATGATATAAAAGTTTAAAACAGTTGTTAACCCCCACCCGTTTTTTCGTAAATTCGCGTTTTAAGGCGTAAGGTTTAATGCTAAACGCTTAACGCAGCTTTTTTGTTCAGAAAAGCGTTGAGCATTCGGCCTTAGGCATTTAGCCCATCATTCAACATTAAAACAAGAAACATGGCCTTCGACATTGAGATGATCAAAAAAGTGTACGCCGAAATGCCTGCGAAAGTAGACGCTGCCAGAACAGCATTGGGCCGGCCCCTCACACTGAGTGAAAAAATATTGTTTGCCCACCTGCACCCCGATATGAAGGTTGCCGGTTTTGAAAGAGGCAAAAGTTATGTGGATTTTGCTCCGGACCGTGTGGCCATGCAGGATGCTACTGCGCAGATGGCTTTATTGCAGTTTATGCAGGCGGGTCGCCCAAAAGTGGCCGTTCCATCAACCGTGCATTGCGACCACCTGATCACCGCTAAAGTTGAAGCCAAACAAGACTTACAGGTAGCCAATACAGAAAGTAAGGAAGTATATGATTTTCTCGCTTCTGTTTCTAATAAATATGGTATCGGATTCTGGAAGCCCGGTGCAGGAATTATTCACCAGGTAGTTTTGGAAAACTATGCGTTTCCAGGTGGAATGATGATTGGAACCGATTCGCACACTGTAAATGCCGGTGGGTTGGGAATGATCGCCATTGGTGTTGGTGGTGCCGATGCCTGCGATGTTATGGCAGGTTTGCCATGGGAACTGAAATGGCCTAAACTGATCGGTATCAAACTGACCGGTAAATTAAATGGCTGGGCGGCCCCTAAAGATGTGATCTTAAAAGTTGCCGGTATCCTTACCGTTAAAGGAGGAACCGGTGCCATTGTTGAATATTTTGGAGAAGGTGCAACCAGCATGAGCTGTACCGGAAAAGGAACCATTTGTAATATGGGTGCCGAAATTGGTGCTACCACTTCTACTTTTGGTTACGATGCAAGCATGAGCCGTTACCTCGCAGCTACCGGCCGCGAAGAAGTGGCTTCTCTGGCTGATGGAGTTGCTGCTTACCTGAATGCAGATCCGGAAGTGTATGCCGATCCTAAGAAATATTTTGACGAAGTGATCGAGATTAATCTGAGCGAACTGGAACCACACCTGAACGGACCTTTCACTCCGGATCTGGCTACGCCTATCTCAAAAATGAAAGAAACTGCCGCCGCCAACGGATGGCCTACCAAAATTGAAGTGGGTTTGATCGGAAGCTGTACCAACAGTTCTTATGAAGATATCAGTCGTGCAGTTAGCCTGGCTAAACAAGTACATGCAAAAGGCCTTACCCTGAAAAGTGAATTCACTATCACACCGGGTTCTGAGCAGGTTCGTTTTACCATTGAGAGAGATGGATTCCTGGCTGAGTTTGATAAAATTGGTGCGAAAGTTTTTGCAAACGCATGCGGACCTTGTATTGGTATGTGGGACAGGGTTGGTGCTGAGAAAAAAGAAAAGAATACCATCGTACACAGTTTCAACAGAAACTTTGCAAAACGTGCTGATGGCAATCCGAATACATTTGCTTTTGTGGGTTCACCCGAACTGGTAACCGCATTGGCCATTGCCGGTGATCTGAATTTTAATCCATTAACCGATACATTAACCAACGATAAAGGCGAACAGGTAAAACTGGATGCGCCAAGTGGATTTGAATTACCGGTAAAAGGTTTTGCCGTAGATGATCCGGGTTATCAGGCTCCTGCAGCTGATGGAAGTAGTGTGACTGTTGCCGTTGCTATCGACAGCAAACGTTTACAATTACTGGCACCTTTTGCAGAATGGGATGGAACAGATCTGAAAGGATTGAAACTGTTGATCAAAGCAAAAGGAAAATGTACTACAGATCATATCTCTATGGCAGGCCCATGGTTAAAATTCCGCGGACACCTCGATAATATCAGTAACAATATGCTGATTGGTGCCGTGAATTTTTACAATGAGAAAACAGATAACGTAAAAAATCAATTGACCGGAGAATATGGTGCGGTACCTGCCACACAACGTGCCTACAAAGCTGCTGGTGTAGGAAGTATTGTTGTGGGCGACGAGAACTATGGTGAAGGAAGTTCACGCGAGCATGCAGCCATGGAACCACGTTTCTTAGGCGTTCGCGCCATATTGGTGAAATCATTTGCCCGTATTCATGAAACCAATCTGAAAAAACAAGGTATGCTGGCGTTAACTTTTGCCGATAAAGCAGACTATGATAAAATTCAGGAAGATGATAGCATTGATATCATTGGCTTAACATCTTTCGCACCGGGTACACCATTAACACTGGTATTTATCCATGCTGATGGAACCAAAGACAATATTGTTGTAAACCATACATATAACCAACAACAGATCGAATGGTTTAAAGCAGGTGCTGCTTTGAATATCATCCGCAAGCAAGTTGCCGGTTAACGGTCGGGGCGCTCAAAGCGACCTGAACGTTATGCACTAAATAATATTCCGACCGTAAAAAGCCCGCTCAGTTGAGCGGGCTTTTTACGGTCGGAACGTTCAAAGCGGCCTGAACGTTAAAACTCATTTCTGATTGTTTTAATTCTTCGGAAAATTCGGATCTGCCTTTACTTCATTGATCTGTTGCATATGCCGGTTACTGTGAGCTCCAACAAACAGGATCATCTGGTAACTATCGAATACGCCAACAGGTAAAGTATTCACATGATTTCGCAAATCATCACTTGTTGCATTTACATAGGCAACCAGCTTATCCCTACTTTTGGCAAAAGATTCCCATGCTTCTGCAGCTGTTTTGAAAGGTGTGTTTACGGGCTCTAAAGGAGCAAAGGTTTTTACTTTGGTACTGCGGTCTTCCACGTTTTTGATCACATCCTCATCTTTTATTTTTACATCTGCTCTTTTTTCAGGAGTAGCAGGTTGTTTAAGGCCGGCTTCTACCATGCCCCAAAGCAACTGTTCGCTTTGTGCTATATGCTTCAAACAATCTTCAACGCTCCATCTGTCAGGCCCGGGTTTAAATTTCAGCTGGGCATCACTAAGACCATTGGTGGCGTCCCAGATTCCTTTTTTTGTATCGTTTAGAAAGTCTGTGGCAATTTTTCTTTCCTCTTTAGAAATAGTAATATCTGCAAATGAAAAGGAAAACAAAACAATAGCAGATAAACATAGAAACATCTTTTTCATAATGGTTGGTTTTGAGTGGAATAATGACAGGTAACTAGGTTTGACAGGGAAAAGATAAAAAGAAAGAGAGTAAAATACAATAGATTATAGAATTGCTAACCGGAAAATAATACATAAAGTATATGCGATCAAATAGCCCCAAGCTTCAACCGTTCAAAAAACTCACTTTCTTCCATCTCCCTAACTTCTCCCGGCAATAAATCATCCAATACAATTTCTTCAATAGAAACCCTGATCAATCGCTTACAACGGTGATGAACAGCTGCCACCATTTTTCTTACCTGGTGAAATTTTCCTTCCGTTAAGGTGATACGTAACCAGGTATTATCAACACCTTCTCTCAATTCATATCCTGATGAAAATAAATGATCAGGTTGTTCAACAATACTTACTTCACAGGCTGTGGTAATATACTCCTCTCCTCCTTTTACACGAATAGGAATTCCAGTTCGCAATTTTTGCAGATTTTCTTCATTTACTTTATTTTTTACCTGTACCAGATAAGTTCTTGTATGCGGCACTTCGCCCTGAAACAATAAGCGTGTTACTTTTTTATTGGTCGTTAACAACAATAATCCTTCTGAATGATTATCCAGTCGCCCTATCGCATGGGTGTCTTCAGGGAATTTAAAATCAAGATCACCCAATAACCTTACCTCATGCGTACTCACAAATTGTGATACCATGTTATAAGGTTTATTCAATATAAAATATCGATGTATTGACATTGCACGAAAATTAATCATTCATTCCCAATAATGATAAACCCATTAGAAATTGATCTCTCAAACAACTGTGAAATATGCAACTAATGCTATTAACCATGTAATAAAACCTCAGTATAAGACGTGCATCTTTGTGCAACAATGTTTACGGTATTGGTTTACACTAATAATAGTTTACATTTTTTTATCAATCATAAATCAATACAAATGCAAAGTGCTTCAAAAAAAATGTCACTGTTCACTATCGGTGCGGCAAGTGTTCTTTTTACAATGTTAGCCTGTAACCCAGGTAAAGATGCAAAACAGCTGGAACAGGACTCGATCTACGCAAAGATCAAAGCTGATTCGATTACTGCTGCTCAAAATACCAGTAGCGCATCAAATGATCATATTTATACTGCAGGACTGGGTAAAATAAATCCAGCCAAGAAAAACGGTAAAGGCCAGGTTGTATTGCAGATTGATAAAGAAATGGATGACTCTTATGCAAATATGGCAATCGAAATGGACCAGCAAGGCATATACAGCAGAGCAGAAGTAAAACCCACTTATCCGGGTGGAGAAACGGCATTGGCAAAATTTATACAAGACAATATTGTTTATCCTGAACCTGCTTTAGAAAATGGTGTAGAAGCAAATGTAAACGTTGTTTTTGCTGTTGATGAAAACGGAAAAGTATATACCCCATCCATTAAAGGAGAAAGAACAGGTTATGGTTTGGATGAAGCTGCAACAGTGGTTGTGAGTAAAATGCCACGATGGAATCCCGGTCAGATCAAAGGCAAAAATGTGAAGAGTTATTATAATTTACCGATCACTTTTAAAATAAACTAAGAGGTTTATTCAATACGTTTTTCTGTACTTGTTTTATAGTTTGATCCCCTGTTTATTGCAGGGGATTTTTTTGTTGCTGATGTATCATTTTTTGAGAAAGAAAAAACAAGTATCATTACATCCTGAAACCGACAGATGGAACAGCAACACAATGATCCGCTTCATGGAAAAACTTTAGAAAAAATAGTTACCGAACTGGTAGCACATTTTGGTTGGGAAGATCTTGGACAACATATTCCCATCAACTGTTTTAACAGCGACCCAAGCATTAAATCAAGTCTGAAATTTTTACGTAAAACTCCCTGGGCAAGAAAAAAAGTGGAAGAGCTTTATATCAGGATGATCGAAAACTAATTGGACTTACAGCAGTATATTTTGTTAAGCAGATAAATAGTATTGATATGTCAACTCAAAATAAAATAGCATTGGTAACCGGCGGCAGTCGCGGATTGGGAAAAGATATGGCCAAACGCCTTGCAGAAAAAGGCCATGATGTGATCATCACCTACCAATCTCAAAAAAACGCTGCAGAAGAAGTTGTAAAAGAAATTGAAGTTGCAGGGCAAAAAGCCACCGCACTTCATTTAGATACCAATGATTTTAATTCTTTGGATGGATTTATTGAAACCTTACAAGAAACCCTTCAGCAAAAATGGGGTGTATCACATTTTGATTTTCTGATCAACAATGCAGGTATTGGTGCTACCATCCCATTTGCACAAGTAACCGAGGCAGATTTTGACCGCTTTATGAATATCCATTTCAAAAGCGTTTATTTTCTTACACAAAAATCGTTGCCTCTATTAAATGATAAGGGTCGCATCATAAATATTTCTACCGGTACTACAAGATTTTGTGTGCCCGGATATTCTGTTTATGCCTCTATGAAAGGTGCCATTGAAATACTCACCAAATACCTTGCAAAAGATTTAGGTGCCCGCGGAATTACGGTGAATGTGGTAGCACCAGGCCCTATTGAAACTGATTTCAACAATGCAGCCATACGCAGCAATCCTGAAAGAAAAGCAGCCATGGCATCAATGATCGCATTAGGCCGTGTTGGACAAGCGGAAGACATTGGTGGGGTGATCGCATTCCTTTGTTCAGAAGATGGCGGCTGGATCACGGGCCAACGCATTGAAGCATCAGGTGGTGTTTCCTTATAAGATTTTTACTTGTTGTTATTCAACGGGGCATTCCATGTCCTGCTGACATGAGAATAGAATAATATATACCAGCTAACTGGTATTATTAAAGCAGTCGAATGGGTATTAAAAAATCACCACAAACCTTCCCAGGTTCTGGGAAGTCTGTCTGTAACATGGATGGTTCTTGAATGCTTGTGCAGGTTCCAAAGATCGGCCTGACAAAATACGGGATCTTTGAACGCTGCAAGTTCATCTACCAATATTTCCTGACCATTTGTTTCCGGAAAGTTGTCAGATATAACCGGAATATTTTCTGAAGAAACTACAGAATGATTAGCAATGTAGTACATAGCACCTCCTTGTTTTGGATTATGAATGCAGGCAGGATTAACCAGCTTTACAATGCAAAGCTAGTTTGCACCTATGAACGAAAACCTGATATTGATCAGTTCGCCACTGATTATCAACAATTTATCATTTTAAGTAAAAACTGACGGTGACTTTTCAGAATTTGAAAAGAATGCCGTGAACGTCTATCATTTCTTTAACAGAATCTAGAAAAAATTGAAAATTGGTAAATTCTTAGTCATTCGAATAATAATCAATTAAGTATTTCTACGCATTTTTTCATGTTTTTTAACCCTACCCGTTTCTTTACAGAAAGAACTATTTATTTTTGAGAAGAAGATCATTTCATATGCTTATCACCACAACAGACATACAACTCTATGAAATTCTAAAGCAAAAACTTGGCAACAAGGAGGCGGAGGCATTGGTAAATTTTGTAGATGCGAGGATCAAAGAATCAAATGATCAAAATCTCAAAACAATCACTACAAAAGAAGATCTGAAAAATCTGGAACTCAAACTTACCCAACAAATAGACGAAACAAAATTGAAAATAGCTGAAACCAAAACAGATATTATCCGTTGGGTATTCGCATTCTTTATTCCATTGATGTTGGCGATTATTGGGTTATATGTAAAAAAATAAATAGCCTATTCCCATTCTGTTTTCTAAAAAACTATAGAAAAATAAATTGTTAGTCAGGCGACCAACAATGGCAAAAGGCGACAACCATTGCAAATAAAAATCCCTCACAAAACTGTGAGGGATTTCTTTTTAATCATATCCTAAATCCGAGAAATCCGCGATTTATTTAACTTCCTCAAACTGCGCATCTTCTACAGTATCTCCGCTTTTGCTTTGACCTGCATCAGCCTGTGCACCATGTGCTTCAGCTCCGGGTTGTGCACCTTGTGCACCATCAGCCTGGGCTTTGTAAATTTCTTCACTGGCAGCTGTCCATGCAGTGTTCATTTCTGCCATAGCAGCGTCCACGCCGGCGATATCCTGATTTTTATGGGCTTCTTTCAGTTTATTCAAAGCCGCTTCAATTGGTACTTTCTTATCTTCAGAAATTTTTTCACCAAACTCTTTAAATTGTTTTTCAGTCTGGAAGATCATACTATCAGCGGCATTCAGTTTCTCCACTCTTTCTCTGGCTTCTTTATCTGTTGCTTCGTTGGCTTTGGCTTCTGCTTTCATTTTCTCTACTTCTTCTTTGCTTAAGCCGCTGCCTGCTTCAATACGAATCTTCTGTTCTTTACCGGTGCCTTTGTCTTTTGCACTTACATGCAACATACCATTCGCATCAATATCAAACGTTACTTCAATCTGAGGTACACCACGTGGTGCTGGTGGAATACCATCCAGATTAAACATACCCAAACTCTTGTTCTGGGTTGCCATTGGCCTTTCTCCCTGTAACACATGGATCTGTACACCGGGTTGGTTATCGCTGGCAGTAGAGTATACTTCTGTTTTCTTGGTAGGAATGGTCGTGTTTGATGGGATCATTGTTGTCATTACACCTCCCATGGTTTCAATACCCAGGCTTAACGGCGTAACATCCAATAACAACACATCTTTCACTTCTCCGGTTAATACCGCACCCTGAATAGCTGCACCCAATGCAACCACTTCATCCGGGTTTACCCCTTTGTTTGGTTTTTTGCCAAAGAATTTTTCTACAAGTTCCTGTACTTTAGGGATACGGGTTGAACCTCCTACTAAAATCACTTCATCAATCTGTGAAATATTGTAACCGGCATCTTTCAATGCATCTTCACATGGTTTTAAGCAGCGGGCAAATAATTTGTCGGCTAACTGCTCAAATTTTGCACGGCTTAATTTTACTACTAAGTGTTTGGGTACACCATCCACCGCAGTGATATAAGGTAGGTTGATCTCCGTTTCTGAAGAAGAACTCAATTCTACTTTCGCTTTTTCAGAAGCTTCTTTCAAGCGCTGTAAAGCCATAGGGTCTTTACGCAGATCAATAGCTTCCTGTGATTTGAATTCATCTGCCAGCCAGTCCATGATCACTTTATCAAAATCATCACCCCCTAAGTGGGTATCACCGTTGGTTGATTTTACTTCAAACACACCATCTCCCAGTTCAAGGATGGATACGTCGAAAGTACCACCACCCAAGTCAAACACGGCAATCTTCTGATCAGCATGTTTTTTATCCAGTCCGTAAGCCAAAGCGGCAGCGGTTGGTTCATTTACGATCCTGCGAACGGTTAAACCGGCAATTTCTCCGGCTTCCTTGGTTGCCTGACGCTGTGCATCATTAAAATATGCCGGTACGGTAATAACCGCTTCGGTTACTTCATGACCAAGATAATCTTCGGCTGTTTTCTTCATTTTTTGAAGAATCATGGCAGAGATCTCCTGTGGCGTATATAAGCGGTCTTCGATCGCTACACGAACGGTATTATTGTCACCTTTAGCCACTTTATAGCTCCAATGGCTGATTTCTTCGGTCACTTCGTCAAAACGACGACCCATAAAACGCTTTACACTGCTAATAGTATTCTGCGGGTTGGTAATAGCCTGTCTTTTGGCAGGATCTCCCACTTTGCGCTCCCCATTTTTTAAAAATGCCACTACCGAAGGGGTGGTTCTGCGCCCTTCATCATTGGCTATTACTACCGGCTCGTTACCTTCCATAACGGCTACACAACTGTTCGTTGTTCCGAGGTCAATTCCTATTATTTTGCCCATAACTATTGAATTTCAGATTTATAATCAGTTTTTAGTAGTCAATCATTATGCCATTGATGATTAAATGCAAATTTGTCAGCCCCAACCCCAACCTATCCACACATTTGTCTCAAAATGTGAAATGGGAAGATTTTATGACAGATTGATTACCGTTAAAACATTAAAATCTGTAGTTTTAAGGTGCTCAAAAGGGTGAGAATATATAATTCTGCTTTTCCTGAGCAATTTAGAATCCTATCCCTGGAAATCCAGTATGTTTATCTAACCCCCGGTATTAAATAGAACTGTGCGTATTACTGAACCCCTGTTTTCGAAAACACTGATGCTTTTCTGTGCATTGGTTGTGTGTACCTGTGCAATGGCGCAGAGGGGTAGCCTACGTGGCAGGGTGATGAATGATTTTACGAAAGACCCCGTTCCCTTTGCCAGCATTTACTGGAAGAAAGCCGGCACAGGTACTACAAGTGATAGTGCCGGAAATTTTAGTATCAAACTAAGCCATCATTCATTAGATACTTTGGTTCTTACTTATGTGGGATTTGCAGATGTATTTAAACCTGTCAAAAATACCCTGCCGGATACTGTAGTCATTGAACTGGTACTTCGCGAACTGAAGCTTTCGAATACAGTTGAAGTAAAATCTAAATTTAATAAAGGTCTTCGCTGGTGGAAATTTATTGTAGCCAATAAAGCTAAAAACAACCCTTATAAATATCAGAACTATGCCTATGAGTTGTATAATAAAGTAGAACTGGATATGAGTAATGTGAACCGTAAATATTTTACTGATAAGAAATTACTGAAACCATTTGCTTTTTTACTGGATAATATAGACAGCGTATCTGATCATAAACCATTTCTCCCTGTTTATATGACAGAAGCTTTGTCTGATTACTATTATTCTAACGATCCCTCCCGGATCCGCGAAGAGATCAAAGCTGCAAAGACCGATGGATTGAAAAATGAAAGCATGCTTCAGTTTGTGGGCGGAATGAACCAGAAAATAAACGTGTATGAAAATTTCAGCAATTCACTGGGTAAAGAATTCATCAGCCCGTTAAGCGATGTGGGAGATAAATATTATAATTACAAAGGAGCCGATACACAATATATTTCCGGGCAACGTTATCTCCACTTATTATTTAGTCCTAAAAGAGAAGGTGAAAATACTTTCAGCGGAGATTGCTGGATACATGGCGGTAACTGGGGTATTTACAGGATCAATCTGAATATTTCACAGTCTGCCAACATCAATTATGTAAACCGATTGGCGATCACACAGGAATTCAGCCTGCGTCCCGACAGTGCATGGATGTTTGCCAAAGACAAAACTGTAATTGATTTTACACCTTTTGGAAAAGAGAAACTCTCATTCATTGCCCGCAGAACAAGTACCTATAAGAATGTAAGAGTAAATGATCCTTCCATCGATCAGAAACTGGCAACCAATACACAAAAAGAAGAAGTGATTGTTGCTGAAACGGCAAGAGATAAAGACAAAAAGTTTTGGGATGACCAGCGACATGAAGAGCTTAGTTTAAATGAGAAGAAAGTATACCAGATGATGGATACGATCAAAACCATTCCTGCGTTTGTGCAGTACACAAAGGCCCTTACTTTCATTTTTGACGGGCATAAGAAATTCGGCAAAGTAGAAATAGGCCCTTGGTACAAATGGGTTAGTGGAAACCAGCTGGAACGTTTCCGCATGCGTTTTGATCTTGGCACTACCGAGCAATTCAGTAAAAATTTACGGTTACATGGTTATCTGGCTTATGGCTTTAAAGACGGCGCTTTTAAAGGCAGGGCTGATATCACTTATAAACTGCCCGGCGATAATAATGGGATCACATTGTATACATCATATACTCACGACCTTGATAACGGCAGAACCCGATATAATGATGAAGATATTACAACGGATAATATTTTCAGTCAGCTGATCCGCCGTCCGGGTATACCACAAAAATTTCTGGGAGTAGATGAAGTAAAAATTGCAGTTACCAAAGAATGGAAAAATAAATTTTCTGTTCAACCATTCTTTACAAGAACAGAATACGAAACTTATAACCCATTACCAACAACCTCCTCTTTGTTTAACAGGATTTCACAGGAACATATTGTGAGTTCTGAAGCAGGACTTCGGTTAAGGTATGCTCCGGGAGAAAGAACCTTTGCGCGTCACAGAAAGGAAACAAAACTTAAAGGGAACCTGCCTGTATTCGAGGTAAGAGGTGCATGGGCTATTCAGAATGTTTTCAAATCGAACTACCAATACCTTCGCTTGGGTGCCAATATTACGCAAACTGCCAGAATACCCCGGTGGGGAAAGTTAAATTATATGGTTTATGGCGGAAATATTTTCACACAGGAGTCATTACCCTTTATGTTGCTTGAAATGCATCCCGGTAATGAGATCTATTATTATAATAAGCAGTCTTTTAACCTGATGAATCGCTTTGAATATGTTAGTGACAGGTTTGCCGGAATTAATATCGAGCACAATTTTGAAAAGAAATTATTGAACATCCTTCCTTTTATGCGCAAATCAAATATGCGCCAGTTTTGGAATTTCAAATCTGTATGGGGAGATCTGACTGATAAAAGCCGGGCTATCAACCGTATTGAATATTATAATGAATACCGTTTACGTTCATTAAGGGGAGGTTTTTATACAGAAATAGGAACTGGTTTTGAAAATATTTTCAAATTGTTCCGTATAGATTTTGTTTGGCGCAAAGCACCTTTACGAAATATTCCCTCAGGTATCAATCCCAATTTGTTCAAATCAAATACCAATGACTTTGGTATATTTGGAAGCGTTCGTCTACAGTTTTAAGTTTTAATAAAAGCATCATCCGGAACTTGATTTTCCTAACTTTAATGCTATGAAATCTATTCTTACCGCTTGTCTGCTGTTTTTTTTACAATCATCAATAATTGCTGAAACAATTGACCTGAAAGCCGGGCTGGTTATTAAAAAATCTGTCATTGTTAATGCCAACACTTATAATTTAAATGCATCGATTGGTGTAAAACAGGCATTAATTGTAATTGAAGGAAAAGACATTACGGTAGATTTTAACCATGCCATTTTACAGGGCTCTAATGATAAAACAAGACCGGATGAGTTTTATGGTCTTGCTATTTTAGTAAAAAAAGGATCCAAAAATATCATCATCAAAAATGCTTTGATCCATGGTTATAAAATAGCGATATTGGCAGACAGCGCGGATAATATCACGATTGATAAATGCGATCTGAGTTACAACTGGCGTCAGCATCTGCAAAGCAACCGGGAACGGGAAGATGTAAGCGACTGGATGAGCTACCATCATAATGAGCACGATGAATGGTTTCGATATGGTGCCGCTATTTATTTGAGAAAATGTAACAAAGCCACCATCACCAATAATACCGTAACCGGCGGACAATGCGCATTGATGATGACAGGATGCGAAAAAGCCGAAGTAACTGATAATAATTTTTCATTCAATTCAGCCATTGGTATTGGGATGTATAGAAGTAGTAATAATAGAATTTATCATAACCGTTTAGATTATAATGTTCGTGGATTTAGTTATGGCAAATACAAACGTGGCCAGGATAGTGCGGGCATCCTTGTATTTGAGCAGTGCAGCAATAATATTTTCGCCTTCAATACCGCCACCCACAGCGGCGACGGATTTTTTTTATGGGCGGGACAAACCACAATGGATACAGGAGAAGGTGGATGTAATGATAATTTTTTGTATGGTAACGATTTTTCCTATGCGCCAACCAATGGTGTTGAAGTAACTTTCAGCCGAAACCTGATCATGAAAAATATCATTAAGAATTGCGATCATGGTGTATGGGGAGGGTATAGTTATGATACCGACATAACTGATAATATTTTCGAAAACAACAAAATTGGTATTGCCATTGAACACGGACAAAATATCAATATCGTTTTGAATCAGTTTACCAATGATAAAACGGGAGTGAAATTATGGTCGAGAGAAAAACAACCTGCCGATTGGATCTACGCACAAAAAAGAAATACGCTGAGTCGTAATTACTGGATCGCCACTAACCAGTTTAATTCAACCCCATTAGCTTTCGATTTGATGGGAACGGATACGATTGTATTAAGTGGTAATAAAAAAACAGATGTAACCGCCTATTTAAAACTGGGTGATAGAATTGATAATTTTGATAGCTCACGAGATGAAGAACCACTGGATATGGAATACCAGAAAGATGAAAGATTAAAAACCATTAAGGCCGTGAAACTTCCTGAAACCATTGTTCCACAAGGTTTACAGGAAATGCGAATTACCGAATGGGGACCTTATGATTTCAGATACCCGCTGGTTTGGTTGAAAAATATTGACAGCACAGGCATTTATCAATTTGAAATTCTTGGACCAAAAGGAAATTGGGGCATTAAAAAAATTAATGGCTTTGAGATCATTGAGAAAAAAGAAAATAGTTTCCCCTCAACCATAACTGCAAAAGCTGATAAAAATATTCAGAATAGAAGTATTGAACTCAGTTATGCTGGACCCGTTTTTGTAAATGCATTAGGAAAACCACAAGATGGCAATAACTCATTTGCATTTCAAGAATTTCAGCCATTGTGTAAATGGGATATCAACTGGTATAAATGGGATGGCATACATGACCCTGCAAAAGAGTATACCAATTTCATAAAACTCTTTGATGAAACTCCGGTTTACTCAACCACTGCCGATAAGATTGATTACACATGGTGGGGTGCGATCGGTAAAGGATTACCGGCAGATTCATTTGCCACAGTGGCAACCACTAAAATGATACTGGAAGAGAACACATACCACATCAGCATTACCGCCGATGATTATGCAAAACTATTCATAGATAACCACGAAGTAATCAATGCCTGGGACAGCCAATACACCGAACTTGATGAAAACACAAACCACCGAATCAGTATCAAATTAAAAGCCGGGGAACATAGTTTTAAATTTGTGCATGCAGAAAAAACGGGGTTGGCAACTATGCAATTCTATATCAAACCGGAAAGAGATTTTAAATAATTAAAAACTATGCGAAAGCTATGCTTCTCTGCGGTTGGAAAGAGTTTAGCATATTCGAGTAGCCTAAATATTGAAACTCTTTCCAACCACAGAGAAAGGGGTAGCAGAGTTTGCCGCAGAGATCTTATTATGCTTCCGTCGCCTTAAACGTATAATTCTTTTGTGTGAGATAACTAAAAGCCACCACAAAAACAGTAGTGAGTAATTTAGACGGTGTAGGATACCATCCAAACACATCTACAAACAATTTCAGGAAGCCGTAATTTAAAAACAGGCATCCCAAAACAACCATAAAATATTTACCCAATTGTTCGTGTTTAGCAACCGATGTTTCCTGAAAAACCACATAACGACTCAAATAAAACCCAATGGGAAAAGTTACACAGAACCCGATCAAAAAAGCAGCAATATGCGGTCCTATCGTTAAAAACGAAACATGAATAGGTTGTTTTTTTAAAATAAAATTATAGGAAATAAAGAAAAGGGTAATGTCCAAGGTAGTATTAAACCCGCCACAGGCCGCATACCTAAAGGTCTGTAAGGGCATGAACTTTTTGAATAGTGGGTAAAAGAAATCCACTACACCCAGTATCAGGCCACGTATGAAATCGTGTAGCTTTCGCATAAGTGGCAGCGAAGGTAGTTCTTAATTAGTTACTTTTGCCAGTCGAAATTGTTAAGAAATGAGTGTTGCATTTAAAATAAAAGAAGTTACCGCCGCTGCCATCCACCAATTATATGGTATTGATTTGCAGCCAAATGATGTATTGGTGAATGCCACCAAGCCAGAATTTGAGGGAGATTATACGGTGGTTTTGTTTGCCTTTATCAAACAATTGAAAAAGTCGCCCGATGCACTGGGGCAGGAACTGGGCTCTTATATTGTTGCCCAACACCCGGAATTGTTCACTGCTTATAATGTGATCAAAGGCTTCTTAAATCTGACCATTGGAGATGCATATTGGTTATCTTTTATACAAACACAATTTACAAATGAACATTTTGGTGAAGCGGCATTCAATGGTACAAAAGTGATGGTGGAGTACTCCTCTCCCAACACCAACAAACCCTTGCACCTGGGGCATTTGAGAAACAATTTTCTGGGAAGAAGTATTGCCGAGATCTTAAAAGCCAACGGAAATGAAGTAGCCAAAACCTGTATTGTAAACGATCGTGGTATTCATATTTGTAAGAGTATGATCGCCTGGCAAATGTTTGGCAATGGGGCTACACCTGAATCAACCCATACCAAGGGTGATCATTTTGTTGGCGATTACTACGTAAAATTTAATGACGAATACAAAAGACAGGTAGAAGAATTAAAAGCCCAGGGAAAACTGGATGAGGAAGCAGAAAAGAGCGCACCAATCATGAAAGCCACCCAGCAAATGTTATTGGATTGGGAAGCAGGAAAACCTGAAGTGATGGAACTCTGGCGTAATATGAACAGCTGGGTATATGCAGGGTTTGATAGTACCTACAAAAGGATCGGAAGCGATTTTGATAAAACCTATTACGAAAGCAATACCTATTTATTAGGAAAAGACCTTGTTGAAACGGGTTTGGAAAAAGGTGTTTTTTACCAGAAAGCAGATGGCAGTGTTTGGATAGATCTAACTTCTGACGGACTCGATGAAAAACTGGTTAGAAGAAAAGACGGCACTTCCGTTTACATCACACAGGATATTGGTCTGGCCGAACAAAAACAAAAAGAGTTCAACGCCAAACAAAGTATTTATGTGGTGGGTGATGAACAGAATTATCATTTTAAAGTGTTGAAACTGATCTGCCAGAAATTAGGATTGCCTTCGGCAGATGGTATCTATCATTTAAGTTATGGTATGGTGGAATTACCAACCGGTAAAATGAAAAGTCGCGAAGGAACAGTGGTTGATGCAGATGATCTGGTAGAAGAAATGGTAAACATTGCCCGTCAGAAAACAGAAGAATTGGGAAAAGTAAAAGACTTTACAGCAGAAGAACTCGAAGAGCTTTATGATACGATTGGATTGGGCGCCTTAAAGTTTTTTTTACTGCGTGTTGATCCTAAAAAGAAAATGGTTTTCAATCCCGAAGAAAGTATCGATTTCCACGGGTTTACCGGGCCGTTCATTCAATACACACATGCGAGGATCAAAAGTATATTGAGGAAGTCTGGAGTTGGGAGTCTGGAGTTGGGAGTTATTACGGAGGCGCAAACTCTTTTCCCACTGGAAAAAGAATTATCCATTCATTTGGAAATGTTTCCATCTGTTTTACAGGATGCTGCCGATGAACATGACCCATCTAAAGTGGCTATTTATATATTCAATCTCGCGAAAACATTTAATTCATTTTATACAGAACATTCAATCGGCAATGCTGAAAACGAGGAGAAGAAAACACTTCGTTTACAATTATCCCAATTAACCGCACAGGTAATAAAAACCGGGATGAATGTTTTAGGAATTAGGGTTCCGGAGAGGATGTAATTTTCTTTTTTGCCACAGATGCACAGATTACCACTGATTAAATCGGTGCTAATCTGTGCATCTGTGGCAAAAAAATTACAATTCAGAAAGGGAAGCCTCTAATCTTTATCTCTATTTTCTTTACATTTGCCCTCCCAAACTGCGAAGGTGGCGAAATTGGTAGACGCACTACTTTGAGGTGGTAGCGCCTTTTACCGGGCGTGGGAGTTCGAATCTCCTCTTTCGCACAAAACCCCC
Organism: Chitinophagaceae bacterium; assembly: GCA_947372235.1. GTDB lineage: Bacteria > Bacteroidota > Bacteroidia > Chitinophagales > Chitinophagaceae > Sediminibacterium. The sequence goes on along the minus strand of CANBSW010000029.1, from coordinate 17,633 downwards.
ATAATTAGATTAATGGGGGTTTTTTATTTTGTAAATTCAAGTTGCCTATAAAGGCAGTTTTCATTTAAACACATCAGAAATCTGTTTCAAAGAAATTCCAAATACTTTCTTTGAAATCTGATCCAATCCTTTCTTCTCTCCGGAAAAATGGAATACACAGTGTTTATGCATCAAAGATTCATTCGGTTGCAAAAAAGCAGCGGGGGATACCGATTCAATTTCATAGAATGGCCCCATCTGTTTACCATCTGCCAATGGGCCATCATTGTAGGCATTTACAGCATCACCGCTAAACGGGGGCTTGTTAGTTTTCCATTCCTGATTTAGATACCTGGCACTATTATCAATATCAAATAGCGTTATGGTCAGTTCTTTTTTGTCTGCATTATAACTGCCAGCCACGCTTCCTGCTGCAGTAGGGTGAATACCCAATTTCCCCCTACTCTTCCCATCTGCCTTAAAGAATAATATATCATGTTTCAAATGCACCCTTTCCGCTGGTATTTCCCCAAAATAATCCGTTGTTGCAGGGCGTTCAGCATCTTTTCGGTAAGGTATCACAATGGTAGTTTGATCAGATGGCGGAAACATGTCCAGAATCCAAATACACGGAGCTCCGGTTGTATCTGTCCAGGCATGCGCTCCGGTATTTCGGATCAAATTATCGGTTTGATAACCAACTGATTTAACTCCTGCTACTGAAATACCTAACTTATTTTCTATTTCAACATTACTTAACAAACTGATCTTTCTTTCAATAGTAATATCCAGTAAACTGCCTGTATAATTAGTGAGTATCATTTGTTTTTGCATTAGTACCGAATGAGCATCCTGACTTTGCAAATTCCAGGGTTCATTATCAAAAGCCGCCGGGGTTTTCCAGTTGGCGAACTCCATTTTTGCATCTTTGGTAAAGAATAAAGAATATTTCCCACCCTCTGGCCCCAGCCACAAACGGTTCTCTCCGCCATAGGCATTCATGTGCTGGTTAAGCGGCCCATCAAATGCACTGTAATGGATCCAGCCAAAGCTGGCTTTCCCATCTGATGTAGAAGTGAATACTTTGCCCTGGTATTTTGGTGATACAATTACAGATGCTTCCCCTTCGCTTAAAACGATCACCTTATCATACTTCTGAAGAAACTGCAGATCACGGGAAAAATTTGTTTTCTTATTTGTACAGGAAAACAATAGTATAATCGCAAAAAAAGAAAAAACGGAGATCAGGCTTGTCATCATAAAAGATAGTTTTTTCAGCTCACAGTAAGATGCTCAGGATATAAGATACGAAGCTTTCTTCTGAAAGTGAAAAAGCAGGAAATTTACGGAATCAAAAGAAGAATCTCGTAATAAAATGAAAGGAATACGAACCTGTGCTATTTGATTTTTTTCAGGAATTATGGGTACAAGGCGTTACTTTGTAAAAAATAACAGATGGCAGATTTTATCATCACATGTCCCAATTGTAACCACCAGTTCGAACCCGGCGATTCTATGCGGGATGAGATAGAAAAAGAGCTGCGAGGCAAGATGGTAGATTGGCAGAAAAAGAAAGATGAAGAATTTAAACAAAAAGAAACTTCTTTGTTGCAGCAATTATCTGCCAAGGATGAAGAAACACGCAAGCTTATAGAAACCGAAAAAAATAAACTTCAGGAAGAACTTCAGGAATCTATCCGCAAATCTGTAGTTACTGATTTTGAGAATCAGATGAAGATGCTGCAACAAAATGCAACAGAAACTGAAGAAAAATTAAAAGAAGCCCGCAAAAAAGAACTCGAATTTTTACAGAAAGAACAACAACTCAAAACAAAAGAAGAAGAATTAGAGATCTCTGTGCAACGACAGTTGATAGAAGAGCGCGGTAAGCTAAAAGAACAATTACAAAAAGAAGAAAGTGAAAAAGCCAGCCTGAAAGATCAGGAATACCAGTTACGTTTGAAAGAACTGGAAAAGCAACTGGACGATCAGAAAAAACTGGCCGAAGAAATGCGCCGCAAATCTGAACAGGGCAGTATGCAATTGCAAGGTGAAGTACAGGAGTTGATGCTGGAAGAAATGCTCCAATCAACTTTTACGTTTGATAAAATTGAACCCGTTGGTAAAGGCGTTCGTGGTGCAGATTGTATTCAAACTGTACACAATCGTTTTGGAAATGAAGTAGGAAGAATTATTTATGAGAGTAAACGTACCAAAGATTTCGCAAACGACTGGATAGAAAAATTAAAAGCAGATATGCGCACACTTGGTGCAGATGTTGCAGTAATTGTAACACAGGCTTTTCCGAAAGACATGGAAAGATTTGGTGAAAAGGACGGCGTTTATATTTGCTCTTTCTCCGAAGTAAAAAGCGTAGCATTATTGCTTCGCGATGCATTGCTGAAAATTTATGAAGCCAAAAAAAGCCAGGAAAACAAAGGCGATAAGATGGTTATGTTATACGATTATCTTACAGGAACTGAGTTTAACGAGCAGTGGAAAGCCATTCGTGAAGGCTTTTTGAGCATGAAACTCAGCATCCAGCGCGAACGTGATGCGATGGAAAAACTATGGAAGGCAAGAGAAAAACAACTGGAAAAAGTATTACTCAATGCAGCCTACATCAGAGGTTCTGTAGAAGGAATTGCAGGTACTGATGTAAACCTGAATTTATTAGAAGATAACGATCCCATATTACTTGATTAACACATTCGACGATATAGACCACACTGCCCAGTCGGAAAAGCCTTCGCGCAAGAAACCTATTTTTCCGGTGAATGCAGCGCTAAGAAAATACCTGACAAAGTATGGAAGGGAAGTTCCGCTTTCTGCAACGTATCGCGACCTGCAACGCTATACTTACTCAACACCACTCAAAGATAAATTTGGAAAAGACACTGCCTGGGAAAAGGTTTCGTATGATATGGACCAGCTGCAGTTTCTCCGCGAAAACCTGGTGCGTATTTATGCAATGCTGAAAACGGAAGGGAATATGAGTTTCATCAATCACCTGGATGTTGCGAGGATCGATTTTTGTTATTTTGGAAACAGCCAGCCATTCCGGATCCGGATCGTAAATAAATTCAATGATAACTACGATCACTATTATATCAAACAAGCCGATGCCAGTCGTGTGTATGGATTGGAACTGGAGCATTTGCTTTCTCCCAACCGCCTCACTTATTTAACAGATAAATCAACCTTGATAGAAGAACATATCCCCGGTATTCCCGGTGATATATTTATCAATAATTACTTAACCGATCCCACCACCAATCAGATCAGACTGGCCAAAGAATTTGTAAAATTCAACGAACGTTGTTTTGTTCATTTACTGGGCGATATGCGTGCTTATAATTTTGTGGTGAATATCACACCGGATATAGAAGATTATCAATACCGCATCCGCGCCATCGATTTTGACCAGCAATCTTATGAAGGCAGAAAGAATTTATACCTGCCACAATTCTTTAAAGAAAATCAGGCATTTGTAAATATTGTAATGAATCATCTCGATAAAAAATCGATTGCACAATACCAGGCCGAAGAAAGAACCATGATGACCTATCGTTTAGTATCGGAACGGTACCGTATGATGGAACTCTTAACCATCATGGGCAACGATACCATCTCTCAACCCGAAAAACTGGAGCAACTAAAAAAAGAATTGCACGATTATTTTGGTGGCCAACCCTCTTTCCTCAAAGCAAAAACCATGGGGCAGTTGGTAAAGCGGCAGTTAAAACAAACACTGCAGAAGAATTTATTATTGGTTCCAAAAACTTAGTGGCGAATTGTGAATGGTGAATGGGCAATGGTGAATATCTTGCGTAACACTACTCACTACTCACCCAAACCAAACTCAACCCATCCATTAATTGATAATGTAGAACAAGTGGAATAGTAAAATCATCTTTCACAAACATCGCATCCATCATTCCTTTTTCCTGAAATAAAAAATCACTTATTCGCAACACTTCACTAAAATCAACATCTCCCCTGCCCCACCATTTAAACATGGCTTCTTTGGCACTCCATAAAACGGTCAATAATTTTATTTGTTCTTCAACAGAATATGTATTCACAAACTTTAGTTCATCGGGATGTAAGAATTTATGTTTGATCCTGTCAACCCTCGGTGTAATCATTTCTATATCAATGCCCACTCTTTCTGCATTGCTAACAATGGCTGCTGCATAATTACTGCAGTGCGAAATAGAGAAATGATATTGTTCTTCCGGCAAAAAAGGTTTTCGTGTATCTGCGATCTCAATCTCAGTATGCGGAAAATCAGGAAACAAAAAGGGTAACAAAAACCTGCCTGCCAAATGCTGCAAACGCTTCAGTGGGTGGGTTACGGTAGATTGTACAGTTACAGAGCCCAGAAAAAAATCTTCCCGTTCTTCGATCTTCCATACACCCAGTTTGGTGATCAGGTTAATATCTTGTTGATAAAACAGTGGCACCGCGTAAATTTAGAAATTAGATTGCAGACTCAAGATTTATTTGTCTCTCAACACAATTAACAGCCCTAAAAATGATCCTTACCGATAACCGCATACTCGAAGAAATGGAAAAAGGTACTATCAAAATAGAACCTTATAATCGCGCAGATTTGGGAAGCAACAGTTATGATGTGCATCTGGGTAAAGTATTGGCTACCTATATCAATGAAGAACTGGATGCCAAAAAACACAATAAGATCGAATATTTTGAGATCCCTGATGAAGGTTTTGTTTTACAACCCCATGCATTCTACCTCGGTGTAACTGAAGAATACACTGAAACCCATGCTCACGTTCCCTTTCTGGAAGGAAAATCTTCTACAGGCCGTTTGGGTATCGATATTCATGCAACAGCCGGTAAGGGAGATGTAGGCTTTTGCGGCAACTGGACATTGGAAATTTCCTGCAAACAACCTGTTCGCATTTACAAAGGCATGCCCATCGGACAATTGATTTATTTTCCTGTTGATGGAGAAATTGCTGTTAAATACAACCAGAAAGGAAACGCCAAATACAGCGGCCAGCCCAATATGCCGGTGGAGAGCATGATGTGGAAGAATAGCTTTTAGTTTTGAGCCATTAGCCCAATGTCATTTAGTTAAGAAGGTTTCACGCAAAGTCGCAAAGGGAGCAAAGACGCCAAGAGTTTTGCTCCCTTTGCGACTTTGCGTGAAACTTATAGTAATCACCTTAACCAAACGACATTGGCCATGAGCCTTCAGCTATCAGCTAAAATAAGACAAGCTGAAGGCTGACAACTCATAGCTTGCCGTACATCTTTTGATAAGCAATTAACCATCCAACCACTTCATCATAACTGTTAACCCCTTCCAATTGTTTATTCATTTTCAAATACTGATCGTACAAACTTGAAACAGCAGGTGAGATCCGATTTCTTCTTTTATGAAAAAATTCGCGAATTTCTTTGCGGTCTTTTTTTACCAGGGTGTCTAATCTTGCGCGGTTCTCTTTGATCACCCGTTCAAATTGTTTGAAATCTTTTTCCTTTCCATACAATGCGATCTCCTGTCCCTGGGCGTAGGAAAACAGGTCTAAATAAACCGAATACCTGAAATACACATCTTTAGAAGAAACGGCTGCGAGATATCCCACAAAATTTGCCTCACTCTCACTGGCATAGCCCAGTTGATGGGCCATTTCGTGACAGGCAATATAGGGAACCAGGATGCGCGGCACATCTGTTCGCAACTGTGCTTCGCCGGTAAAGGGGTTATAATATCCCGAAAAGCCCATATAATCGCCGATACCACTATACAAACTGGCTTTTACAGAACGGTTACGATAATTTAAAAAATCATATTGTTCCGAAATTGTTTGGTAGGCTTTAAACGCACTGCGATAAACCGTGTCCAGTTCAGGAACGGGAAGAGTGGTATCTTTTATTTGCTTGCGACAGGCATTTAATGAGTCGATCAGCTGACAGGCCAGTTGGGATACTTCTTCTTTTGTATATTCTTTTTTTGAGATCCTCAATTGGTAAGAAATGCCCAAACGGTCGTAATTCAATCCCCATATCAACTTGAAAATAATATATAGCCACAATGCTCCTTTTACCGTCCGAAAAAGAAATAAAAACAGTTTTTCTTTGGTGAATTGTTTGCGATAAAGCAGCCGAATGAATTTTACAAGATTGATGATTAGTATAATAACGATCCATCCATAGATAATATCTCCGATACTGAAGGGCGCCCATCGGGTTAAAATCCGTAAAGTGGAGGATATTCCGGGATAAATTCCCACTGAATAAACCGATTCTACTATCGATGGAGAAAGCGAAAAAAGCCAGACAACCATCGCGATAGCGAATAAAATGCCCAATTTCACCCATAAAAAGCCGGATATAGCAGATTCACGGTTCATATACACAAATATGCCATAAAATAGCCTATCATTGCCCGGTTGGGCAGCAATTCGCCCGGGTTCAATTTTCCTTTGGCATTTCAGCTGTTTTGGAGTACCTTTGCAAGCCCTTAAAAAAAGGTTATGAGTCAGCGCCGGGAGTTCGAGATAGCATTTGTGGGTTTAAAGCCGGGGATTCATGTATATGAATACAGAATTGACGATAAGTTCTTTGTACCATATGGTGAGCAGGATTTTGAAAACTGCATCGCCAATATCAAATTAAGCCTTGAGAAAAACAATGGCTTTATGCTGTTGAAATTTGATGTTGACGGATCAGTTAATACAGCCTGCGACAGGTGTGGAAACACACTACCCATGCAGCTTTGGGACGAATTCAACATTATTGTAAAAATAGTGGATGACCCCGAAGTAATGAATGAGCAGGAAGAAGATCCTGATGTATATTATATAAGCAGGGGCGAAAGTCATTTGCATATGGCAGACTGGATTTACGAGTTTGTAAACCTGAGTATTCCATTGCAGAAAATGTGCAGCAAAGAAGAAATGGGCGGACCAAAATGTAACACCGAGGTATTGGAAAAGCTGAGAAAGATGGAAGAAGAAGTGCAGAAAGACAATAACAAAGCCTGGAAAGGGTTGGATAAATTTAAAGACTTAGAATAATTTTTTAGATACTATAAATTTCGAGATATGCCGAATCCTAAACGCAGACATTCACAGCAACGTAGCGCCAAGAGAAGAACTCACTACGTAGCTCAGGAAGTAACATTAAGCAAAGACAGCACCACAGGTGAAACCCATGTACGCCACCGCGCGCACGTGAGCGAAGGTAAATTGTTCTACAAAGGAAAAGTAGTGGCTGAAAAAGCTCCTCTGAAAGCGTAACCTTTTTAGATCAACTCTTACTTCGTGCCACGATGAATATTGGTTTAGACATGATGGGTGGAGATTTTGCACCGCTGGAAGCGGTGAAAGGCTTGCAGCTATACTTGTCTGACAATATACGTACGGCCCAACTATATTGCATAGGTGATGAAACACTGGTAAAACCTCTGTTAGAGGAACACCGGGTTACATCACCTAATTTGCATTTGGTACATGCCCCCGAAGTAATTGGTTACCACGAACATCCCACCAAAGCGCTGAAAGAAAAACAGCGTTCTTCCATTGCCATCGGTTTTCATATGCTGGCAACGGGGAAAATTGATGCTTTTATCAGTGCCGGAAATACAGGTGCCATGCTGGTAGGCGCCATGTTCAGCATCAAAGCTGTGGAAGGTGTGATGAGACCTACCATTTCCACCATCGTTCCAAAAATCAATGGCGGTACGGGTGTGTTGGTAGATGTAGGACTGAATGCCGACTGCAAACCGGAACAATTAAATCAGTTTGCCTTATTGGGAAGTTTATATGCCCAATACATCCTCAACATCAACAACCCTAAAGTTGGTTTGATGAATGTGGGCGAAGAAGAAGGTAAAGGCAATATTCTTACCCAGGCCACTTATCCCCTCTTAAAAGAAAATACACAAATCAATTTCATTGGTAATATAGAAGGCCGAGACTTGTTTAATGATAAGGCTGATGTAATTGTGTGTGATGGGTTTACCGGAAATATCGTTCTTAAACTGGCAGAATCTGTGTATGATATTACACAGCAACGCGGTTATGGAAATGATGCCTATTTTACCCGTTTCCATTATGAAAACTATGGCGGTACACCTGTATTGGGTGTGGCCAAACCGGTGATCATTGGCCACGGAATCAGCAACGACAAAGCTTTCAGGAATATGATCGATGTTGCTGAGAAAATGATCGAAAGTGATCTTTGCGGAAAGATTGCCGACAAATTCAAATCCTGATTCTTTTACGAATCCCATTTAGTTTCCAATTCCCCACTTTATTAAGGCAGAACTTTCTGACTCCTTATCTGTTGTTATCAGACCTAATTATTTATTGAATGAGCGTTTCTTCGTTTTGTGCCCGCATTTTTAAAATAAGCCATTGGACCGTTGATGAAAGTCTGCCACCTGAAATCAAGAAATGCATCATTATAGCAGCACCGCATACCAGTAACTGGGATTTATGGTATACGATGGTATCTTTTGCCATTTATAAGCTGAAGATCAGGTTTACCATCAAGAAAGAATGGATGAGGTTTCCTTTTAGTTTATTAATGAAACCCTTGGGCGGCATTGCCATCGACCGTTCACCCCGCAGTGTGGGTTCTGAAAGAAACAGTTTTGTGGAATCCATGATTGAATTATTTGATCAAAATGAGGAATTGATTATTGTAATTACCCCCGAAGGAAGCCGCAGCCTTTCCAATAAATGGAAAACGGGTTTTTACCATGTGGCCCGGGGTGCAGGTGTACCTATTTGTCTGGGTTATGTAGACTATCAAAAAAAGAAAGCTGGCATTGGTAAAGTGATTTATCCTTCAGATTTTACCATCGATATGCGGGAAATCATGAATTTCTACAGCCAAATCCACCCAAAATTTCCGGAGAAGTTTTCTGTAGACAGAGATTTTGAGCGAAAATAATCGCCAAATCCTCCCAACCGGGCTATTTTCTCTGTCACCCATCCTCCTATTTTTCCACTCATCAAAATCAGATTTTAGTCATTTTGGAATAGACTGAATCTGCAAACCCTTGTATTTACTGCATTCCAAAGCATAACTCATTATTATGCCATCGAAAATACTACTCTTTAATTAGTACTATATATTGCATAGTACTATCAAATACTTTATCTTTGTTCTATCAAAGTAATTAAAAACATCAAAAAATACATTTTATGAAAAAGCTCATTTTTACTGCAAACGTAATCGCCCTTGTTGCCCTTGTACCTGCTGTTATTTTTGGATACCTCCATAGCAACAATAGTGCGTCAACCGATAAAAACAAAACTGAAGTTGTTAAAGAAGCAACCAATGGCCACGATGAAAGTGCTTCTGTATTTATGGTAAAACTGTTTTAATAGGGGAGGTTTATCTGTCTGGTTAATTATACATGACAGAGTTATCATGGCGCGATGATCTTTTACAAATTCCCTATTTCGCAGTATCTATTTTACAATTGGCCCTCTTCCGGAGGCACAAAACTTTATCTTTGTTGCAAACAAGTGTTAGTTTATGTGGCTTAATAATATTCTGGAAACCATTGGCAATACCCCTCTGATCAAACTTAACAGGATCACTAAAGATATTCCTGCAACCGTGCTGGCAAAAGTGGATTATTTTAATCCCGGTAATTCCATCAAAGACCGTATGGCTTTGAAAATGGTGGAAGTTGCCGAAAAAGAAGGTAAACTAAAACCAGGCGGAACCATCATTGAAGGCACCAGTGGCAATACCGGTATGGGCCTGGCATTGGCTGCCTGCGTAAAAGGCTATAAATGCATTTTTGTTACTACTGATAAACAATCCAAAGAAAAGGCGGATATACTGAAAGCTGTGGGTGCAGAAGTAATTGTTTGCCCTACCAATGTGCTACCCGAAGATCCCAAAAGTTATTACAGTGTGGCCAAAAGACTGGGCCAGGAAGTACCCAATTCTATGTACATGAACCAGTACGATAACCTGGCCAACCGTCAGGCGCATTATGAAAGTACCGGACCGGAAATATGGGAGCAAACAGAAGGAAAAATCACGCACTTAGTTTGCACAGCCGGCACCGGTGGAACCATTACCGGAACAGCCATGTACCTGAAAGAAAAAAATCCCAACATACAGATCTGGGCCATTGATGTGTATGGATCGTTGCTGACCAAATATTATAATACCGGTGAGATAGATATGAGCCAGGTGCATCCTTATATTTCAGAAGGTTTTGGAGAAGATTTTGTTCCGCAGAATTATGATATGAGTGTGATTGATAAGTTTGAGCAGGTTACTGATAAAGACGGTGCAGTAATGGCCAGGCGTATTGCCAAAGAAGAAGGACTCTTCTGTGGATACAGTGCGGGCAGCTGTATACAGGGATTGATGCAATTAAAATCAACCCTTACCAAAGACGATGTGGTGGTTTGTATTTTTCATGATCACGGCAGCCGTTATGTAGGAAAAATTTATAATGATGAGTGGATGATGGAGCGCGGATTTTTAGATGTAAAAACATTTAAAGACATTGTTAGTGGAAGAAGTACCAAAAAACTGGTATCCATTGAACCCGGTCATACGGTAGCACAGGCAGTGGAACTGATGAAGAAATACGATATTGAACAGATCCCGGTAATAAAAAACAATGAGTTGATTGGTGCAGTTAGTGAAAGCGGATTGTTTTTAAAGATATTCAGCAGCCCGGAGATTAAAAATGCTACGGTAGAAAGTGTACTGGAACCGGCTTATCCGATCGTTGCTTTTGATACACCTGTTGAGCGTTTGGGAAATTTGATCACCAAAGAAAGCGGTGCAGTACTGGCAAAAGATGAAAAAGGCGAATACCATATCGTTACCAAATATGATGTGATACACAGCCTTGCAAAATAATTGGTACAGAAAGCATCCGCTAAGTTTACAATTACGTATCGAAAAGTATGATCTCAACAAGACATGATGTTTTTCTGACAGTTGCCCAACAAAAAAGTTTTTCAAAAGCTAGTCAGGTACTGTATATATCTCAACCGGCTATTAGTAAGCATATTAAATCCCTTGAAGAATATTATAAGACCAAACTGTTTGACAGAAAAGGAATTCAAATAGAACTCACTCCCGCCGGCAAATTATTATTTGAAAAACTTACCGAAGTAAAACGCATACAGGAACAAACTGAATTTGAGATCTCCAGTATCAAAGATGTATTGCAGGCAAAAGGTGTTTTAAAATTGGGCGCCAGTACCACCGTGGCTTTGTACATACTGCCTAAAGTATTGTCATCTTTTAACCAGCATTATCCTCAGATACATATCAGCTCACTAAACAGAAATTCTGAGCTGGTACTGGAAGCTTTATTGAACGGAGATATCAATCTGGGCATCATTGAAGGAAGATTGAAACTTACCAATGTAGATTATCAGCCTTTTTTAACCGATCAGGTAGTTGCAGTTTGCAGTAATAAAAGTCCGATAACCAAAAGAAAATCTTATACCATCAATGAAATTAAGCTAATGTCTATGGCCATCAGGGAAAGAGGAAGTGGGACCTTGGCTGCCTTAAAATTTTCCCTGGAAAAACATAAGATCAAAATAAGTGACCTTAATATAAAAGTAAGATTGGGTGGAACTGAGGCTTTAAAGAATTTTTTAATAGAATCTGATTCACTGGGATTTCTTCCCCGGCGTTCTATCATCAAGGAAATAAAACATGGTGAATTAACTGAAATACATTTCGAAGATTTGCATATTGAAAGGAATTTTTACTTCATTCAACGCAAAGGTGAGAGCAGCGAACTCAATAAAAGCTTCATCAAACTTGCGCAAAAATTGTATAACATATAGTTATGCATTATAACAACTATGTATCGATAAGGTTATAAGTAAGTACTACTTTTAACCTGTGGAAACAGCCATAACAACTCTCTCCCGTATACAGTATTTACAATGTCCTGTATGTTCAAAAATATATTCAGTATATGAATTACAATCATTTGCTGTTTGTTGTAACCAACCTCTCTCTGCTCATTACCATCTAAACGGATTAAGCAAAAAAATACTTGCCAACAAGTCTTATAATATGTGGCGATACGCCCCATTGCTGCCTGTTTTGAATGAAGAGAATATTGTTAGTTTGAATGAAGGCTGGACCCCCATTCATTCCTTAGATAAATTATCCTCCCAACTTGGCATAAGAGATATTTTATTGAAAGATGAAAGTATAAATCCAACCGGTTCCTTTAAGGCAAGAGGATTAAGCGCAGCCATTTCAAAAGCAAAAGAATTGGGTATTGAGCATTGTGTAATTCCTACAGCAGGTAATGCAGGCGGGGCTTTGAGTGCTTATGCGGCTAAAGCAAATATCAAGGCAACAGTTATTATGCCAAAGCATACTTCTGAAACACTAAAAGAAGAATGCAGAATGTATGGTGCAGAATTATTATTGATGGATGGACTGATAGATGTGTGCGGGAAAAAAGCAAGACAAATTTCTGCAGAAACCGGGGCGTTTGATATATCGACCATGAAAGAGCCCTATCGGATAGAAGGCAAAAAAACATTAGGTTTTGAAATAGCAGAACAACTAAACTGGCAATTACCGGATGTAATAATTTATCCCACTGGCGGAGGCACAGGGTTAATTGCCATGTGGAAAGCATTTCAAGAAATGCAGGAATTAACATGGATCACAGGGAAGCTACCCAGAATGATCATTGTACAATCACAAAATTGTAATCCCATGATACAAATGTTTGAGACCGGCATATTTCCGGAAAATTTTACAGCCGAAGCATCCATAGCAAGCGGTCTGGCAGTTCCCTTTCCATTTGCAAAAGACCAGATACAACAGGTTGTTAGAGAAAGTGGAGGAACAGCAATAAGTGTTGGCGAAAAAGAAATGGCATCAGGTATGGAAACGATCGCAAGGATGGAAGGTCTGTTATTATCGCCTGAAGGAAGTGCTACTTATATCGGTTTGAAGAAACTGATTGAGAAAGATTATATCAAAGAAGATGAAACGGTTTTGTTGTTTAATACCGGTTCGTGGTATAAGTATAGATAAAGCAATAAATTTTCACTAACACTTAAAATGTTTCGGAGATATTTCTTGTTAATTTTAACTGATGCCAACGTATACTGATCAATTAAAAAGGCTTGTAGAAATACCTGCAATACCCAAACGAATCATTTCATTGGTTCCCTCACAAACAGAATTATTATTTGATCTGGGATTGGCCGAAGAAGTAATAGGTATCACTAAATTCTGTGTTCATCCCAAACAATGGTTTACCACCAAAACAAGGGTTGGCGGAACAAAAAATGTGAAGATCGACCTTATTAAATCTTTACAGCCAGACCTTATCATCGCCAATAAAGAAGAGAATACCAAAGAACAGATAGAAGCATTGGAAAAAATTGCACCGGTATGGATCAGTGATATTCAAAATATGGAAGATGCATTGGGCATGATCCAGGGTATTGGCAACATCACCGGAAAAAATATTGCAGCAACCGGATTGGTGAATACAATCAAAAATGATTTTGACGAATTGAGTTTGCAGATCAGATCATCCAATAACAAAAAAATCCGAACAGTATATCTGATCTGGAAAGATCCCTATATGGCAGCGGGAGGAGATACTTTTATACATTGTCTGCTTCAGTTATGTGGCTTCGAAAATATATGTATTGATACTTTGCGCTATCCGGAAATTACCATTGAAGAATTGAAAGCAAAAAATGCAGAACTGGTTTTGCTCTCATCCGAACCCTACCCTTTTCAACAAAAACAGGTGGACGAATTACAAACCACATTACCCAATGCACGGATAGTTTTGGTTGATGGAGAGATCTTCAGTTGGTACGGCAGCCGGATGCAATTTGCCTCTGCCTATATAAGCCGGCTATTAAAACAGCTGAAAAAGTAGGATATCTTGTGAATGAAAGTATCCAAAAAGCTAACAACCGTTTGCAGTAAGTAAAGTATCTTGCCGATAGCAAATGAACCCTTTGCGGCTCATCAAAACAAAACCCTTTTAAACATGAAAAAGTACAGCGCCGGTGTATTATTCGGCAAAGAATTAGAAGCATTATACAATGATGCAAAAGACAACCAGTTTGCCCTTCCGGCCGTTAACACCATTGGTTCCAATACCATCAATGCCGTACTGGAAACTGCAGCAAAAGTTAACTCACCTGTAATCATACAATTCTCAAACGGTGGTGCGCAATTCATTGCCGGAAAAGGCATGCCGAATGATAAACTCCAGGGAAATATTTCAGGCGGTATCTCAGGTGCCTTACATATTCACAATGTTGCAAAATACTATGGCGTACCTGTGGTATTGCATACCGATCATGCTGCTAAAAAATGGTTGCCATGGATCAGTGGTTTGATCGATGCTGGTGAACAGTTTTACAAAGAAAAAGGCCAGCCCCTTTTTAGTTCTCACATGCTTGATCTTTCTGAAGAACCGCTGGAAGAAAATATTCAAACCTCTGTTGAATTTTACAAACGCATGGCTCCATTGGGCATGAGTATTGAAATTGAATTGGGTGTTACAGGTGGTGAAGAAGATGGGGTTGATAACAGTGGCGTTGAAAATGACAAACTCTATACACAACCTCAACACGTTGCTTATTCTTATACCGAACTGAGCAAAGTAGGTAATATGTTTACAGTTGCCGCTGCTTTTGGTAATGTACATGGTGTGTACAGTCCGGGTAATGTTGAACTGCGACCTGTTATCTTAAAAAACAGTCAGGATTATATTGAGCAGGAACTGAAAACAGGCCCTAAACCGGTTTACTTTGTATTTCATGGTGGAAGTGGATCTCCGCAACACCAGATTAGGGAAGCGATCAGTTATGGTGCCATTAAAATGAATATTGATACCGATTTACAATGGGCTTTCTGGGAAGGCATCCAGCAGTTCTACGTTAAGAACGAAGGATACCTGCAAGGACAATTGGGCAACCCTGAAGGAGCAGATAAACCAAATAAAAAGTATTACGATCCACGTGTTTGGTTACGCAAAGGAGAAGAAAGTTTCAGCAAGCGTTTGGAAGTTGCTTTTGAAGATCTGAATTGCATAAACAGGAATGCCTAATTAAAGTATTGCAACGGATCATCCCCATATTATTTTGCATCATGGGATTTTTTTCCTGCAAGAATGATGTTACCAAAAATTCAACAAATAATATCCTGTCCTCCCGACAGGATATTATTTTTCCTGTCAGGGCGCTACCTAAAAACAAGACAGCGAATATTGAAGAAGATACATTAACAGCAACTGTTGAAGGGATTAGCTGCTCAATAGCAACTAATGGTAATGTTCTCTGGGGGCAGGATTCAGCAGCTTCATTTCAACTGCAAACAGATCAAATCGTAGAAAAAGCGTACCTGTATAAAAATGCAAATCTGCTTTGGATATTTTACGAGGAAACAGACAATGAAACCGGAATAAGTCGTGTTGAAAAGATTGATCTTAAAACAAAAAAGAAAATTTGGGCCACTAATATTTTCGGGTTTAACCTGGGAAGACCTTACATCATCGATACAACTGCTTACGTATCAGCAATAGGGTTCGCAGGTAAACTTAATCTTGGTGATGGCAATTATATATATCGGTTTACAGATCTTTATGACCGGGAGAAATACTCCTTTAATTCTTTTGATACAATCCTGTTTAAGGATAATCTGGCAATCTTTATATCAAGGAATTATCTCTCCAACCATATGGATAGCCTTATTGTAAATGAGAAAGACCATAGTAGCGTAATCCGCAAATAATTGCTTTTTTTGGCATACTAACAATTGTTAGCAATATTTGCAAGCCATAACCCGATTGCTTATCTAACAAAATCATTCTTCCATGTCAAACCAAAAAATCCAGGGTCTTCTTGGAAACCAGGCTTCTTACCTGTTGGATCATCAATGCAAAACAATTGATAAGAATAGTATTCATTTACCATCACCCACCCATGTAGATGATATCTGGATCAACAGCAACAGAAATAACCAAACCCTGGGTAATATTCAAACCCTTCTCAATCATGGAAGATTGGGTGGAACAGGTTATTGCAGCATTTTTCCGGTAGATCAGGGCATTGAGCATAGTGGCGGATCTGCATTTGCGCCAAATCCTATCTACTTCGATCCTGAGAATATCATCAAACTGGCCATAGAAGGCGGTTGTAACGGAGTGGCTTCTACTTATGGAGTGTTGGGACTGATGAGCCGGAAATATGCACATAAGATCCCATTTATAGTAAAGATCAATCATAACGAGTTTTTGAGCCTGCCCAACCGCTTTGACCAAACTATGTTTGGCACCATCAAAAGCGCCTGGAATATGGGTGCAGTAGCCGTAGGTGCTACTATCTACTGGGGTAGCGCAGAAAGTGCACGCCAACTCAAAGAAGTTGCAGAAGCTTTTGAAATGGCACATGAACTGGGTATGGCTACCATTCTCTGGTGTTATTTGCGTAACAACGGCTTTAAAGTAGATGGAGTGGATTATCATCAAGCAGCTGACCTTACCGGTCAGGCAAATCATTTAGGGGTAACCTTACAGGCAGATATCATCAAACAAAAATTACCTACCAATAATGGAGGCTATCTTGCTACCAAACATGGCAAAACCAGTCCGTTGGTCTATGAAAAATTGACAACAGACCACCCTATTGATCTATGCAGATATCAGGTATTGAATTGTTATAACGGCCGTATTGGATTGATCAATTCCGGAGGCGAAAGTAAGGGTGCCAGTGATATGTCGGAAGCAGTAACTACAGCTGTCATCAACAAAAGAGCCGGTGGTATGGGTTTGATATTGGGTAGAAAAGCATTTCAGAGACCGATGAATGAAGGGGTTGATCTGTTAAATGCAGTTCAGGATGTTTATTTGGATGGAGCGATTACAATTGCGTAATTCAATGATAACCTCCCCCCATTTCACCTCCCCCAAATTGTGTATCTTACTAAACAAATCCCTCCTCTCAGGAGGGACGCTAAATAAGCGGTAAAACCGCTTATTTATCAGGGAGGTGTAGAGGGAGGTAAAGGGATGGACTCAGCTAGCCAAAAGTTATTATATTTACCGCCCCAATTGCAATAGACCGTTATGAAAAAAGAACGTGAAGAAGATTTTGAAGCAAATTTAACCGGAGAGGAAGCCCAGGGTGGAGACCCTGCAAAACCACGATGGTTTAAACGTATACGAAAAGGTATATTAACCTCTACAGCCGATAAAAAGGAAACCCCGGAAGGCTTGTGGAATAAATGCCCGGAGTGCAACTACATCTGCACCACCAGCGAATTAAAAGAAAACCTTTTTGTTTGCCCGAAATGTAATTACCACCATCGTATAGGCAGTGAAGAATATTTTGATGTGTTATTTGATAATAAGGAATACACAGAACTTTTTGATAATATTCAAAGCATAGATGCCCTTGGTTTTACCGATCTGAAACCCTACCAGAAAAGACTGGATGATATCCATTCTAAAACAGACCTCAAAGATTCGATGCGTGTAGCTGTGGGAACTGTAAATGGTGAAGGTATCGTTGTTGCCTGTATGGATTTTGAATTTATTGGTGGATCTTTGGGTAGTGTGATGGGAGAGAAATTCAGCCGGGCAGTGGATTATTGTATTAAACACAAACTCG
>CANBSW010000028.1 GCA_947372235.1 Chitinophagaceae bacterium | reverse complement strand
ATTATTCTGCAGGATCAAAGTAACCACTTTATACAAATATGGCTGTTCCACAGACCATAACTTTGGATCATTGAGATGCAGCGTTTGTTGGGATGAAGTAAGCTTGTTTTTTAATATTACATCCGTTGATTGACTTACAACAATTTCATCTGATGCATTATATACACTTGATACTAATTTCACTGTTTCCGTACCCGTACTTTGGGAAGTAATATTGATTACCAAATCGATATCAGCTGCCCGTTTAGTTATTTTCGGTGTTGTAACAAAACTTCCCCATTCACTTACTGCTATTTTGTTGGTAGTTATTAACCGGGCATTCCGATATATGCCGGAACCCGTATACCAGCGTGAATTAGGTTGCTGTGAATTATCAACTTTTACGGAAATGATATTGGGATGATCACCAAATTTCAACCAGGGTGTTAATTCATAGCGGAATGATATATATCCATTTGCCCGCTTGCCAAGGTAATGACCATTGATCCAAACTTCGCTGTTTCGGTAGATTCCGTCAAACTCAATAAAAACATTCTTGTTTGTAAGCGATGCAGGCAGTATAAAACTTTTTCTATACCAACCAATACCACCGGGCAATGCCCCACCCTGATTGGTAGCAGGTGCTTTTTCATCAAAGGGTAATTCTATGCTCCAGTCGTGCGGAAGCTCCAGTTTACGCCAGCTATTATCATTGAATGATGATTGTGAAGCTAAACTGTCGTTTCCTAAAAAGAATTTCCAGTTTCTGTTAAAATCTGTGATTACCCGTTGTGCATTTGCCTGCCCAAAAATCAATAGAGTCAATAATAGTGATACTTTTCTCATACAATTATTTATTAAATCCTTATGCCTTGGACAGATTTGTAACTCTCTGCGAATTCTCTGCATCTCCCTGTCTCTGCGGTGAAAATGAACTCACGCTTCATTAATCTCTAAATATTTATTCAAGGCAGAGACAGGGAGATGCAGAGAATTCGCCGAGTTATTATTAATCCCACATAAATTATTTGTTATTAAAACTCAATGCACTTTTTCCTTTATCAACAGATGTTGCCACCGCAATTCCACGCTGGTCTTTATTATTCACGGCGCAATAAAAATGATACACCGTTCCCTTCCATTTAACCACGAATGATTTGTGCGCGTATTTTTCATCATAGGGTTCCGATGATCTAATGAGATCATCTCCTTTCCAGTCTGTCCAGTTAATCAAATCATAAGAGCAGGCAAAACGGTTGAATGCATCTTTTCTTCCTTCCCAGAATGCACCAAAATAAAACATCACCCAAACATTGCTTATTTTCTGAATCACAGCATCTCCCGTGATCCCGATTTTATGATGCATCACAGGATTTGTTTGAAATCTTTGCCAGTGAAGCATGTCATCACTCACCGCCATACCAATCCGTTCAAACCACCGTGTTTTTTTATCACGGTCATGAGAAGTATCTCCATTGGCATTATAATACATTACGAATGAATGACCTGTCTGTTTTTGTTTGTCCTGGATAATTGTACTCTTAAATAATTTTTTGTCCTCCCACCAGCGAACATCTTTATCAATGGAGCTCAAAACAGGTTTATCCAGTGTTTTCCATTCATGCGGAGTGACTGGGTCTTTTGTGGTTGAAGCAATACCAATTGATAATTGCCCTGCTTCATATCCTCTTGTATTTCCACCAATATAACTCATCCAATATTGGTCATTATATTTTTGAATTGAATAATCGCCTCCCCATTTTGTATCATGTAAAGCAATATACCCCGCTTTCTGACCGGCATCCCAAATAGTGGTATCGTTATTAAATGACAATGTTTTACCCATTGTTTTCCAGTTCAACAGGTCATCACTTTTTGCCAGCCATGTTTCATATCCTCTTCCATCAAATAAAATATAAGTCATGTACCAGTGATCACCCATTCTAAAAACAGAGGGGCAATCTATTTTCTTTGTATCATTTTCAGGAACGATGATCATTCCGTATTTATAAGGTGTTTTTACCTGGTTGTAGATCCTGTTCATTACACTATCCGGCACAACCTGTGCATTGGATATTTGAAATACACAGCTAAGAAAAATTATAATAAGGAATTTTATTTTTGGCATATTTCCAACGTATTGTGCTAGTATTATAAATAAATGTGTAAGGGCCCATGATATATATTTTTGAAACACATAGGGTCATAGGTTAGACAAAAGTTCACATAGTATTCAATTCTATCTGCCCTTGGTTTTAACCTATGTTTCTATGTGTTTCAAAAAAAAATCTCATACTATTCCTTTACTTAACTACAAAATGATAATTACCTGACCCGGTATTAATAACCGCTTTCCCGTTTTCAAATTTTATTGCTTCCTTTTTTTTACCATCGATTGTGATCAATGACTTTTCTGTGGCAGGTAAATATACTGTTGCGTTTGTATTGGCAGGAACAGTAATATTCAATTCAAACTGGTCATTCTTCTTAGTCCAATCACTTACAATCAATCCATAAGGCGACTGAAAATCTGCTTTGGCATGCGTAACATCACCCACTATCTGCGGACGGATCACAATGTTCTTAAAGCCCGCACTTTCAACTGACTGACTGATACCCGCAAGTCCTTCATAAAACCATTCCAATATATGCCCCAACATAAAATGATTATTGGAAACACCCGGCAATGCCTGCCACGACTCAGTAAGTGCGGTTGCTCCTTTTGCCAGTTGATACCCGTAACCCGGAACATCGCTGCGGTTATTCATGTCGAAGATCACATCACTTCTGCCGGCTTCATCGAGAACTTTTAACAGGTAACGGTAACCAATATCACCTGCGGTGAGTGCATTATTTCTTCCCCGGATATCTTTTACAATATTATCAACCACTGCAGTTTTATTTTTTTCATCCACCAGCTTCATATACACTGCCATGGCATTCGAAGTTTGACTGCCTGAACCATATTGTTTTGTATCTGCATGAAAGAATGCTTTATTAAATGCCTGTTTTACTTCTTTGGCTAACTCGCTGTATTTTTTTGCATCTTCTGCTTTGTTCAACAGTTTTGCAATCTGAGTTAATAAAGTAAGATCATAATAATAAGTTGCTGTTGCTGTAAGTCCTTTAGGCGTAAGCTGAGATACGCCGGGATGTTCAGGCCCCAGATCATACCAATCGCCCAGCCCTTGCTTCAGGATACGGCTACTGTCTTTAGTTTGCAGGTAACTGATATAATGTTGCATCATACCATAACTATTCTCCAACACATCAACATCACCATACCATTGATACACATACCAGGGAAGAATAATAGATGCACTACCCCATTCCGGCGAATCGCGGAATGGCTCATCAAACTGAACAAATTCCGGGGCTATTTCAGGCACCAATCCATTGGCAGCTTGTGATACCTGCATATCGGTGATGGCCTTTCTGCAAAGTGTGGCAATATCATAATCAAACTTTACGGAACTGCCCACCAAATGGGTTTCTTCCAGCCATCCTAACTTTTCGCGATGCGGGCAATCGGTAAACACACTGGCCATATTGCTTTTAACCGACCAATCAATCAATTCTGATGTTTTATTAAACAGGTCATTGGAAGAACTAAAGGAACCCACACGTACTGCAGCGTTCCTCGTATGCAATCCTTTTACAGAAACAACAACAGGTAAATGCAATGTATTTTTTTCACTTGCCGGAACCGCACCATACACCTGAATATACCTGAACCCATAATAGGTAAACCGTGGTTGCCATGTTTCAATACCCTCTCCTTTTAAAACATAGAGATAATAACTTGGGCCTCCCGTTGCTTTTTGATTGGCGGTTCCATCGGCATTTAATAATTCTGCTGTAGTGATCTTAACCGTATCTCCTTTTTTGCCTTGCAGTGAGATCTGCGGAATGCCAGACATATTTTGAGCAACATCATACACGTAAATACTATCCGTAATTTTTGTTGTTGTAATGGGAGAAAAACTTTGCATGATCTTTAATGGCTCCTGTTTTTGCGAAACCAATTGAGGGCCATCAGTAATCAATGCATTCTTCCAGGATGCATCTGTGAAGTTTATATCATTCCAGTTTTTCTGTTCAAGATTGGCATCATAATCTTCACCGGCATAAATACTGCTGAAGGTGATGGGTGAAGGAGCGGTTTTCCAGGATTCATCACTAACAATATTCTGAGAAGTTCCATCTGTATAAGTGACCAACAAACGGCAGATCATTTTTGGATAACCATACGCACCGGTTAGTTTGCGATATCTTTCGCCGGGCACATAAAAAAATCCGTTTCCCAACATCACACCAATAGCATTGTTGTTTTGATGTAACATATCCGTTACGTTGAATGTAACATACATGGCCTGTTTATCGTATTTCGTCCACCCCGGATCGAGAAAATGATCGCCTACTTTTTTACCATTGATGAATGCTTCAAAATGACCAAGTCCGGAAATGAACAGCGTTGCATTCCTTACACTTTTAGTAACCACAAAAGGTTTTCTGAATATGGGCAGGATATCTTTTCGTTTACCCCATGCTTTCTTACCATTACCATGAGCTGCAGGAATAATTTTATTGGAGTCTGGTAATAGATCATACGCGATCCACCGGGCATTGGCCCATGCAGAAGGTTCAGTTAAACCCATTTGCCAATACCCCGTTTTACTGCTTGCTGTAATTCCTTGATTATCCCAAACGATCACTTTCCAGTAATAGGTTTTGGCTGATTTTAGTTCAATACCCGAATACCTTACCTGTATTGATTTTGCTGAGGTTATTTTTTTAGAGTCCCAGATATTGGCTGTGTTATTTTGCAAGAGCATGCTGTCATCTGCCACAAGAATTCTGTAAGCCGTTTGCAACACATTTTTATTGGAGGAGATAAGCTGCCAATCAAGAAAAGGTTTCAAATCATCAACACCTAAAGGATTGGTTCTATGCCCGCAATGCAGATTGGTAACTGCCAATGTTTGTGTAATTCCCTGAAAAGCGATCAAGACAAATGCAATTAAAAAAATACATTTTTTCATTTTCTTATATTGAATGGCGGTAATGTTTATAAGAAATAGTGTGAGAATGAAAACCATGTTGATGCAAAGCAATCACAATTCCGAACCTGCAAAGGCGAAAGCAATCAGTTTGAAAAGTGTTATCACTTAAAAAATATCCCGGCAAGATATTATTCATTACAACAAGTCTAAATTTTTATTGAGCCTGTATGTTTTACCTTTTTGTGTTGTAAACTCTTTTTGTTTACTTCCATATTGAACCTTACAAATGTTTCCTGAAACAGAACTGATGTTTATTGTTTCTAAAACATGGTTAGCCCAAATCATACTAATCTCAAAACCTCCTCTGGCACACAACCCTTTTATCTCACCATTTTTCAGCGCTTTCGGCAATGCAGGTAATATATCGATATATCCTTCATGGCTTTGTATGAGCATCTCAGCAACGCCCGCGGCACCTCCAAAATTTCCATCTATCTGAAATGGCGGATGTGCATCAAACATATTTTTATATACGCCGCCCTTCTCACTCACACCAGTTTCATCATCTGCTGAACTCAATAATTTTTTAGCCATTGCCAGCGAATGATCCCCGTCTTTGAATCTTGCCCAAAGATTCACTTTCCACGCCAAACTCCATCCTGTACCGTCGTCGCCCCGGTATAATAATGACTGTCGGGCAGCTGTCATCATCTTTTCATTTTTCCAAATAATATCCGTACCGGGATATACGCCCCATAAATGAGATACATGGCGGTGTTTGTTGGTAGTATCGTCCACATCTTTCAGCCATTCCTGCAACTGACCATACTTACCAATTTGATTAGGGGCAATTCTGCTGTATGTATCCTGCCATATTTTTATTTCGGATTGATCGGTGTTTAATACCTGCGCTGCCGCAATGGTATTCTTAAATAATTCCCGGATGATCTGATGATCCATGGTTGGCCCTGCCACTAATCCTCCATTTTCGGGAGAATTGGATGGGGTACTGATCAGCCATCCTGTGTTGGGATCTTTAATCAGAAAATCCGTAAAGAACATTGACGCCGATTTCATGACAGGATAATTTATCCGCAGAAAATTTTTATCCTGCGTAAACAAATAATGCTCCCATATATGCTGGCAAAGCCATGCTGCACCGCTAACCCAGATCCCATGATTCGATGCATTGATTGGCGCAGTGGCTCTCCACAGATCCATATTATGATGCAATACCCAGCCTTTAGCATTATAATGTTCCTTTGCTGTTTTTATGCCAGATACACTTGCTTCCTGAATAGCATTGAATAATGGTGTTGTGGATGCAGACAAATTCAATATCTCTGCCGGCCAGTAATTCATTTCGAGATTGATATTGGTGGTGTACTTACTGCCCCATGGCGGCGTTAACAGGTTATTCCAGATGCCCTGCAGATTGGCAGGTTGTGTTGAATTAGAACGCGAACAGGACAATAAAAGATAACGTGCATACTGAACATATAAAGTAAGCAAGGAAGGATCTTTCTCAATAGTAAACTGTTTGATACGTTCATCCGTTGGTATTACCGGTGCTTGCTGATCACCTAATGTAAAAGAAAAAGTATTGAATAATTTTTGATAGTCATTAATATGAGTCGTTTTAATATCACCATAGGTTTTCCCTTTTAGTGATTGAAGAATGGCGACACATTTAGCAACTGCATCAGCAGAAACATCTTTGTAATTTTTAAAATTGGTGGCTGCAACCAGATAGAAGCTGGCTTCATTAACTTTTTTCAACACCAATTGATTATTTATAACAGAGGCTTTGCCGCCTACTAATTCCAAATGCAAATACGCAACACCTTTTAAAGCACCATCTTTTACCTGCACTTCCAATGCGATCGTTTGTTCATCAATTTTACGGATAGAATATGTATTGTGCACAGTTCCAAAAGATGCCGATAAATTAATGGAGCCGGGTTTATCAGTCGTGAAATGCATGACAACCGCTTTTGCGGGATTGGATGCAAAATATTCTCTTGTAAAATGTGTATCCCCTGATGTATACATTACTCTTGAGATCGATCTGCTGATATCTAGTTCACGTTTATAATCTGAGATCCCCAGTACATTATCGAACTTAAAGAACACATCTCCAAAAGGCTGATAACTTGCCTGGTATTGCGGAAAATGCGGCGGGTTTTGATCCTGAATAAAATATTTCCAATTGGTTGATAGCAATATTCCCTTATCAGTTGTTTCTCCTTTCGGATACACTACAAATATTTTTCTATTTTCTTTGATCCCGATAAATCCGCCTTTATCATAAAAATTAAGCACCTGTACCGCAATTACATTTTTCCCTTCTTTTAAAAATGAAGCATCAATGGTGTAGCTTCTTTTTAAGGTATTGCCTTCTGTAGAACCAATCTGGTGACCGTTAATATAAGTAATATCCAGATCACGAATTCTGCCAAGATCTATCTGCATATTTTTCCCGACAAATTCTTTTGGCAGTTGAAAGCTTGTACGAAACCATACAGAACCATCCAGTCCTTCTTTGCCCGTTTCTTCCCATCCGTTTAGTGTGGGCAATTGCATTGCAGACCAATTTTCATCAGTATAATCCGGTGCCGCAAATTGTTTATCGGTGATCACTTTTTGTTGCCATTCTTTTTTTTGATTGAGATAAACCGCATCATCCACATCTTTCAATCCCATAAAATGTTTTTCTGCTAATTCCTCCGCTTCTTTCTGTTTGTTTTGAAAGAGATATTGACGAATGGAATCAAGATAAGCAACCGCACCATTGCGCTGATAGTCGCGCGGGCGGCCCGTCCACAAAGTAGATTCATTGAATTGGATATGTTCTTCCTGAATACCTCCATAAATCATGGCTCCCATGCTGCCATTACCTATCGGCAAAGCATCTGTCCATTTAACTGCAGGTTGTTTGTACCAAAGTGAGAATGGAGAATTCTGTGCGACACAGTAAACAGGAAGGAATAGATATAATAATATTTTTTTCATACGGCAGCAATTATTTTAAATGTTGAATGCTAAATGTTAAATAAGGAATGCCAATATTTAAAATTTAGCATTCAACATTCAAAATAGAATTTATTCAAACAACCAATCAATTTCTTTCTTACTTCCGGTTTCATATAACCCAGCATCATACAAACGCAGATGCTGATCTTCATCAATAAAACCAAGTATTAAACAAGCTCCCTTCGCCAGTGTTAAAGTGTTTTTTCCGGGCTTAAATGAATAGGTATGAATATTAATGGATGATACCCCTTTCACCACAAGTCCATTGGCAATTGCAGTTTCTGCCTGACCAAAATTATTGGCACCTGCATCTGTTTCCAACTCAGGTGCTTTTAGCAGGCCGGCTTCTTTTTTATTAAAAAATCCAACCAATACTTTTACCGGTTTTGAATTTGTGAATGATATCGTTGTTCCTTGTTTTACCTGTTGCTTAAACGATAGCTGTACACTTTTCAATCCTTTCAATTCATTGGCAAGACCTGTGATCATCAAACTTGTATCGGCAAATGGATGTGAAGAGCTGTCAAGCGTAAAACTATTTCCGGCATCCAATAACTGAATATTGGCATTGATTAATGGATTAAGTACCTCTGTTGAAACTACATGCGTTTTTAGAGAATCAATCTTATGTTTAAAATGGCTCAACTCATTCTCAAAAGGAACCAATACTTCTTCCCATGTTTTAAAAGTTCCGTTAACACCACGGATGGGGATCTTACGTTGTTGTGTTTGCATGCTATTCGCATACAGGTAAGTATTGCGTGTAAGTGATACTAATTTTTTATAACTCTCAATACTTTTCTGCAGATAAGGCAATGCTTTTTCGAGATCACTCACATTATTCGAATATTTATAACGCAATATCAATAAAGCAGCTTCTGCTTTTTGTGCATAATGATTGGCCAATGCCTGATAACAGTACATATCGTTTTTAATGCGTTCAAATTCTGTTTTTTCTTTTTTAACAAATGAGGCAGCCTGTTCAATATCAGCAACCGCTTTACGGCCATGCTCCTGCACTTCTTTGATGATTTGAATGGGAGTTTCACCAATATGTGGCTGATGATTCCATTCTTTCTCTGCATATTCAATTAACTTCTCTCCTTCCGGACTTTCAGAATCGTACATCAGGTCAAATAATCCAAACCGGTATGGATTGATCAGTTGTGTCATTAACATACCCAAGGTCAGTGTTTGCCGGTTCCCATCCGTTATCCCAAATCGCCTCAATAATTTAGGTGCAATTTCTCCGGTTTCGTTATAAGCTGTTTGTATTTGCTTACCCTGCGCAACATCCATCCCAAATTTTCCTGCCTGTAAATTTGACCAATACACAAATTCATCTTTCTCCTTTCTATTGGCATTCCATGCATAACGGCTCCATTGTTTATACCAAAGCCAGTCGCGTTCTATTTGTAATAAACGGGGCGATGTTTTATCGGCAGTATAAGGCCAGTCCCAGTAAGATGCCTGTGGATAAAGATGTAATCCATTCGCTTCATAAATACTGTGCATCGCACCAACCGATCTCTGGATAAAATCTGAAGCAGCATAGCGAAAGGGTTCCAGGTTAGCAAGAATGTGTACGTTTTCAATTTGAACAGACCCCAGGCGACTAAGTGTTCGATGCAGATCGGCCCATTTACCGCGGGGTTCATAAGTGGTTAACGCTTCGCCGTTGAATTTTGCTTCAGTATATAAATTTCCATATAAAGATTTGGATGCTTTGATCACAGCCGGTGCATCCGTATCATGCGCACGCAATACAATGGGAGGTTCTTCAGTTTTACCCAATGCATTCAAGCCATCTTTTACACCGGGAATGATTGTTTTCGTAAACCATTCAATATCATCATTGCCTATCCCTTCCATGGCTTCACCCAAGGCAACCATTAAACCTACGTTGGGATATTTTTCAACGAATGCAGCAATCGATTTTCTTGTATAGTCGGCGATCAATGGAATGATGGGGCGGTTTCTGTCCTGTGTTTTTATTTTATGATATTTGGCAAACGGTTCTGATACGATGATATTATAAAACATCTGTATCACCCAGATGCCGCGCTTATCCGCTTCTTTGGTGAGAAACCCATAGATCTCTTCGTTCTTTTTAAATGTTGCGCTATCTACTTCTACTGCATACGGATATTCTTTCACACGAACCAGTGAAGCAAAAGGATGGCCGTTCCACAGATACAGGGAGTTCAATCTATTCTCCACCATTGAATCCAGATACTGGATCCATAATTTTTTATCATAGAACCAGGGAAAGGTTTCAGGGGTATATGGATATTCATACACATCTCTTCCCGGCAGGTAAGCCGTTTTTTGCATACCAATACAGGTACCGCGCATCACCATTTGTGGTGCATCGGTAATATTGATTGGCAGGAATATTTTTTTATGGATATTGATCCGTTCTGCCAACTCCATACAACCATACAAAGCACCTGAAGCATCTGTGCCTGTAATGATGACTTTGTTGTTGATTGATTGAATACTAAAGCCTTCTTTCTTTAATTGATTTTGAGCAGGCAGATTTGCAATTCCGTTTTTTTGGAGAAACATTGAATCTGAACGTTGACTGATATAAATAACCAGTTTGGTTTGTTCAATTGGCTGTTGATTAACCTTGATAACTTTATATCCATTTCTTTGTAAAGTACCGGCTAATTTTTCTGCCCCAAAACTTATCCGCACAGAAGCCTTGGCGGGGATAACCAGAAAAACGGTTTTCTCAAAATTGTTTTGTGCATACACTGATACGAAAGGTATCATTAGACAAAAAAGAAATACGCGCAACAATCTGGCAAAATGCATTATCACAAAAATTCAGAAAATTATCAATGGATACCGGAGAGTATCTTCGGTAAATTCGTCGGCACTAAGGTAGTACAATAGCCATAAATGCAAAATCGGGTTGTACACTGCTCAACTGTGCGGGGCTATGCTCTTACATACAAAGGGTAATGCTATTTGCATTACCCTTTGTATGGTTTATGATGATAGATAACCAGAATACTTACCTGTTTGTAACAGACCCGGGTAATGGATGCCCTATCTTTTTACTGGCCCAATCAATAAAGTATTTAACATTGGGTGCATCGGTATGGCCTCCTGCATGCTGGCGCCACGCAAGTTCACCATTTAAAAGGCCGGTAAGAACGGGTGGCATCTTTTCTGTTTTATAATCGTTTGATACACCCAGATCTTTAACACCCAGTAATTTGAATACTTCGCCTGCGGCAATGGTTGCCATATAGCTTCCCTGTTGGTCAAGCCATTTGGCATCACCCTGTTCCGGCACACCGTAACTGATGAAGGTTAATCGTGGGGCACATAATGCGATCAGTTCATGGGCATCAACAGGAATATCTCCCGCATTCTTTGCACCAAAAGATGATTCAGCAGTTCCATACTTTAAAAAATTACCTGCCATCCAATGATATTCTCCGCCGCCGGTAAGGCTTTCAACGGCTTCGCCAAAATTACGCCGATGCAGTTTTGCCCCACCTTCGCCCGAAGAACCTACCAATGCCATAGCAAAACGCTCTTCAAATGCCAATGTGATCAAAGCTGCTTTACCATAACGCGAAACACCTTCTATACCCACATGCTTTGCATCTACCATTGGTTCTGTTTCAAGATAATCCAGTGCACGAGCTGCACCCCAGGCCCAGGCACGCAAAGCACCCCAGTCATCCGGTTTGCGTGGCTGTCCTTTATTCACCAATCCGATAATACCTTTTGTAAGTCCTGCACCATTATCTGCCTGGATACTTGCAGGGTCTATCTGTACATATCCCCAACCGGCAGCAATCAATTGTTGTGTGGTTGGCAGATCCTGACCAGGCGTGGTTTGTGGTGCACCAAATCCAAAACCACCTGTTGGTGGTGCCGCAACAATTGGCGTATACGCCGGATACTGATCAAAAACTGCTTTTAGAGAAGGATCATTTTTAATCATCAAGGCCTTCATTGATTCATTCAATTTTTCCATCGCTTCACCGTTAGGCTGTGCAGGTGCAGGTAAACTATTGCCACCGCCAAACATCACCAAAACGGGCACCGGCCCTTTTGCATTTGCCGGAAGTACCATGATCATTTTGATATCCACTGTAATATCCGGACAAGCAGTATTATCTACATGACCAATCAATTTTTTCGCGATCACCGGCATAAAACCTATCCGCTCATTATCCGTAACTTTTACTTCCCAGTTTACTTTCGGAATATTTTTAGGTATCCGTCCAATTACCTCTCTTTCAAAATCTTCCTTAATCTCGGGGCGTCGTTGTTTCCACCACATAGAAGCAGTAGACACTTTGGTTCCATTTTTTAATGTAAGAATATCAGGCAGATCAGGAAATGGGTTTGCCAGAGATTCATCATAATTGGCATGATTGGGAGCAGACTCATTTCCACTTGGCCCGGGCCTGAGTTTACTGATTCCCAGCTGATCCATCATATTTTTATGATCCTGCTCTCCAGTAAAATTTATGGGTATGGGAATTTGGGCAAGGACAGATATCCCCGGTAACATACAGACTGCAAGCAACAAATATTTCATATGGCGCTTAGTTAATGATTATTGTAAACAGGTTTATCCGTTCTAAACGGCGATGCGGGTAATCCTTCTTTATTATACAAATTTGCTCCTTCCGGATTATCGGCCCATGCATACCGAACATAAAGCGGATCGGTCACTTCATCGCTCCAAACAATTACCTTATTACCTTCAATACGTGCATTGGCCCAAACAAATTTTTTATCCGCACCAGCAATAGCAAACTGCGATAGCGGCTCTCCATCAATACTGATCAGTTCAGTACCTGTATTATTGAATGTTATAATAATCCTATTTCCACTAATTTCTGAAGATCGATAAAGTGGCCCGCTATGCGCAACAGATTCTCCATACGCCAGTTTTAAAGCAGCCAATACCATTCTCTCTCCCACCTCTTTTTTATTCAATGGGTGTATATCATTCCATTCACCAAGATCAATATTAACTGTCATGGCTGTATTCGAAACAGAAAGTGTTTGCAGTTGTTGTTCGCGTAATTCGGCCCATTGGCTTTGAACCGGATAGTACACTACTTCCATAAAATTGGGCAATTGTGCATAGATGAAGGGCAGTTCGCCCATATTCCATTTACTGCGCCAGTCGGTAATCAGTTCTTTCATAATCCTGCTGTAATCAGCAGCCCTTCCGCTGTTTGCTTCACCCTGGTACCATAAAAACCCTTTAACTGCATAGTTAACAGCCGGCGCAACCATTGTATTATATAAACCCGATGGCTCATTTTGAGCGCTGAAACCGGCAATCGCATTATTAATAGTAACGGGTATTTGCACCTGACCTACCTGGTAATACCATTCACCACGAAGGTCAATTTTTTCTTTACCATCAGTGATAGAATAATTTTTATCGGGTACAAATCCACCTTTGCCTGCTGTATTTGTAACACGTACAACAATGGTATTTTTTCCGGCCTTAAGGAGGTTAGCAGGAATCTCATATCTGCGTGGCGGGTATTGATAAGTAATGTTTCCAACTTTTATTCCATTTACATACGCTTCATCTGCATCAATAATTCTTCCAAGAAATAATTTGGCTGGATGACCCGTCATAGTTGCAGGAATCTCTATCTCTTTGCGAAACCAGAGTACACCATGCAAATTTTTAGTGCCCTGATCATCCCAATAACCGGGCATCCAGAATTTGTGCCAGTTTTTTGGATGATAAGAAGTGTCATACCATTTCAGCGGTCCTGTAATTCCCTTATCCTCCATTACAATTCTTCTATTGTTTGCAGGAGAATTTGTTTGCATCAATGGCCTGAAAAAAGATGAGTCTTTAAATTGTGTAAGTCTTGATGTATAAGGCTCAAATTCTTTGAACCCGTCAGCACTTACCCAAGCTTCTGCCGGTGTTCCACCTACACTTGAATTGATAATACCAATAGGGATATGATATTTTTGATACAACTTTTTTGCAAAAAAATAAGTGGCGGCTCCCATCGGGCTTACAGTAGCAGGACTGGTAACCACCCATTTAGAGGTTGGCAAATCTTCGTGCACTTTTCGCACATCAGAAACTGTTGGAACAAAGAAATTTCTGATCTCAGGATAATTGGCCGATAAAATTTCTTCAGGGTATTTTTCTTTTACCCGCTCCATCGGTATTACCATATTTGACTGGCCCGAACAAAACCAGACATCCCCTACCATAATGTCTGTAATACTAATTCTGTTCTTACCTGTGATGTTCATTGTAAAAGGCCCACCGGCTTTAATAGCTGGCAGTGTGATCAGCCAGTTGCCCTTTACTCCGGCAAGGGCATTGTATTTTTTTCCTGCCCATTCTACAGAAACATTTTCTCCGGCATCGGCCCAGCCCCAGATCTTCAAAGGAACATCCCTTTGCAATACCATCGAATTACTGATCAGCTGTGGGAGCTTTACATCTGCATAAGCAGGGATAAAAAATAGTGTATAGCAACACCAGAATAAAAATGGTTTGAGAAAGGCAGGCATTGTAGAAAATAATTTCAGGTGAGCAACTGAATTCAAGTCCAATATTGATGATTAAATCTATGTTTTTATTTTCAGGAAAAGAAGTGCCTATATACTAATAGCCATAAGATGAATATGAAAAGTCATTATCAAACCTAAATAATTGTGCAATGATCAAGAACTATTTAATACCTCATACCGCTTCCGGTATATTTTCTTATTCTCATTTATTAAAAATATCAGCCATTTTTTTCTGCAATGCTTCTCCTCTTAAATTATTCGCAATAACTTTTCCTTCCTTATCAATCAGAAAACTGGTGGGAACAACAGTTACACCATACTCTTTTACCAGTCCGCTTTCCCATCCTTTCAGGTCACTTACATGTTTCCAGGTAAGACCATCCATATGTATCGCATTCAACCATGCATCTCTTTTTGTATCGAGTGATATACTGATTATCTCAAATCCTTTGTCGCGAAATTTCTTATAGGTATCTACTACATTCGGATTTTCTTTTCTGCAGGGAGCACACCAGCTAGCCCAAAAATCTACCAATACATACTTTCCCCGAAAAGAAGAAAGTTTCACCATTTTTCCCAAGGTATCAGCAGCTGTAAACTCAGGTATTGCACCAATTCCTGTTTTTGCTGAAACACGCTGGTATTCGATAATTCTTTTTCCATACAAACTGTTTTTTGCTGTTTGCCCCAGAGAGGCAAATGTACTTTTCGCCATTTGAGGATTTGGATAACTGATATACCTGTCATAAATGATAAATGGCGCCACGGGCGAATTGGGATATTTTTTAATAAAAGAAATAACCGCTTCATTGGTCTGGGTTTCCAGCGATTTCATTCCATCATCAAAGATCTTTCTCTCCTCCGGCGATTCTTTTACTTTTCCTTTTTGATTTGCTGAATCAAGTCTTCTGTACATAGGTCCGGCTTGTGCGGTTATGCGACTCCAGTCTTTTGACCATTCTTTGTATTCAAGATTTGATTTGCTTCCTGTAACGATTGCTTTATTCAATGAATCTTTATGCCCGGTGATCGTGATTTCCCCTGGCTCTAAAAAAAATACAAGAATACCCGTTTTAGGAACATCGGTTTTTAGAACATACATTAATGGTTCTTCTATGCTCCCTGAAAAATGAAAACTTCCATTGATAGTTACAACAGAATCTATTTGCCTGGTGCTGACATCCGTATAGGAAAGATATATCTTGCCCTTATCCATTCCTTCAATTTTACCACTTATCGCATACGCGCGCTGTACTGTTTTCTTTTTCGTGGTTTGAGCCAATACACAAACAGAAAGGCCAAGAAGAAAAACAAATCCTGAAAAATATTTCATTGATCTCATGTAACAGATTGAAGATTGAAATTAATGGAAATAAGTAAAACTGTATCCTATCATCAGAAGTCAAACGGCATCGTTCTTTTCATCAGATGCTGCGGTATTTTCATGAAAAGTAAAAGCCTTACAATGAATTATCACTGTAAGGCTTTTTACTATTAAAACCGTTCCTCAACTGAGGGCGTTTTTATTAAGGCTTTTTCAATATCAATGTATAGGCACCAAAGGATCCCTGGTCAACCGTATACGTAATACTAAGTGTGATCGTTTTACTACATGGAGCAACAAAACTTGAAGCACTGGCTGCAACCGCCATGTTTGGATTGGTATATCCAAGGTTCCAAACAAATGCATTGCCTATTTTTTGTTTTGTTATTGACAGCTGATTGTTTAGTGTATTCACATTAACAATGATTGGCAAAGAACCCGTAACATAAGGATCTATAAATGAGAAACTTGTATTACTGATCTTGGTAATAGTCACAGCTTCACCAGGACTAAAATCTCCAAAACCATCCGACACTACATTAAAAACTCCCTGATAAATTGCCTGATCATATGCACAGATTGCTGAAAAACGTGCAAATTCACTATAGAGTGGCTGGGCAACTGGGCCCGCACCTGAACCTGCTCCTACGGCAGGAAAGGCTTCAAACTTTCTGTCACCTACATAAATATCAGGTGCAAAATCATAAGAGTCACCCAAAGCTACTGCAGTTCCAAACAAGGTTGCAATATCGGCAGCCGTAATCGTATAGGTTGTCGGGAAAGTAGTAACACCTGCTTTAAATACTTTTAAATTAGTATTAGATGCATTCTTTCTAACAACAATATCCACTTTAGTTGGCGGTGTTGCACCTGGAAAAAAAAGGTCTATTTTAAATTTTCCCGAAAAAGACCCTATGTTTAAAAGGTCGATGGCTTGAGAACCACTTGCATCAACACTGGTTGTGATTGTTGGTATATCATTAATGGTAACATTCGACCTGATAGCACCATCATCCTTTTTACATCCTGAGAAAGCTATAATAGCTCCTAAGGAAACGGCGAGTAATATGCTTATTTTTCTAATTTTCATAATCTTTTAATTTTTTTAGTAATATATCATTAAGAATATATCAATCAAGGTTGCCAAAATACTTTATAAGATTCAGGTACTTTTTGTGGTGGAGAACTTGAATTTAATGCAATCTCGTTAGTACTAAATGGTAAAGACCATGGATAAGCTCTATCACATGAAACAGGTGTGATTTTTCCATCAGGACCAAGTACACTTGTTACAGTTCCTATTGGAGCAGGAGAAAACAAAACAGGATATTTTGTTCTTCTGTAATCGGTATAACTATCTACAGGGTTTTCGATCCTGTTGATCCATTTTTCAGTCATGATCAGTTCTAATCTTTTTGCCGGAGTAGTAGCTGCATTAAAGGCGGCAAGAACTGCAGTTTTGTAGGTAGTAGTTGCTGCAAGGCCTGCTATAGCAGGTACCGTTTGTGGGGCTCCTGCAGAACCTGGTTTGATATAATTGGTTATGATATAATCCATCTGGTTAAAAGACTCATCCAATGCTTTGCTAAATACAGTTGCTTCTGTACCTGTAACCAATCCTACATTAATCAGTTCTGCTTCAAGATACAGGCGATCTGCATAAGTAAGGAATTGGTGTGGCAATGCACCAGTTCCTGCATTGATCGCACCCAGGGTGGTAATGGTTTTAGCACCATTGTCTTCATAACGACCACCTGCAGGATATAAACCTAACAGTGAATAAGTTGCACTATTAGAACCATCACGGCAAGGTCCGTTTGAACCAAACAGAATGGTGATAAATCCACCATCACGATATTCTGTACAGTTTTCAGGAGCACCGGTTGCTGATTTTTGGTTATAGATATAATAAGGAATTCTTGGGTCGAAAGTATTGAATAAAATATTGGTATTCTTTCCTTTCATGATCTCATATAACCAAGGGCTAAACAATTGACTACCACGCTGTGTAGCGTTATAATCACCATAAGCGGGGTGTCTGTCATCTGTTGTACCATAAGGACCGTAAGGCATCATAAAGCTTTCGTTCTGTGCATTAATAAGTGTTGCCGGATTAGAAAGCAATGCTGTTACCTGTGCCTTAACATCCTGCACAAGTCGTACTTGGGTATACAGTTTAAGCTTAATGGTGTTCGCTGCTTTTATCCAGTTAGTAGTATTTCCTTTATAGATATAATCGTCACCTGCAGGCTTGGAAGCATTGGGTGCAGTATTATTGATATCGGCAATACCATCATCTATTAATTTGATCAGTTGAGGATAAATATCTACTCCCTTATCAAATTTAGGCTGCTTTATCCCTGCGTTAAATTGATCGAACTCAGAATACGGACAATCCCCGTAAACATCTACCAGAATACTAAATGCATATGCTTTTAATATTTTGGCAATACCGGAATAAGTATAGCGTGTTTCAGCAGTACCCTGTTTAATGATTACATTAAGATTGGCAATATTGGAATACAGGCCTTCCCATCCGGCTGAACCTGCACCATACCTGTCGGCACCTACACGACCTGTAGTTTGGTGTACATAAACTGACATGATACCACCAAGACCGGTACCTAATGCAACATTACCTGATATGCCTAATTCGCAGTTACTTAACAGCAATGATACCGGCACAGCGGTAGGGCTGTTAAGATTCTTATTTACATCGAGAAATTTTTTGCAGCCTGTTACAACAGCTCCAAACATTACCAACGCTGTAATAGAATATATAAAATAATTTTTCCTTCTCATAATTGAAAATTTACGTATGATGATTAGAAAGTTACGTTTAAGTTAATGCCGTATCTTTTTGTACTTGGAGCACCTCCGGTTTCAACACCTTGTGCATTACCTGAAACAAGTGAGTTGATATCCGGATCAAAATGTGTGTACTTAGGTACATTAGGAGCCAGGTACCAAAGGTTACGGCCACTAAGAGAAAAAGTAACAGCGCCTAATTTGAGTTTGCTTACAATTTTTGAAGGCAAGCTGTACGCCAGACTTATTTCTCTTAAACGATAAACTGTACCATCGAATACAGCATATTCAAATGCACCATTGGTAGCAAAACTTGCGCCGGTACCATTTGTGAAGAACAGGTCATTGGTAGTAACTTTTGTTTGGTTCGACACCGTTTTACCTCCTACCAGTAATGGTACGTAGTGATTC
Source organism: Chitinophagaceae bacterium (assembly GCA_947372235.1). GTDB lineage: Bacteria > Bacteroidota > Bacteroidia > Chitinophagales > Chitinophagaceae > Sediminibacterium. Next base: position 17,190 of record CANBSW010000028.1, on the reverse strand, counting down.
TGACCATCAGCACCCAGTACCGGGGTTGGATTAGCATAAACACCTTCAATAACATGGCTTAATTCCCTGTTTTTGGTATCCATGGTTACACCTCTACCCAGCATACTGTTGATTGTTTCAGAGTAGAAATCTCCACCTTTTGTTACATCCCAAAGCACACTCAATTGTAATCCTTTATAAGAGAATGTATTGGTTAATCCAAGTTTATATTTTGCATTTGGATCTCCAACTTTACCATCATTAGGATCTGCATAAGGCATACCTGATGTTTGGTTGATCAGCAATTGACCATCGTCTGTACGGGCAGAACGTCCACCTCTTAAATAACCATAAGGGAAACCTGCTTCAATATAGTTAAATCCACCAACGATAGCTCTTTGAAGACCATCAACCAGCTTTTCAACTGTATTTACATTTTTGGTAAATATGGTTCTGATATCCCACTGGAAATCTTTAGATATAATTGGTTTTAAATCCAAAGAGGCTTCCCATCCTTTATTACGGATTTCACCAAGATTTGTGTAGAAATTTGTATAACCTGTGGTGTTAGGCAAATTAATATTATAAATCAGGCTGGTAGATCTTTTATCATACCAGGTAACTTCTAAACCAATTCTTTGTTTGAAGAACCGCATTTCTGTTCCAAGTTCCAATTCGCCTGTAAACTCTGGAGTAAGGTTTGGATCGTAGTTTGAACTACCCCTTGCTGCCAAAGATTGGCCCTGAAAACCAGCTGCATTAAGACCGAAAATAGCTTCACCATTACCCGGTGCAGCATCATTACCCACTTTTGCAAAACCTGCACGAATCTTACCATAGTCTAACACTTTGGATTTAAGATTGAATGCATCTGTCCAAACCAATGAAGTAGAAACCCCCGGGTAAAAATAGGTAGCATTTTTATAAGGAAGTGTAGAAGTAAGATCTGTTCTTCCCGTTAAGTTAAGAAATGCGAAATTTTTATATCCAAGCGATGCATCCCCAAAGAAACCAACCAATCTTCTTTTTGATACTGCATCATTACTGAAACGTTGGGTAGCTGTATTGGTAAGATTATACAGACCAGGAATTACAAAATTCACACCCTGAACCTGCTGGGCACGTGCGATTCTCTGGTTGATATCATTACCAACTTTAACATCTAAATTCCAGTTCTGCGAAATTTTAGGTGTGTAAATCGCAACTATTGTAGATTGGATCTCCTGGGTTCTGCTAACAACTTCAGTAATATTACCCAAAGTATTATCAGTACCTCCCAGAGAAGATTTATCAATGATCTGGTCTCTGAACAGTGAATAACTGTTTACACCACCTGTATAATCAATTCTAAATCTGTTATTAAATTTGTAGGAAGCCCTGAAGTTGGCAACAATCCGATCATCAATTGAAGTGATCACATTATGCTTAGCGGCCCATACAGGGTTTGTGTACTGACCATCATTAAAGCCAATTTGCGCACCGGCTCTGTTTTCAGTGGGCCATCCTGTAATATCCCAGTTTCTGGCCATCGTAAATGTACGACCCCACTGAGACAGGAAACTTTGTGCCTGACCAATAAATCCACCAACCTGTTGCGATCTGGCATAAGAAATACTTGCACCAATGGTAAGTTTACCGATGCTTGTTTGTCCACCAACGCTGATATTGTTCTTAGTATAACTTGTGTTGGTAATATATCCTTTCTGATCAACGCGGGAGAGAGTAACACTAAATAATGAATTTCCTTCACCACCGCTAAGACCTACAGAGTTTTCAAACAGGTTACCTGTATTGAACAAAGAAGATACGTTATTAGGATTTGCTTTATAAGCTAAACGTCCGTTAGGGAAAAGTTCAGGATACGAGTTAAACATGGTAGCCCATGTTGTTGCGGGTATGGAATCAATTCCTGATGCAGAAGTACCGATCACATTACCGGTTGCATCATAAATAACCCCGCCCGTTGATCCAAATTTACCACCCCATGAACCGTTGGAAGATTGAACTCTCCAGTTGGCACCTGCACCATAAGAATTTTGAAATTCAGGTAAGCCGGAGATCGTTTCCTGACTATAGCCTGATTTATACGTTACATTAAGCGATTTTTTACCTTTTTTAGGGTTACCTGATTTTGTAGTAATCAATAAAACCCCGTTGGCAGCTCTTGAACCATACAATGAGGCAGCGGCAGCACCTTTCAGGATATTGAGGGACTCAATATCATTGGGATCTAAATCACCAAAACCCGAACCATAGGTACCACCACCGCTAAAGGGACTTGAGGTGTTAACCAGGTTATTACTATAAGGAACACCATCAACTACGATCAAAGGTTCACCTCCATTAAAAGAAGATACCCCTCTGATTTGAATACGTGCTGCAGCACCAGGTGCACCCTGACCGCCCCTGATATCTACACCGGGTACTTTACCGGCAAGATTTTTCAGTACATCAGGCTCTGATTTTTGCAGTACTGTATTAGGGTCAACCTTTGAAACGGCATATCCCAATGCTTTTTCAGAGCGTTTAATACCCATGGCAGTTACAACTACCTCAGATAAATTAGCATCAGATGAAACAAGTGAAACATTTACTGTACTGCTTGTACTTACCGTAACTTCTTTTGTAGCAAAACTTACGCTTGAGATCACGAGTACATCGCCTTTTGTGGCACTGATCTTGAAATTACCCTGGGCATCTGCAGCAATACCCTTTGTTTTTTTACCTTTAATTACAACAGACGCCGAAGGAATGGGAACTCCTTTTTCATCTGTTACCCTGCCGGATACTGACAGGACCTGAGCCTGACCTGCAATAGCAAAACAAAGCATTGCAAGCAGGAGACTAGACACAAATTTTCTCATGTTGTTTAGTTTTGGGTAGTTAGAATAAGCATTATTCAACATTATTTGATACGGGCTGTTACACCCGCATCATAGTTTGAGGCAAGTAAAATAAACCATTTGCTGCATTTGAAAAAAAAAAAATAACAATTTGTTATATTAAAATTTGGTATTTCATTTTTTTATAATGTGAATTTGGGGTATTGATAACATGGAACTAAAGCCGCAAACAGTTAATATTCAACAAATCCAACCTTTATAATTCTGGGTACTTATTATAAAAAACATCCCTCGTTTTATGATCCAATCAGGCTATTCTATTGTTTCGAATGCTTTGAGTTATGAACTCATTTTGACAGGATTAAAATACCAATATCAACTGTATGTTTCATGTGCTCTACTGTAAGGGTAATCGAACGATTTATAAATGGTTGCAGCGCAGTAAGAAATGGCGGGGTTGTGATCCGTTGAGGTGTAGAAAGTATTATGGTTGTGCCCTGTTCTAAATATATTCTAATCAACAACAATAATGACTCGAACTGGTCAGGTGCATAATTGATATCACTTAACAAAACTATTTCTGCTTTGATATTATCCGGAAAATGGTTCCAATCGATACACAACGCTTTTACATGTTGCAGATTCAGGTGTTGAATATTTTTTTCAATCAAGTTGACCGCCTCAACTGCGTGATCGCTAATGATCATGGCTGAAGCATATTTTGCCATTGAAAAAGAAGGCAATCCTATACCCGCTCCTAATTCCAATACCTGTTTTCCTTTTATCCAATCAGGCTCCTCTTTCAGAAAAGAAGACATTGCTTTTGCAGAAGGCCAGATCTGAGCCCAGAAAGGAAAGGGTGTGGTAGCATCTTTGGCATACAAACTTTCATAAGCAGGTTTTACCAGATCAGGGTCTGGTACATAGAGTGATAATTCGTCCTGTATTTTCATTAACTTTTCCGGATAAAGCATGTGGCTGTATTATTTTTTACTGATGAGTGCCATTTAATCAGCCGGAACAAATGAGAATGAAAGTGCGGGATATTTTATTGCACTGATTAGTAATGAAGAGGGAAGTGTAATGATTATTTTACCTGACTTCTGTTTCCATTTTACTGTTTCGCCGGTAGTGAGACAGATTATCTGGGTTCCTTTTTTAGCGGCATGATTCTTCCATTGGATTGCTGCCGGCAAAAGTTGATTATCCTGCAGCAATACCATTGCATATTGCAGTCCAAGTTTTTGATTCTGCGTAAAAAAGATATTCTCCTGGTGAAAATCTTTTACTGTCCGGGTATTGTAAATAGCCGGGCCATTTTTATCTAACCATTGGCCTATTTCGGCCATACGGCTTACTGCTTCTTCGGGCAGTGTTCCATCAGGCTTGGGACCGATACCCAATAACAGGCTTCCTCCTTTTGCCGCCACTTCAATTAACGTGTGAATGATTTTTGCGGAAGATTTAAAATGATCATTGGCAACCCATCCCCAGTTGTTTGCGAGTGTCATGCAACTTTCCCAGGGATAGTTTAACTGACCAGCAGGAATTTTTTGTTCTGGTGTTTGGTAATTTTCATAAGGGCCATGTACCGTTCTGTCAACAATCAGTAAACCGGGTTGTGCTTTGCGGGCCATGGTGGCAATGGCAGGCATATTTATATCCTGGCTCCATTCGGGTATTCTGGCGCCCCATGAAAGTACTTCAGCATTTACGGTTTCACGCGGGCGTACCCAGCCACCATCGAGCCATAAGATATCCATGGCTCCATACTGATTCATCAACTCTCCTATCTGGTTATAGGTATATTGTTTATAAGCGTTCCATCTTACAGGAAATTTTCTGATATCATAATTGTTATTTCTGTCTGCGGTTGCATATTTAGGCCACCAGTAATTTTCTGAATGCCAATCTGGTTTTGAGAAATAGGCACCGATCATAAAATCTTTTTTCCTGAATGCATCAAATACATATTTAGCCACATCGGCTTTGGGATTGTTTTTAAACGGCCCGTTGGAAATTTTAAAATCTGTTTCTTTTGTATCGAACATGCAAAAGCCATCATGGTGTTTGGTGGTAAACACCAGGTACTTCATTCCGGCACGCTTACCCGCAGTAGCCCATGCATCGGGATCAAATTTCACAGGGTTAAAATCTTTTTTTAATCCCCAATACCATTTTTTAAATTCATCATAGGTAAAACTGCTGTCGCGGTTGATCCAGTCTTCTGAACAAAGTGCCCAGGATTCTATCATTCCAGGAACAGAATATAAACCCCAGTGAATGATCATACCGAATTTCAGGTTTTGCCATTGATCCAGTTTTTGTTTTACCAATGGATCTGAGGGCCATTCGTATTTTTCTGATTGGGGATGCACATTTGGCTGTGCAGTTGCAAACAGGCATGAGAACACCACTATTGTAAAAAAAAGTTGTTTTATTATTTTATGCATCATTTAATTGAAATTTTATTTTGAAGCAATTTCACTGTTAAACCCAAATATTCTCCGTTTGAAAAATTTCACGCAAAGTCGCCAAGGAAGCAAAGAGCCTAAGGATTTTTCTTTGCTTCTTTGCCCCTTATTTTTCTTTGAGTGAAACCCACATTACATAATAGCTATTTCAAAACAAAAGCCTCATTCAAATCAATCCGCCATTGATTATCAAAATAGCCTGTCATTTTTATGCCGGCACTTCCTTTGGCAAGCATGTCGAGGGAGAAGATCATATAATCGGCAAAACCACTTCCTCCTGCAAAATACTGGTTGCCAAGTGTTGCCTGCATACCCTTCAACCCTGTTCCTCCAATAACACCTACTGAATTGATTGTTGATTGTTTGATTGGCCATGTGAAATAAGCTGCCAGATCATCGCCTGTAAAAGATTGCTGACCCGCTGTGATCCTATTCTTTTCAATTTGTATTGGACAATCGCCCAGTAATTTCTTCCAAGCGGTATTGTTGTTGGCATTACCATAGAGGATCACATTCCTGCCCTCATATTTATCATAGAAATAATCCTTATCTGCAACTATGTCAACAGCTCCATTGGCACGGTAGTACCATGTTTCCGCATCGAACCTTGCTTTATCACGGCTCCATTGATTTTCTTCTGCCGATCCTCCTGTTGCATATATAAATACCATATGGTGATTGAATGGATCTTTAAAAGTTCCATATCTCGCAGGTGATTTTTCTTTCGCAAAAGGAACACCTGTTATTTTCCATTTACCATTTTCCTTTAAAAGATAAACACTATCAGCTTGTTCATTTGTGAAATTAATGGCAGGTGAGTTATCAAGCGTGATGGTTATATTTTTATTTTTTGAAAATTCTTTCAGATCCAGTTTGAGTACCACAACATTTTCGGTTGAGCCTGTGATCGTTCCACTCTTTCTGTTTCTGTTAAGATTTATTTTTGCATACAGTAAGGGATGTTCCTGTTGTTCTATTGCCGTCCAGCGATAAGAAGAGGAGATGCCCGGACTTGCCGTTGTAAATTCTATTTTGTCAAATGAACTGTCTGCTGCAAGCTGGTGCCATTTGAAAAAATCAAACATGGGTTTCCAGTCAACACTCTGGTCGCCAAACCAATGCTCGCCGTTAGGGTATTCATAATAACTCAGATCAGTATGAAATTCGCCCAGCAGTTTACGCATCTGCCTCGCATAGTTTACTGATACGGTTTTATCTGCATCGCCATGCAATATGTATACACCAAGGGTTTTGTAATTATTCACCAGTTTTAAAACATCACTTGGATTACTTCCACGTAAGAGTATTTGTTCTGCAGCCGATCTGCTGCTGTCGGGTATCAATCCATCTGCTGATCCGTATCCTTTTAAAGTTGGGTAGCCTGAACATGCGCCGATCGCTGCCCATTTATCAGGATAGGTTGACCCCAGAAACCATGTTCCATGACCTCCCATGGAATGCCCCGTTAAATAAATATGTTGCGGATCGGGATTGAATTTCTGCTTTGCGATATTTAATACTTCCAACGCATCAATCCTGCCCCAATCTTCCCAGTTAAATCCGCGTGGTCTTCGGTTGGTGGCGGCTACCAGGGTTCCCCAGTCTTTCGATTGATAAGCCCTCGCCTGCCCTATTGCTTCCACACCTGCACCATGTACAGATAAAAAAAGTGCAGCATTTTTTTGCGGGCCATTTAGTTGTGGTGTTACTGCATAATATTGTAAACTGCCATCAATATCACTTATAAAAGTTTCGGAATATTTTGCTGAAGATTCCACCACATCCAGTGATATTGTTTTCTCATCGATGGATTTGTCTTTATCCAGTAAACTGAGTTTACAAGACACTGTTCCTATTGAAGAAACGCCTGACGCATTAATGGAAAAAATAATTTTTCTTGCAGACATGGCCGGTATGGATGGGATATTCGAATTTTGCACATTTCCATTTACAGAAGAACGCATTACCAGTCCATTTAATTCTTTACCGGATGCATTCACTACCACAACGGCACCCTGCAAACGACTGTTATCATGGCTTAATACAACGGAAGGCAATGTTGAATCTGCAATTGAAATAAAATTATTTTTATTCAGAAATTGTACATCAGCTGTAAACTGACCAGCTCTTACGAATAATTCATTCAGACCTTTTTTAATCTTCACTGGAATCACGAGCCATCCTAATGAATAAGCATCTCCGCCATGTGGTTCGCCATTAAAAAAGACAGAACTGTTCCCTTTGATATTCAACAAAGCAGTTGCTTCTTTATCCGATTGATAAGGCAAGTAATAGTAGCCGCCGGCACCACCTCCAAAACCACTGCCCCTAGTTCTGAAACGGTTGAGACTATCAGCAACGATTGCCTGCCAAACAATATCCTGACCGGCTTCATTTTTTCCAAACAGTTTTTTATCAGCAGGTGTTTCCAGTGTTTTTAAAAACAGTTGGTATGCCAATTGGTCTGTATAAATAGCTTCGCGGCCATATCGTGTAACACCGGAAATTACAAACCCTTTTGTGAAATGATATACTTCCTGGGATTGAATGATTTGTAAAAAAAATAAGAGAGTGATGGTTACTAGGTATCGTTTGCCTGTCATAACAAATTGATTAATCGTTACAATTTCGGGTATTTTAAGGATTGATTGTAAATTTAAACTGTTAGGATACAATAAAGAAAGTATTGTATTATTAAACTGCTTTAGTTCTCTGCGAATACTCTGCTACTCTGCGCCTCCGCGTTGAAAAAAATATCGAATAATAGTATACCGCTAAAAAGGATTTCTTTTCACCGCTGAGAACATGAGATGCAGAGAAATCGCAGAGATTATTTATTACGCTTATATCTTCATCTTGGCAGTAATTTTTATCCTAACGAACATTGAACACATACTCACCATGCACCACTCCCGTGGAAGTTACCCCCTGAACAATCACTTTGAATTTTCCGGCGATATCGCTTGTATAAAAGCTAAGTTCTTGTGGTTTGTTGGTTCCAACGCCTACCGAATAATTCCAATAAAGGGTTGATGAAAACACTTGTTCTGAAGGCCCGAGTTTTGCATAATCTGTTTGATAAAATTCTCTGGCGGTATAAATGCCCTGCAAAAAGCTTAGCTGGTTGTTTTGCGGGGTACAGCCAGCATACACGGTTTCGGGACCATTAGGAATTCTATACCGGTGACCTGCAATTGGTAATGTTCCGCCAAAAGGATGATTGGGGCAATTCAGAATATTATAAGGGCAAACATAATCGCCACATTCATTTTTCTGGTATGAAACAAAGTTGTCTTGTTTACCAGACCGTACAATCACTTCCTGCAATACTTCTGCCCTTTCACCTTTTTTCAATACCAAATTTTCGCTATTTTTTTCAGTAACACCTGCGTCAAAGGGTGAATAGGATAACCCGCGGGCAAGTGTTTTAGAAAATTCCTGATACGGATCTTTTATTGTAATCTGGTAACTGGCTTTGTTTTTGTCGGACAGATAGATAAATACTTTATTCCAGGGAGAAGTAGTAAGCTGTTCTTTTTGCAGTTCAAACTTACCAGTGCTGTCTGTTTGAAAAGATTCAACACCTTGAGTACTTAATGTTGAAACCGTCATCGGTTTTTTCAGCGGTTTCTCTGACTTTGTAACGGTTCCTTTAAATAACACTGATGAAATATTTTGCAGGGTATCTTCTGCCCTGGTAAGCAACATATCCTTCCATGTATAACGCCTCCAACCTTTTATCAATAAAATATCTTCTATAAAACTGATATTATCTTCATCAGTACCCAGTGGATCTTTTTTAAAAGGAAGGGATGCGAGTTCGCTGTTCAGGTATGTATAGCTTTCAATATCTGCCATCTTTCGCGGGTCTATCCTGTTATTCTGAACACAGGCTACTGAAACCAATCCATTCAAAGGATTGCCCGAAGCATCTTTTAGTTGCAGGCTTAGCGTAACTTTTTGTCTTGTGGCATATTCTTCCTGGTTTGTTTTAATCAGTACTTCTGTTCGTTTATCAAAATGTGCAAAAAACAATCGTTCTGCAACCGGTCGTCCAATACTGTCCAGTATGGTAAGCGTTTGAATTCCTTTGGGGACATCGGTTAAAGGAACACGATATATTTTTGTGGTGAACTTATTCAGGTTGATCGGGAAATTGAGAAATGTTTCTGTGTAGTTATGTATTATCACAGAAAACCGTCCATGCTGCCTATCCTCTGCACGAAAAACAAGTGTATCAAAACAAACCGCTTTCGATAATGATATGGAAAGTTTTTTTTCTGTTGCCTGGGGCAAAGGGTATTCTGTTTCTTCCTGTCCTTTTTTGGCAAGTTTTATATGATAATGCACCCCTTCATCCGGGCTCACTACTAACCTGCCCATTCCAAAACTATTGGTTTGCAGAGTATCCATTGCCTTTCCGTTTCGAAATAATATACCGCTGATCTGTAAGGGCTCGCCATAAGCATCCCTTACTTCCCAACCTACTGTTGCAGTGTTTCCGACAGAGAGTGTACCTCCTTCCGGAAAAAATTTCACAATTGCTTTGTTGTTATTTACAGGAAGCAATAATTCCAGGCGTTTTGTTTCTTTTTGAAAAGTTGCTTTCAAACGCAACCGGTTATTGGTGATATCAAGTTGCCGTATGGGTACTTTAAAATTTGCCTCTCCATAAATATTTGATGTAAGGCTACCTCCCAATTGTTTTTTCCCATTTCCTAAAGTATAAGAAATCGTTGTATTAGAGGCCAGGGTAAGAATATCTTTAGCCGATGCTTTAAAAACCAGTGCAGCAGAATCACCATTCCCGCCTATTTTTTCTGCTATTTTCAGAGATGCCGTAAATCGCGATTCAATGGCAGATTTGATAGTAATGGGTTGAACAAAAGAAGTTTGCGGCCGACCATCTGATAGCACATTGGTGTACACATGCAAACTGTAATTACCGGGCAATAGTGAGTCGGGCAATTTCATGCTTCCAAACGAGAATGCATTTCCCATTACAAATTTTTCGTTTGAAAGCACGGCACTGTCGTCATCCCTGATTAGATTTACTACCAGTGTATGATACTTATCGAAAGGAATCTTACTTGATAAAAGATAGGCTGTAAACCAAGCCTGTTCATTGCTCGTGTAAACATTCTTGTCGAAATGAACAAAAAGAAGCGAAGGTTTTTTTGAGATACCATACCATTCCATTTTAGTTGGCAAAGAATCGGTAATGTCGGGAATTGTTTGTGCAAGTAGTTGTGAAGAAATCAATCCTGCAATAAAAAATAAAGTGAATAACAATCGTTTCTGCATTCAGATTTGATTTGATGCCATTGGAATATAGAAAACTGAATTTACGAACATTCCCGTTAGATTTTAGAAATCTGTATTTGTGGAGTAGATTTAACCGCAAGGGTACGCTATGTTTTTCAATAATAAATTTGCCGAAACTTTGCGTCATTGCGCCCTTGCGGTTAAATCTCATGAAATGGATTGAAGCAGACCCTAAAGGGATCCGCATAACCCAACGCAAACGTTCCCAACAATAAATTACTTTAATCAACGGGGATATAATAAATTTATTAAGCCATACTAATAAATCATTGCCGGGCAAATTCTATAGCTCCTGCAAAACATAGATTGCCATATGAAAAAAGAATTGTTTTTGATTGCTTTTCTGATAAGCAGCATTATTAGTTTCTGTCAAAAAGAAACACTCAATAAAACCTCTGCAGGGTTTCCTGTTAATTACGAAGAAGATTCTGTGGGAACTTATACACTCCCCGATCTGCTCACCCTAAGCAATGGTAAGAAAATTACAGATGCCAAAACATGGACTGAAAAAAGACGACCTGAACTTTTGAAATTACTGGAAGCCATCGAATATGGTAAAATGCCTTCGGCTGTACCACTCTCTGCCAATCTGTTTGATAAGGGTACACTTGTATTAAATGGTACTGCAATCAGAAAACAGGTAACCATTTATTTTGGTAAAGACACATCCGATCACAAACTTGACCTGTTGGTTTATCTTCCGGTAAATACTTCGAAACCGGTTCCGCTCCTGGTAAATATTTCGTTTGTAGCCAATTGTCAGGCAGTGGATGATCCGGATGTAAGAATAGGATATACCTGGACAAAAGAAGGAAAGCATATTAAAGCCGATCAACCCGGAAGGTTTGGTAAGATGGACCCATCGCAATTTATTTCACAAGGCATTGGATTTGCCACGTTTTATTATGGCGATATAGAACCTGATTTTAAAGAAGGTGTGAAATATGGTATCAGGAGCCAATACCTGAAACACGGACAATCTTTACCCGCTGATGATGAGTGGGGTGCTATTTCCGCATGGGCATGGGGACTTAGCCGGGTGATGGATTATTTGGAAACAGATAAACAGATAGATGCAAAACGGGTAGCATTACAGGGAACATCACGTTTGGGAAAAACAGTTTTATGGGCGGGAGTGCATGATATAAGATTTAAAATGGTGATCGCAAGTTGTTCAGGCGAAGGCGGTGCTGCTATCAGCCGACGTAACTATGGAGAGAACATCAAACACATTACCGATACCTCACGCTACTATTATCAGTTTGCACCAGCTTATCATACTTATGCAAACAAAGTAAACAGTTTGCCTTTTGATGCGCATGCATTGGTGTCGCTGATGGCACCGCGGCCTTTATTGCTTCAAACAGGAGATACCGATTATTGGTCTGATCCAAAAGGAGAATTTCTTGCAGCCGTAGGAGCAGAACCTGTGTATCATCTTTTTAAAGAAAAAGGGCCGGGCACAACGGTAATGCCAGAAGCCGGCGATATTTCATTGATGAATAAACTCGGTTACTATATGCACAAAGGCGGACATGGAACCATTCCTTCAGACTGGCCGTTGTTTATTAACTATATGAAAAAATACCTGTAACAGGATAGTTCCAGAAAAAATTAACTACAAGGGTGCAATGATGCAAGGGTTGGCAAGGATTTTTAAATATTTTCTTAACGAACCTTTTTGCCCTTGTGTCCTTGCGGTTAAATATTGTTTTATCTTGGGCTTTGCGATCATTAAGTTATTTCGTTTAAAACTTTACACGAGCAGATCAATATGCGAACAATTCAAATCATATTAACGATATTTTTTTTATTTACGCAGGATACAAATTCTTTCGGTAGAAAAAATAATCCTGATTCAGTTTATCTCTTCTCATATGCTACGCTGAAGAACAGTAACCATAACGGGCTGCATTTTGCCTGGAGCAGTGATCGGATTAACTGGGTAACTATTGGTAATGAATATGGTTTTTTGAAAAGCGATTATGGAAGATGGGGTTCTGAAAAGAAGATGTTCAATCCTTTTGTATTGCTGGGTAAAGATGGCCTCTGGCATTGCATATGGAGTTTGAATGCTAACGACAAAGTGTTTGCACACGCAGCTTCAGGTAATTTGACAGACTGGGGCCGGCAAAGTTATCCAGGCTTAAATGCCGGTGCTAATTGCCTTTCACCTGTGATTACCTATCAATCGAATAACAATACATACACAATAACCTATCAGGATAAAAATCAAAAGTATTATCGTTCAACGACCAGTAATTTTAAGACTTATAGCAACCCTGTTGAAATTATTTCTTCTCACTATAGAAATCCAAGCGTTACCCTTGATTTAAAAGAAGGCAAAGCAACCGGACAGATACACCGTGTAGCATGGGGAGTAGTTGAAAAAATTATCAGAACCTCAGATGTTAAGAAATACCAGGAAACTCTTTATAGTGAGAATGCAAAGCAGGATGCTGAGAGATTCAAAGATTTAAAACCGGTAACAGCTACCATTACCCTGCAGCCTCAAAAAGCCAAACCTATCAGTGATTTGTTGACGGGTGTTTTTTTTGAGGATCTAAACTATGCAGCCGATGGTGGTTTGTATGCAGAGTTGATACAGAACAGAGATTTTGAATACACGACCGGTGATAAGGAAGGGAAAGATAAATTATGGACTGCCACACATTCATGGCTGTTAAAAGGATCTGATGCAACATTTACCATTGAGAATAGTTCGTCTATTCATAAAAATAATCCACATTATGCAGTATTAACAGTAGAGAAACCTGGCGCAGCGCTAATTAACTCCGGCTTTGATGGGATCTCTGTAAAAAAAGGGCAGGCTTACTCCTTATCATTGTTTGCCAAACAGCTTTCCGGTACAGATAACCGCATGCAGGTTAGCCTGATTGACACAAATGGAAAAGTACTGGCTCAAACTATTTTGAACACAACATCAATAACCTGGGAGAAACTAAATGCAACACTTATCCCTGATACAGATGATAACCATGCAGTGTTGGAGTTAAAACCTCTGACCAGTGGAAGCCTGGCACTGGATATGATTTCCTTGTTCCCAAAAAATACTTTCCAGAACCGCAATAACGGACTTCGCACTGATCTGGCTCAAGCCATTGCCGATATACATCCACGCTTTGTTCGTTTTCCGGGTGGTTGTGTTGCACATGGAGATGGGCTTGGTAATATCTATCGCTGGAAGAATACGATCGGGTCTTTGGAAAGTCGCATACCGCAGCGCAACTTATGGGGTTATCACCAAAGTGCCGGGCTGGGTTACTTTGAATATTTTCAATTTTGTGAAGATATTGGCGCTGTGCCGGTTCCTGTATTGGCAGCCGGTGTGCCCTGTCAAAATTCGGCAACAGGCGGGGCTGGCCAGCAGGGTGGCTTACCCATGAGTGAGATGAATGAATATGTTCAGGATATAATAGATCTGGTTGAGTATGCAAATGGAGATATCTCTACCAAATGGGGCAAAATCAGGGCAGCTTCAGGACACCCCAAACCCTTCAACCTGAAATATATTGGGATCGGTAATGAAGATCTTATCACAGATATATTTGAAGAGCGTTTTGCGATGATATACAATGCCATGAGAAAAGCACATCCTGAGATAACAGTTATTGGAACAGTAGGACCGTTTTATGAAGGAACAGATTATGTACAGGGCTGGGATATAGCAACCAAATTGAAAGTACCTATGGTTGATGAACATTATTATGAACAGCCGGGATGGTTTATCCATAATCAGTATTTCTATGACAGCTACGACAGAAATAAATCAAAAGTTTATTTAGGTGAGTATGCCTCAAAGGGTAATACATTGTACAATGCACTTTCAGAAGCACTTTATCTCACAAGTCTGGAACGTAACGGGGATGTGGTGAGCATGGCTTCCTATGCTCCGCTCTTAGCAAAAGAAAACCATACCCAATGGAACCCCGATCTGATCTATTTCAACAACACAGAGGTAAAGCCATCTGTCAGTTATTATGTTCAGCAATTGTATGGACAGAATGCCGGTAATGAATACTTACCTTCCAATGTTTCTTTATCTGAAAAAACGGAGGCTGTATCAAAACGCATTGGCATATCTGTGGTTCGTGATACAAAAAACAATTTATTGATCGTCAAATTAGTAAACCTGCTTCCGGTTACTGTTCATTCTTCGATTGACATGAAATCTTTACCACTAAAAGATCTGAAAGGCACCAGTTATTTATTACAAGGCAACCCACTTGATAAGAATGTAAAGCCAGTAGAATCGATGGTGGATTTAACCACACAATCATTAATTGAATTACCGGGTTATTCTTTTAGGGTGTTGAAGTTTAAATTATAATATATGCTGTAGTTTCATTATTAAATCAAGAGTCCTATTGAAAAATCAATTACTGATATTAAAAAAATAAAATCTTATTAATAATCTATCCCAGTAATTCAGCCCTCACTTTAGGTGCAATTTTTGTTCCGTATATCTCTATTGATTTCATCAGCGAAGCATGTGATGGTCCTCCAACGTCCATATGCGCTGAAAAGCGGGTTAGCCCAAACAGCTCGTGCATATGCAGTATTTTATCAATGGCTTGATTTACATCGCCAATGATCAAATGCCCTTTGGCACTCCGCCCAATTTCATATTGCTTCTTTTGATAAGGTGGCCATCCGCGACTGCTCCCTACCCTGTTCATTTGTGCAGAATATAACGGGTAATAGGCATCAGCAGTTTGTTGACTATCTTCTCCAAAAAAAGAATGCATGTGTACGCCAACCTTGAATTTTTTCATGTCATGCCCAAACTCCTGATACAACTCTTTATAATATTTGAACAATGGTGCAAACTGTGAAGGATCTCCGCCAATGATCGCAAACATAACAGGCAATCCATGTCTGGCGGCCCTTACCACCGATTCAGGTGTACCTCCTACTGCCACCCAGATATTCAAATGATCATGTACTGCTCTTGGTAATATTAACTGGTTATTGAGGGGCGGTCTGAATTTTCCTTTCCAGGTAATGCGTTGTGTTTGGTTGATCTGTTGTAACAGGTCAAGTTTTTCTTCAAACAGGTCATCATAATCATCAAGATTATATCCAAATAGTGGATAAGATTCAATAAAACTGCCCCGCCCGGCCATTAGCTCTGCCCTTCCGTTGGACAACTGATCGATAGTGGCAAAACTTTGATACAATTTTACCGGGTCTGATGAACTTAAAACTGAAACGGCACTGCCCAGTTTTATTCGCCTGGTAACTGTTGCGGCTGCGGCAAGAATGATCTCGGGGGATGATACTGCATAATCGGCACGATGGTGTTCGCCAATGCCATAAAAATCAATGCCTGTTTCATCCATCAATTTTATTTCTTCGATCAGTTCTTTTAAGCGTTCACCTGTTGCCTGTATTTCTCCATTCGGTTTTACATTCAGATCGCCAAACATCCCTATTCCTAATTCCATGAATTACGATTTATGTGTAAAGTTATGACTGGGACAGATGCGGAGGATTCTGTTCGAATATTTTTGTCATCAGATTATATAAATCTGGGTGATTCTTTTTAAAAAGCGCAGGCTGCTCAAAAAAATATTCTGCAGCAACTGCGAAAAATTCTGCTTTGTTTTTTACACCATATATGTTGATATCAGACCTTCCTCCTTTAATCTCCGCAATCGTATCTGCAATCAAATTTAACCAGGGAATGGTATATTGCTTTTCAAGTAATGCCGCCGGAAAACCGTCCACATCACCATCTTCCTTATCCAATAAATGGACGAATTCATGAATTCCTGTGTTTTCTTTATCTGATGTATTACCAAAACCATTGTATAAGGCAGGTTTGGATAAAATCATCATCTGTTGCATAGTACCACTACCAACCATCCCTAATACAGTTCCTTCCCCATCTATTTTAAACTCAACCTCATCAAAAGAGCCGGGATACAACAGTATATCTCTTAGGTTATAGTATTTCCATTCGGGGAATCCGAATATGGGGATCACCCCACTTGAAGCAATTAGTAGGGTGTCCAGATCTGTTACTTCCGTTTTTACACCATGTATATTAATATAACCCAGCAATTCTTTGATTTTTTTTTCAAACCGGATTTTTCCGGCTTCATCAATAGAACGATAGAAAGCAACATGTTCTGTCAACAATTCTCTATATCCATTAGGTAGTTCAGCCATTTTTACCGGTCTCTTATATAGTAAAAAAAATACTATTCCGGCTGTCATAAAAACCAATACCAAGATAGGAGCCATACTTAATCGTTTAATACATCCTGCTTAGAGTAAACCTATTGTGATTAATGAAGTTACGTTCTCTTGTGCAACCTCAATCAGTTCTTTCTGTGTTGGCCTATTAAGATATATTATATGATCCAAGGCCAGACATCTGTATTTATGAGATATCAGAATTCCAATAAGATTAGAATTTTTATGTGATCAAAAAAGCATGGCTAATAACGTATTAATCTGTGTAACTTTAATTGTTATAATAGATCAGAGAATACAATTGAAAGAATATAAAGTCTATTATCAAGTGCTATAAAAATTAAAAT
>CANBSW010000027.1 GCA_947372235.1 Chitinophagaceae bacterium | reverse complement strand
AACCTTATCCATTATTTTGAACATATCCCCAGTTTACACCGCGCACTCATTCTTGCCGGTGGCATCACTTTT
This sequence comes from Chitinophagaceae bacterium, assembly GCA_947372235.1. Taxonomy (GTDB): domain Bacteria; phylum Bacteroidota; class Bacteroidia; order Chitinophagales; family Chitinophagaceae; genus Sediminibacterium. The sequence continues at coordinate 37,004 of CANBSW010000027.1, read as the reverse complement.
TTCTGGTTAGTAGAAGGAGCAATTCCATTATTTGGTTTTAGGTATAATAAATGGAAACATGCTTCTGTAAATATTTTTTTTACCATCACCACTGTTGTTATCAATTTTGCCTTTGCATTGGTATTGGTAAAAGCCAGCGATTGGGTGGTTGCTAAAAAATTCGGTCTCTTACAATTGGTGGATATGCCGCTATGGGTGTTTATGATTGCCGGATTGTTACTACTTGATCTGGTGGGTGCATATTCTATCCACTTAATAGAACACAAAGTAAAATGGATGTGGAAGTTTCACATGGTGCATCATGCAGATACGCATGTAGACACTACTACTGCTAACCGCCATCATCCGGGCGAAAGCATTTTTCGTGCGGTGTTCACTATGATCGGCATCTTAGTTTGTGGTGCCCCTATGTGGCTGGTAATGATGTACCAGAGTTTGAGCATTATGCTTACTCAGTTCAATCATGCCAATATCCGTTTGCCTTTGTGGCTGGATAATGCGTTGAGCTGGTTCATCGTTTCGCCCAATATGCATAAAGTACATCACCATTATATGCGCCCGCAAACGGATAGTAATTATGGAAATATTTTTTCTGTGTGGGACAGGCTCTTTGGCACTTTTAATTATACGCCGATAGAACAGATCAAATATGGATTGGATGTTTTGGATGGTTCTAAAGATGAATCTATCTCATTTCAATTGGGGATTCCGACAAATAATAAAATCAAAACCGATTACTGATGGGACTTTTTGGATGGTTTATGGAACGGTATAATCCCGGTCCTACCGGATATACAGAAATAAACAAGACCGATTTTGAAAATACCTCTTTCAAAAAATGGCAGTTCCAGTTATTGATCGTTATTGGAATGCTGGCATGGACGGGTTTGCTCTATCTTTTGTTCTTTCCGGAACCCACAACCGATCTTATTTATAAACTACTCTTTTTAACTGTATACTTTATAGCATCCTGGTTTATTCAGGTAAAACCCAGAACGGATAATTTAGGCTGGGCGGGGGGATTAATAGACAATCCCTTTCGCTTCAGTGATGATATTAATCGTTTTCTGGTTTTTCTTGAGATCTTTTTGTTACCTGGAAAATTAATGGTTGGTACCATTATCCTCTTCATAAAATGGGTGAGATAAAATCAACGGTAAAGCGTAGGCTTTTCTTTTACATCTTTGTATCAAATAAATATTCATGAGGATCTGTGCATTTATACCGGCACGTTATGCTGCCACCCGCTTTCCTGCTAAACTAATGCAGTTATTGGGCAGCAAATCTGTTATTCGTCATACACTCGATAATACAATAGCCACAGGTTTGTTTGATGAAGTATATGTTGTAACGGATAGTGATATTATTTTCAACGAGATCACCTCACATGGCGGTAAAGCCATCATGAGTATGAAAAATCACGAAAGTGGCAGCGACCGTATTGCAGAAGCCGTTGCAGATATGGAAGTTGATATTGTAGTGAATGTGCAAGGCGATGAACCCTTTGTAAAACGAGAACCCCTTGAAAGATTGTTAGAAGTATTTGATGGTGAAGAAGGCAAAGGTGTACAAGTGGCATCACTAATGCAGGTGATGAAAGAACAGAAATTTATTGATGATCCCAACTATGTAAAAGTAGCGGTTGATAAAAATATGAACTCGCTGATGTTCTCCCGCAGCGTCATCCCTTATCCGCGCAGCAATGAAACGGCTATCGTTTATTATGAACACATTGGTGTTTACGCATTTCGCAAAAATGCCCTGATCTCTTTCACCAACTGGGAAATGACACCATTGGAAGCCGCAGAAAAAATTGAATGCCTGCGCTATCTTGAAAACGGCATTCTCTTAAAAATGGTGGTTACCGATTATATGGGGATTGAGATTGATACGCCGGAAGATCTGGCGAGGGCTGCCAGGCTTCTTGAATGATGAAGTGAGCCGTCACTGCGAGGAACGAAGCAGCCTGTGTTGCAAAGAAGCGGGTATATCATTAGACACAGATTGCTTGCACCACCGCTAAATCTTTAGCGGCAAGGGGGTGTTCCTCGAAAGACGTTCGTTTATATTTATTAGCTGCCGTTCAACAAAAACTCGATTTCTTCTTGCCAACTTTATTTTAATTTGTTGTAATGCAAAAGGGTCAGAAGATTTTATTGAGTTTGGCAGTATTGTTTTGTAGTATACAATCATACGGACAAACATTGTCTACGGCGGGTACTTTTACCGTTACCGTTATTAACGAACAAAAAGAATTACTGGAAGGCGCAGTAGTGGAGGTATTAAAATCCTCGGATAAAAAACTGATCAAATCGGCCGTTACCAATAAAAACGGGGTGTCTGTTTTTTACATTTCTCCTGTTGATCAGTTGGTTTCTGTAACACATATTGGTTTTGAAACGCAGCTTGTGCCTGTAACAAAACAGGCGATCACTGATAAACAGATCTCCATCACTTTACATCTCATTTCCAAAACATTAGAGAATGTAAGTGTTAACAGCCGCAAACCATTCATCCAACAATCGCACGGAAAAGTGATCGTGAATGTAGACGCTTCAGTTACCAATGCAGGCACTACCATACTTGAAGTGCTGGAAAAATCGCCGGGTGTAATGGTTGATAAAAACGGAGGTATCAGCCTGCAGGGCAAGACCGGGGTATTGGTTTTGATAGATGATAAGCCAACATTTGTTTCCGGCTCCGATCTCAATAATCTCTTAAGCGGGATGAGTTCTTCGCAGGTTGAGCAGATAGAACTGATCACCAGCCCTTCTGCAAAATATGATGCAAGTGGTAATGCCGGCATCATCAACATCAAAACAAAAAAGAACAAACAGATCGGTTTTAACGGAACGCTAAGCACTGCATTTACACAGGGCCGTTATCCAAAAACAAACAACACACTTGTATTAAATTACCGTAACGGAAAGTTCAATACCTTCTTAACTATCAGCAGTAATTTTAATAAGGGCTATGTAAGTATTTATGCTTTGCGCAGATATTATAATAACAGCGGTGTTTTACTTTCCATGCTTGATCAACCTACTTTAATGATCAGCCAAAGTTTTGGTAACACTGTGAAAACCGGATTTGATTTTTATGCATCATCCAAAACAACTTTAGGCGTTGCGCTTACTGGTATCGCAATTGACCGTAAAGGCAGCAGTGATGCATCGGCCAACTGGAAAAATGCAGCAGGTGTTTCAGATTCTTCTATCAGAACATTTGGTGCCAGCAGTAACCATTTTCGCAATGGTGGTATTAACCTGAATGGCAAACACAATTTTTCCAAAACACAGGATCTTTCTGTTGATGTTGATCTTTTGAAATACGATATCAACAATAATCAATCATTCAGTAACCTCTTACAAACAACAGGCGGTTATAACGAAGGCTCGCGCGGAAACCTGCCCGCAACCATTTCTATTTTTTCAGCAAAAGCAGATCATGTGTTACAAATAGATAAGAATGCAAAGCTTGAATCGGGGTATAAAATATCATCGATCGGTACAGATAATATTGCCGCATATGAATTATTTAATGGTGCCGTTTGGAAAGAAGATCTTAATAAAAGCAATCATTTTTTATACAAAGAAAATATCAATGCGCTTTATACCAGCTATGAACAAAAATTAGCAAAGCTCAGTTTTCAATTGGGTTTACGGTATGAGAATACACATTATGATGCACACCAGCTGGGTAACAGCCGCCAGAAAGATTCTGCTTTCTCCAATAATTATGCAGGATTATTTCCTTCGGGATATATCAGCTATCAGGCCGATTCTTCAAATACTTTCACACTTACTGCAGGACGAAGGATTGACAGGCCTGCGTTTCAAAAGCTGAATCCTTATGTAATCATCATTAATAAATATACTTATGAACGCGGCAATCCATTCTTTCTGCCACAATACAGCTGGAATATGGAACTGAGCCACCAGTTCAAACAATTGTTGACAACTACTCTTTCCTACAGCATTATCAAAGATTATTTTTCGCAGATCTTTTTGAATGAAGGAAATGATATTCTTGTTTACACACAAGGCAACGTAGGCAAAATGTATAACCTTGGTATTTCTGTAGCGGTGCAGGCAACGCCATTCAAATGGTGGTCGCTTTCAGGGCAGGCACTTTATAACCACAAAGAACTAAAAGGATACCAGAATGTAAATTACAACTCAGAAGTATCGCAATTAAACCTGAGTATGAATAACCAGATTAGGGCCGGTAAAACCTATACATTCGAACTCTCCGGTTTTTATACAACCAAGGCCAGAAACGACCTGCAGGAGCTGCTCTTGCCCACAGGACAGGTTTCTGCGGGCGTGGCCAGACAGGTATTCAACAAAAAAGCTACCCTCAAATTCAGTGTACGTGATATCTTCTTTACTCAGGCTATGGAAGGCAACACTGATTTTCCGGGGGCAGATGAATATTTTATTTTAAGAAGAGACAGCCGTGTGTTTAATATGGGTCTTACCTATCGTTTTGGCAAACCGCTAAAAGCAGCCCGTCGTACTTTGGGCAGTGCGAAAGATGAGATTGACCGGGTTGGATCCGGCGGATAGAAAATGAATATCGAACCGGTGAACAAGGAACAGATGAATGATGAAGTGAAACGTCACTGCTAGACACGACCGCCTGCCGCAATAGTTTTAGCGGTGGTTTCTAGCAAAGACGATTTCATCATTCATCTGTTCCTTGCTCGATGTTCATCTGTTCTCTTTGTTCATCTGTTCATTCTTCCCTATCTTTCTGATCTTAAATCGATTGTAATGAACAAAAGCAAACTGTTCCGCTGGTCAGTAGTTGTGGCCCTTGCCGGTTTTATTTTCGGATTTGATACGGTAGTTATTTCCGGTGCCAACCAGCCTATCAAAGAATTATGGCACACTTCTCCTTTATTTCATGGCTTCTTTATTATGTCGATGGCCCTTTGGGGAACCGTACTGGGCGCTATTTTTGGCGGAATACCTACTGAGAAATATGGTCGCAAAAATGTATTGCTCTGGGTAGGGATACTGTTTGCGGTTTCTGCATTTGGCTCTGCATTTGCAACAAACCCTTATATATTCTCTTTTTTCCGTTTCATTGGGGGCGTGGGTATTGGTGTGTCTTCGGTGGTGGCGCCAATTTATATCTCTGAGATCTCAACTCCGGTAACGCGGGGCAGACTGGGTGCCTTATATCAATTCAATATCGTATTCGGAATATTGGTTGCTTTTTTATCCAACTATTTTTTACAGGGCGTTGGTGGTGTTGATGACTGGCGCTGGATGCTGGGTGTTTTAGCCGTCCCTTCTCTGATCTATACTATTCTGGTGTTTGGTATTTCTGAAAGTCCGAGGTGGCTGATCACTAAAAGAAACAATCTCTCTCTTGCCAAAGAGATCATGTTACAAATTGGCGTTACGGATGTAGAAGCAGAAACCGCAGCCATCATACAAAGTAATGAGCATGAAAATAATTCTGGTAAAACAGTTGCTTTTTTTAGCGGCAAACATAAGAAGATCCTATACCTCGCTTTTATGATCGCCTTCTTTAACCAGGTATCGGGTATCAACTTCATTCTGTATTATGCGCCGGAAATTTTGGAGAAAGCCGGATTAGCAGCTAAAGAATCTTTGTTCAATTCCATTGCCATCGGCGGTATCAATCTGCTTTTCACTTTTGTGGGTTTGTATTTAATAGACAGATTGGGTAGAAAAACGTTATTGGTCATTGGCTCTTTGGGATATATAGTAAGTTTATCGATGGTATCCTGGGCCTTTTATACCCATGCCGGACCCCTGCTGCTGATGAGTTTTTTATTACTGTTTATTGCGGCACATGCAATAGGTCAGGGTGCTGTAATCTGGGTCTTTATTTCTGAGATCTTTCCTAATAAGATACGCAGTATGGGACAATCCTTTGGCGCCAGTGTGCACTGGGTATTTGCAGCATTGATCACCTTGATCACTCCTGTGTTTCTGGATAAGGACTTTGGTATTTTTAAAGATAACCCCTGGCCCATATTTGCCTTTTTTGCTTTCATGATGGCATTACAACTGATTTGGGTACTAACAAGTGTGCCCGAAACCAAGGGCGTTTCGCTGGAGGATTTGGAGAAGAAGCTAAGCGTTTAGCTATTCTTTTTTGCCACAGATGCACAGATTTTCACAGATTTAGCAGTACCCTTTTCTGTGAAAACCCGTGCGTCTGTGGCAATTTTTTTTCTTACCGATAAGCGGCTTTCAATAACAATATTGGCCCCATAATTTCGTTTCATGTAATACATTTCATTACATGAAAAAAAGCACTTCCCGTTTACTCCGGAAATTTGACCGAAAAATTCAGGGTCTCTTTACTTTCTCTATGCTGGCTTTTATTCTATTTGCCGGTCTGATTTATCAGCAAAAACAGAACCAGCAAATCCGCCGCTCATGGGTTGACCATACCAATCAGGTCATTAAAAAAATAAGTGCTGTCAGTATCCTGCTTTCAGAGAATGAAAGTGTGGCTCGTAACAAAACCCTCAGTAATGATCTGGTTTGGGCAAAAGAAATAAACCGCATTCATCAACAATTGAATGAAAATATCAACGCACTTGCCAACTTTACCAAAGACAACGATACCGAACAAAAAAGTATACAGAAACTTCAGCAGCTGATTTTTCAGAAAGAGACGGCCCTGCCTCAACCCGGTAGCAGTTCAAAAGAAATAGAGAATGAACTGTCTGCAAAAAAAATTCTAACAGAAATGTTGCGGGTGGAGGATCAACTATTGACCAACCGGATACAGCAGAGTGAAAATAGCTTTCGGTCGGGAATTTATATCACATTAGCGGGTGGTGTATTTTCCTTTGTATTGGTATTGGTGGTATTGTATCAGCTGAACAATGATATCTCTCGCAGGAAAAAAGCGGAAGAAGAGATGATCAAAAGCGAAACCCAGTATAGAAGCCTTATCGAGAATGCAGGAGTGGTAATGTATATAATTGATATAAAAGGAAATATTGGTTTTGTAAATCAGCAGGTAATTGGTCTTACAGAATATTCTGTAGAAGAGCTGGCAGGTAAACATTTTACTTTATTGCTGAACCCTGCAGATGCCGCTAAAATTGTTGACTTCTATCAACAACAACTTCTTTCCAAAACATCTCATACACAACTGGAATTCAGGATACAAACAAAATCAGGAAAAGAAAGGTGGGTTGAGCAATCTGCCCTTTTATTGATTGATGAGAATGGCCCATATAATTTTCAGTGCATGGTGAAAGATATTACCGAATCGAAAAAAACAGAACTCGAACTCAGTTTATCAGAAGCCAAACGAAAAGAGAACGAATACCGCCTGAATGCCATCATGGACAATTCAACTGCGTTAATCTATATCAAAGATCTGGAAGGAAAATATGTGATGGCAAATAAACGATTCAAAGAATTTTTTAATCTCACCGATCCATTTATCATTGGCCATACTGATTATGATTTTAATAATAAAGAAGTTGCAGACCATTATAAAAAAATGGATATGGCGGTTGTCAGCACCCTCAAGCCAATAGAAATTGAAGAACTGATAGAAACATCCGCCGGCAATAGAAATCTGCTGCTTTTAAAATTTCCTTTACTTTCTAAAGAAGGGGTGTTGCTGGGTATTAGTGGTATTGCAACTGATATCACAGAAAAAATTGAATCACGCAGAGAACAATTGGCCGCTATAAAAAAAGCCGAAACAGCACATCAGATACAGGAACAGTTTCTGGCTAATATGAGTCACGAGATCCGTACACCTATGAATGGAATTACGGGTATGACGAAGCTCCTGCTCGAAACCAGTCTTACCGAAGACCAGAAGAGCTTTACCAATATGATCAACCGTTCGTTAAACAATCTGGTGGTGATCGTAAACAATGTACTCGATTTTTCAAATTTGAAAACAGGTAAACTCGTTCTCGACAGGATCGCATTTTCATTAAGCGATATACTGGATGAGATCAAAAAACAATTTGCCCATCAGATTGCCAATAAAAAACTTGACTTAGAAATTATCATAGAAAAAAACGTACCCAATGTTATCACGGGGGATGCGTATCGTTTAAAACAGGTTCTGGCTAACCTGGTTGGTAATGCCATCAAATTTACCCAGGATGGCGGTGTTAGATTAAAGGTATCTGTACAGGAAAAAACAGATTATTCTGCCAATATTCTTTTTACCTTATCCGATACCGGTATCGGTATTCCTGAAGATAAGCTGGATACCGTTTTCGAAAGTTTTGCCCAGGCAAATAAGGATATTTCCCGCGGATATGGCGGAGCCGGATTGGGGCTTACCATCAGTAAAGAGCTCATCCTTTTACAAAACGGGACCATCTCTGTAAAAAGCAAACTGGGCGAGGGTTCTGTTTTCAGTTTTATGATACCGATGGGCATCAAACAGGATAAAGATGAGATAAGCTCTTCTCAGGATAATTCGAATTTCTTATCAGGCAAACGTTTTCTAATAGTGGAAGATAATCTGGTGAACCAACGACTGATCAGTTTTGTTTTACAAAAAGTAGGTGGAGTAGTCGACCTTGCCTCAAACGGAAAAGAAGCAGTAGCCTATTTTGAAAATAAGAAGACCTGCGATCTGGTGATCATGGATCTTCAGATGCCGATAATGGATGGATATGAGGCAGCAACTTATATACGTCAGCAATTGCATATCGACATACCTATCATTGCCATGACAGCCACTGCATTAAAAGAAGATCAGGAAAGAAGTAAGCTGGTGGGTATGAATGATTTTATCATCAAACCTTTTGATTTTAATGATCTGTATAAGCGATTGACGCGCATTTTGTATAATCAGGGAGGTTCTGCGGCTGAACAGGAAACAGGAAAAAGAGCACCCGGAAAACTTTATGATCTTTCGTTATTGGAAGAATTGGGTGATAAAGAATCATTACTGGATGTTTTATCCCTGTTCTTTGATAATACACCTAACGACATTAAAGAACTGAAAAATCTTTATGACGAAAAAAATGCGGAACAACTCAGTAAACTGGCACATAAAATAAAAGGAGCCGTTTCTATTTTACAATCGGCAAGATTAACAGAGCTTTTGAAGAATATTGAGATCCGTACAAAAGAAACCCTCGATGTATCAACCGTAGCGGAAGAGATGACAGAAGTATCCGGTTTATTTGCCATTCTTGAACGGCAGCTACATTCAGAATGGGAGCGAATCAGTAAAGAGATGTAAGTTAACGGGTGAAAACAATTAAATTTGTATTCAACTTACTACAGAATTAACAACTATGAAGATACTTGTGGCCGAAGATGAGCCTATGTTATTAAAAACCATTGAGCTGAAACTCAGGAAAGAAGGCTATGAAGTAATTGCCACTGCTGATGGCCGGGAAGCCATTGCAAAACTCACCGAATCGGAACCGGATATGGTAATAACAGATATCATGATGCCTTATGCATCTGGTCTTGAGATTGTTTCTGTGGTAAGACAACAGATCAAACGAAAGATTCCGATCATCATTCTGTCTGCCATGGAGCAGGAAAAAGTGGTGATGGAGGCATTCGAACTCGGGGCCGATGATTATATTACGAAACCATTTAGTTTGAATGAACTGGCCATTCGTGTAAAAAAAATGATGATTCAGGCACAACGAAATAATATCGGCTGATAATTTACTTCAATCCGGTGAACCGTATGAAAATGACAGGTAATTTGAAACATCTTTTCTTTTTGATCGGTTTTACTTTTATAGCCGGTCTTGGTTCTGCACAGGATACCACTTCATCAGACGGACTATTTCAGGCCGCACGAAAAGCCGCTTTTGATAACAGCGATTATACAACTGCAAAAAATTATCTGTACCGAGGATTACAGATCAGTCCGGATTATGCAGATCTCAAAGTTTTTTTGGGAAGAATACATACATGGACCAAAAATTACGACAGTGCCCGTTTTTATTTTAACGCTGTATTGCTAAAAGACCCCTCGTATGAAGATGCTTCTTCTGCACTGGCCGATCTGGAATATTGGAATGATGATAATACCAAAGCACTGGCAGTTTGTGAAAGCGCTTTAAAATATCATCCCGAATCTGAAAATCTGCTGGTTAAAAAAGCAAAGATCTTAAACAGTGCCCGTCGTTTTGAAGAAGCACAAACAACCATCGATCATGCATTAAAGATCAACCATAACAATACCGAAGCCCGTTCTCTGGCTGATAAGATCAAAGAATCTTCTTCCAAAAACAAGATTGGATTGAGTTATGATTATGTTTCTTTCGATAAACAGTTTGCTGACCCCTGGCACCAGCTAAGTTTTGATTATACCAGAACTACCGGCATCGGTTCCATAACAGGAAGGATTAATTATGCAAACCGCTTTAAGGAAAACGGTGTTCAGTACGAGATTGAAGCCTATCCGCATATTTCAAAAACATTCTACTCTTATGTGAGTGCGGGCTACTCGGATAATGTGGGTGTATTTCCGCAATGGCGTGGCGGGTTTTCTTTGTATGCCAATCTTCCTAAAAGTTATGAGTGCGAATTGGGTTTCCGTTACCTGAAATTTTCTGGTGATCCTACCTGGATCTATACCGGCTATCTTGGAAAATATTATAAAAGCTGGCTATTCGGTTTCAGAACCTATTTAACCCCAAGTACTTTTACCAGTACTGTTTCTGCTTCTTATACAGCTTCTGCAAGATATTATTATGGGAGTGCAGATGATGTGATCGGGTTTAATGCAGGTTATGGTATTTCGCCTGATGACAGGTTGAACTCTATTCAACTTAACAGTGCGGCAAAACTCACTTCTTACAAAGCAGGTGTTTCTTTTAAAAAGAAAATTTCTAAACACAGTGTGATCACTACCGACGGATCCTGGTTTAACCAGGAATATCTTCCGCAAACAAAGGGTAATCAATATCAACTAAGTATCGGATGGCTGCAGCGATTCTAAAAAAAAGACGTGGTATCTATTTTCAATTGCTGCTCATAATTGTGCTGTTATTTCCACTATGGATGTCGCTGGCATGGTTCTTTGGCAGTAAAAGAAAATTAGTAGTGGCCATTGTTGACAAAACAGTTTTAACCAGAGAAGGGCAGGAACATATTTCGCTCGACTGGATTTTAACCCAACAACGTTTTACCAAGAACAGCAAAGACCTTTATCAGAGCGATCGTGATTATTTTGGTTTCTTCCCCGGTAAAGATGAAAAATTTCAGTTAAAGGGTTTGGAGCGTTTTTCACAAGATCAGTTAAAGCAATTGGCCAGAGAATCGGATGTGGCTTATATAACCGATTCGTACGGCATTTACCGAAATGAGTGGTACCAGCAAGGTGATTCGAAAGACCGTTCCGGAATAGTATATGGAGGCATGAGCAAACAGGATGTTTTTTTCCTGAAACAAATGCAGCAAAATCATAAACTTATTGTAACAGAATTTAATTGTCTGGGCTCTCCTACAGATTCATCGATCAGAAATAATTTTGAAACCCTGTTTGGTATACGATGGTCCGGATGGATAGGCCGTTATTTTGATTCATTTGATACGCTTACCAATAAAGAACTTCCCAAATGGCTGGTGCGCAATTATAAACAACAACATGGTGGTGCCTGGCCCTTTACAAAGAGCGGGGTTGCGTTTATACATGCCGATGACAGGATCATGATATTGGAGAATGAAACGCATTTAAATACCGAACTGCCTTATATTTATTCCTCTGCCGAAGGCATGAATCACTATGGACTTCCTTCAAAAATGAAATATGCTTTCTGGTTTGATGTACTGGAAGTTGATACTTCTTTTAACCATGTAATGGCCAATTTTAAAATAGATGTGAATGCAAAAGGACTGGAAGAGTTAAGGAAAGTAAATATACCCGCTGTATTTCCCGCCATTACAACGCATATCAATACTGATTACCGTTTCTTTTATTTCTCAGGTGATTTCTGCGATAACCCGATCAGTCTTGGTACCGCTTACTTTAAACAGATCCATCATTTAGGTTGGTTCATGTACAATAAGCGGGACCCACAGGAAAGAAAAAGTTTTTTCTGGACCTTCTACCGCCCTTTGGTTACTACTATTTTGAATGATTATTATTATTCGATACATCCGCAGTAAACAATTCTCTGTGCATCTCTGTACCTCTGTATCTCTGTATTGAAAAAACTTCTGGATTATTTTTCAACACAGAGATACAGAGGATAGGAGTTTCACAGAAAAGGGAAATAATTTTATTTTGTTGTATAACGAAGCAACAAACTATCCGGCACAATAGAAGCCGGGTTGGTAAGAAATTGTTTGTTCTTAACTAAGAATCGGTTAAAGCCGCTTTTCATCTGACTTGTTTTACCGGCATCCTGTTCAATCGTCAGATCCATATTAGGACTGATACGATAGAGGTCTTCTCCATTCAACATAAAACTTCCAGAGATATAATCGACCAAGTCATTCTTGGTTTGCATGATAGGATAGGAATGAATATTTCTGAACTGACGGGATGTATCCAAACCGCTACCCAACCAGCTCGCCGTTGCCGGACTTTGAATGCCGTAACTTTTTTTCAACCACGCCAATAAACTTGGTGTGATATCAAAATGCGTTGAGATGGAAGAAAACTTAGCAGTACGTTTCAGCAATGGAGAATACATAATGAGTGGCACATGGTAACGGTCTATCTTACTGCTCATCGGGATTTCAGGCATACGGTGGTCGCCGGTGATCAGGAAAACCGTGTTCTTAAAATCGGCTCTTTGTTTGTAACGGTTAATAAAATCCCTTACCGCATCGTCTGTAAACAGGATACTGGCAAACTGGTATTTATAATTTCGTCTTTGTGTTTTTACTCCTTCTGATAAACCAATTTCGGTCATTCGTTTTTCAAATTTCTGCAGGTATCCATCCTGTTCGTTAATCAGGAAAGGATTGTGTGTAGAAACGGTGAGCGCAATATCCAGATATGGTTTGTTGGTTGGGGTAGATGTTTCCAAAAATCTTCTGAACAATTCCTTATCGCCATAACCCCAGGTAAACCCGTTCTGACTCGGCATTTTTGTATAACCACCCGGAAATGTTTTTTCATCGTTGATCACATTGGTATTGTTCTTCTGCATGAACACATCCATATTATCAAAATGAGAATCTCCGCCATAATAGAAGGATGTTTTGTATCCATTCTTTTGCAAGAGATTTAATAAGGATAAATGTTGCGGCATGGCAGTACCTAATTCATTGAACCCGTTTTTAGCAAATGGCAAAGAACTTAACAGCGATGGCAATACGGCAAAGGTTCGCCCGCCTTCGCTCAGAAAATTTTCCCAGTATAAACTTTTTTGTGAAAGTGAATCGATGAATGGTGTAAAGTTTCCGAGGTAAGCACCTTCGTTGGTAAATGCGCGGCCCAATCCTTCTACTAACAGAATAACAATATTGGGAGGGGTTGAGTCTTTGTTAAAGAACGGAGACAATACATCAACCGAAGTATCTATACGACGAAGGAATGGGTAATTTTTTTCATCTGCATATTGAAAGGTTTTTACAGCGCTGTTTGTTTCTTCATCTGCGCCGGTTCCATTATCAGAATAAATATCTGTTTCAGCAGAGGGAGGAAAAAAGTAGCGATAGCTTCTTCCAAAAAAATAATCCGATTTATTTAGTGCCAGGTTATTGCTGTACTCTTGCCCGGGTAACCAGTTATCAGTAACCGATAAAAGCTCAGCGCTTGTTGAAACGGCAAACACAATGAACAATGAGAAAGCAAAAATTCCGCGGATATGAATTCGTTTGGGCAGAAATATAAAAGCAGCAACCGCTAATGCGATCAATCCAATAAACACAAGGATCATAGAAATCTGAATACCGCCCGATGCACCTACTGTTTGTTTAATATCGGCAATAGAATATGCCCACAGATCTGCACCCAGCGGTACCAGTGTTCTTACAAAATATTGTGATAAGGAAACCTGTACCAATAGCAACAGCAGTGCAATTACAATAAATGCAATATGTGCCAGTTTTTTATTGATCAGATTGAAAATGGCAAACAAAACAAAACCTGCCATAGCGATCCTGAAAAACAAGGCAAGGTCTTTTGCCAACCCAAACAAAATCACTTTCCCTAAAAATACCGGCGCTCCGTGTTGTGAATAATCGTATCCTATTTCAAAAAAACGCGCGCAGAACATCAGCAGCAATAAAACCACCGCATGCCCCAGATAATACCTGAAGGAACCCGAAATAAAAGAAACCACTTTTGCAATACCGGGAACGATCACTCTTTCTAAAATTGATAATTCGTTCTTGGGCGTTGGTGGCAAATAACCTGCTTGCTGTTTAGGTGCTGTCGTTGTTGTAGCAATTGTAGCCGTTGCAGCAGCAACAGCAACAGCAACCGGTTGTGGCTGTTGGGTAAGTCCCTGCCTTGTCATTTCGCCCCAACCTTTTTTCTTGATGATAAGATCTTTAAATCCTTTGATCGCACTCCATACTACAAAAGGGTGGTATAAAAAAGGTTCTGTCATCCCCGTTAACATCAACCGCAAAATATCGATCCTTCTTTTATATTGATTGAAGGTTAATACTTCCATTAAAATTGCAAAGCAGGAATAGAGATATCCAAAACAAACAATGAATAAAAAATAAGTGAAGAAAAAATTCCAGTCGAGCAGACCAAAGACCGCAAAAAATATAAAACAGATAAACCCAAAAAATTCGATCAAAGGTGCGCACAATTCAAAGAAGAACCAGTAAGGATAACTCAGCATTCCCAGCAAATGATATTTGGGGTTGAAGAACATTACACTGTGAAATTTCAGTGTTTCATAGGTTCCCCGGATCCATCTGTTTCTTTGTCTGCCCAATATTTTAAAAGTAGACGGTGCTTCTGTCCAGCAAAGCGGGTCCGGTATATAAGTAACAATATATTCCTCACCCTGTTCTTCCATATAGCGGCGCATACGTACTACCAGCTCCATATCTTCACCAACGGTTGCATGGTTATATCCGCCACATTTAATAGCAATTTCTTTATCAAAAGCACCAAAGGCGCCGGAGATCAGCATCAGGCCATTCAGTCTTGTCCACGCCATTCTTCCCAAAATAAATGCGCGTATATATTCCAGAATCTGGATCTGCGGAAGATAGTCATTGGCCAATCTTACTTTTACCAGTCTTCCCTCTTCAATAGTACAAGAGTTGGCAATCCTTACAACACCACCCGAAGCGATCACCCTTTTATCCGTTTGTTCTAAAAAAGGTTTAACCATTTTTAGCAAAGCATCCTGCTCCAATACACAATCCACATCAATACATACCAGGTAATTATTAGATGATACATTGATACCAACATTGAGCGCATCTGCTTTACCACCGTTTTCTTTGTCTACCACAATCAATTTATGGTTAATACTGTTGCGGCTTTTATAAATACCCCTTACTTTTTTGGTGGGGATCTTTTCATCTATAAAAAAATCTTTCTTTTCAAGATCGTAGGCTTCTATCAGTTTAGCAAGGCTGTCATCTTTACTGCCATCATTAATGATAATTACTTCCAGATTAACGTAATAAATCGACAGAAGGGAACGAACATTTTCTACAATATTCAATCCCTCATTATAAGCAGGTGCCAAAATGGTAACCGATGGTGCATGTACCGATGCTGCCAATATTCTAAAATCGGTAAAGGCATTTTTGCGGATATGTTTCTTGGTTTCTCCAATAGAATATAAACCGATGAGTACATAAGAAAGCAGGAGCGTTACAGAATACAGGAAGATTCCGTAGGTTAGTACATCAAATAATATTTTAGCGATAACACTCCACATACTTATCCAATTTCAGATTGAATGTGTAACAATATTCTTTGAAAGGGTTCTGGTGCAACCTCTGCTCTTTGTTTTATGATTTCTAATCCGTTTGTACAGCAGTTTGTAATAACAAGTGCTGCCTTCAATTTTATTAAATCATTCGGGTTATCCAGTAAATGGATTAGAAAATCTTTTTCATTATCTGTGGCCATATTTTTCAAAGCATCCAAAATAAAAGCCTGATTATTATAAGGCTCTTTACTGATGTACCCCAGTAAAAGCATCGGGGTTTTTTCATCAGATAAACGAACCAGTGTTTTCAATGCCTGGCTTCGCACCGGGGGAGATGGATGTACCAGACAACCCAGCACTTCGTTTGTAACAGCAAACTGCTGGTATTCGTCTGCCAGTTTTAAGGCAAATACAACTACCGTATCATTCTCGGATAATAACCAGTGTGGAATTTTTTCTGAGAGGTCTTCTTTTTTAGGAGAGATCCTTAACTGTTCCAGCAGTTTTAACTGTTGCCATTCTGTTAGCGGGTAAGAGATCACATCCAGAAAACGAAGACCGGGAAAACCCGTAAGGTGTATCACACCCGTTTGTGCTTCCATACGCACATACTCGTTGGTACTGTTGGTGTTTTTATAGATGGTTGTCAATATATCCTTCTGGTCCATCATATACAACTCCTGTATCCCCTTTGCCCTGATATGCCATCCGTTTCCGGATTTAATTTTTCGAATAGATTCTTCTTTCAGTCCCAGCTCAAGATACAATGCCACAATATTCTCTCCCACCAGTCCGGAAAAATTTTTCTTACATCCTACCAGTTCATCTATCACAAACTGACGTGCTACTTTGTTTTGCATCATCCTGAAAAATTTCTTCGGGATCACAATGGTTTCAATCGACTCTTCCATAATGATGGCGCTGATCCATACTTCCAGATTTTTAGAGATACTGCTTGTATAAAAATAGGTTCGCTTTTTAAAGGATAGATAGATATAAATAGTAGAAACTACTAATGCAATGCAAACCCCCAGTATCTCAATACCCATTAATAAATAACCGGGGGTGATATATTTCGTCATTGCATTCTTAAACGAAATATCCAGCAGAACAGATCCTGCGTTCATAAATGGGTATGGTATCTCTGCTAGTTGAAACATGGGCCGGTTTGCATAACGCTGAGAGCCACGTTTTTATTGGCTGCTCTCTAAAACATTACGGATAAAGTTAGAGTAAACTGCTTTATTACCGCATGGTTATACAGCAGTTAATTCTAATTTGTAATTAGCCCTTTCTAAAGTAGGTTTGCAGTAGTAAGAAAAGCCGCATTTTCAGTAAAAATCAAGTGTATGAATTTTCGCAATTTTAAGATGGTAAGTTATGTTGTGTATGGCCGTGGCAGCTTTAACCAGTTAGATGAGATCCTAGCCTCACAACGCAAAGCCGAAGCACCGATGATCTTTTTGGTGGACCATTTTTTCGAGAATAAACCCCTGATCAACCGGATTCCCTTACGCGGTAAAGACAAAATAGTGTTTGTAGATGTTACCTATGAACCCAAAACCACACAGGTAGATGCGCTGGCCAGAAGTTTAAAAGAGGAGTTTGGTACCATCAGCGGTGTAATTGGTATAGGAGGTGGGTCGGCGATGGACCTTGCCAAAGCTGTTTCTTTAATGATGACCAACCCGGGCTCCTCTGCCGATTATCAGGGATGGGATCTTGTAAAACTGCCCGGTGTTTATAAAGCCGGGATACCAACACTTAGTGGAACAGGAGCCGAAGTTAGCAGAACAACCGTATTAACGGGCCCCGTTCGCAAACTGGGTATGAACAGTGACTTTACCCCCTTCGACCAGATTGTACTGGATCCCGAATTAACCAAAGGGGTTCCGGAAAATCAGCGTTTTTATACAGGAATGGATTGTTATATTCATTGCATTGAAAGTTTGCAGGGAACTTTCTTAAACGAGTTTAGTAAAAGTTATGGCGAAAAAGCCCTGCAGATCTGCCAGAAGATCTATGTAGAAAAAGAGGGTTGGGATGAGGAATGTGACAACCTGCTTATGATGGCATCTTATGCCGGCGGTATGAGTATTGCCTACTCCCAGGTAGGTGTAGCACATGCAGTGAGTTACGGATTAAGCTATTTATTAGGCACCAAACACGGAATTGGAAATTGTATTGTGATGAATCATCTGGAAGAATATTATCCCGCCGGTGTAAAAGAATTCAAATACATGGTAGATAAAAACAAGATCGAGATCCCGGTTGGTATTTGTAAAGGTTTAACCGATGATCAGTTTGAATCTATGATCAATGTTTCACTTGGCATGAAACCATTATGGGAAAATGCATTGGGTAAGGATTGGGAGAAGATTATGACGAGGGAGAAGTTGAGGGCACTCTACGAGAAATTATAACACCTTACACCCCCTCTGTCCTGCGGACATCTCCCCCCTGTTCGGTGGGCAAGCCTGGGAGGGGGAGAAACTTTTTTTAGGGAGAATTTCCTCCCCTTACAGGTGAGGGCAGGGATGGGTGTATTAGGGTATTGCATATTTAATTTCTATGCACTAACTTTTCAAAAAAAACATATGAAAAAACTATTCTTCCTTCTTTTTGCAGCCCCCTTTCTGTTTGCCTGCAACCAACCCGCCTCAAACACAGAAGCCACAAACACATTCAATATCGATTCTGCAAAAGCAGCCATCAACACAGCCAACAAAGCTTTTGAAGAAGCCGTTGCAAAAGGCGATTCTGCCGCAGCTGCGGCTACTTATGCAAAAGATGCCTGTTTAATGCAAAGTGGTATGCCAAAGATCTGTGGTACCGCAGGTATTACTTCCTTTTTTGGCGGCGCTAAAAAAATGGGCGTTGGCGGAATTAAAATAACCACGCTTGATGTAACGGGAGGAAAAGAATTGGTTGCCGAAGAAGGCAACTATGAACTATTGGGACTTGATGGAAAAACGATCGACAAAGGCAAGTACATAGTAACCTGGAAACAGGAAGACGGCAAATGGAAAATTGCCCGCGATATTTCAAATACAGATATGGCACCGGCTCCGCCGCCGCCTGCAAAAAAATAATTCTTTTGCTATATGCGTAAGGCTGAATGCAGAATGCTTTTAAGGTGTTTTGCATTCAGCTTTTTTGTTGAATCAATCCCTTTTATTCTACTCCTCAATAAACTGCGCCCTTGCGCCTTTGCGAGAATATATTTGCACGCAAAGGCCAAGGGTGCAGTTTTATTTTCATCCAATGATAAACTCCTGCTATTTCAAAATCCAATCAATTACTAATTACTAACTATTAATTCCTAATTTAATACCTCCAAACAATAACTACTGTACATGAAAAAATCAACACTCCTCCTGCTTTGTTTTGCAGCTTTGTTTCTTGCATCCGCACAACCATTTTCGCCGTCTTTATTTAATAGTATGCAATGGCGTATGATTGGTCCGCATCGTGGTGGTCGTACGGTTGGCGCTGTGGGCGTTCCTTCTCAACCCAGTGTGTTTTATATTGGTGTGAATAATGGCGGGGTTTGGAAAACCAATGATTATGGCCGCACCTGGAATCCCATCTTCGATAAAATGAATACCGGCTCTGTGGGTGATATTGCTGTTTCCGAATCCAATCCTAATGTAGTGTATGTGGGTTGTGGCGAAGGCATTCAACGTCCCGATCTTTCTGTGGGCGATGGTGTTTATAAATCCACCGATGCCGGCAAAACATGGCAGAACATGGGACTCAGTGATGGTCAACAGATCGGTGATATTGTGATCGATCCAAAAAATGAGAACCGTGTATTTGTGGCTGTGTTGGGGCACCCTTACGGACCCAATTCAGAACGTGGTGTGTATCGTTCTCTCAATGGCGGCAAAACATGGGAGCGTATTTTGTATAAAGATGAGAACACCGGTGCTATTCAGGTAAGCATCGACCCAAATAATTCGGACATTTTATATGCAGATATGTGGGCGGGCAGACAAGGCCCTTGGGAAAACGGACAATGGAATGGTAACGAAAGTGGATTATTCAAATCAACCGATGGTGGTACTACCTGGAAAAAATTAACCAAGGGTTTACCTACTCCCAAAGAAGGTTTAGGAAGAATTGGTTTCTGCATTGCACCAAGCAACAGCAACCGTTTATATGCAACCGTTGATGCCGGCCGCTTAGGCGGTATTTACAGAAGTGATGATGCAGGTGAAAGCTGGACCAAT
Source organism: Chitinophagaceae bacterium (assembly GCA_947372235.1). Taxonomy (GTDB): domain Bacteria; phylum Bacteroidota; class Bacteroidia; order Chitinophagales; family Chitinophagaceae; genus Sediminibacterium. The sequence goes on along the minus strand of CANBSW010000027.1, from coordinate 16,958 downwards.
ATCAACAGTGATGGACGTTTCTGGGGAAGAGGAAGTGATTTTGCAGAGATCAAAGCCGATCCCAAAAATGCAGACATTGTTTACAGTGCCAATGTAGTAACCTGGAAATCGGTTGATGGTGGTAAAAACTGGACAGGCTTTCGCGGCGCACCCGGTGGTGATGATTACCACAGAATCTGGATCAACCCGAATGATCCAAAGATCATGCTGATCGCGCTTGATCAGGGTGGAATTATTACGGTAAATGGAGGCGAAACTTTTTCGTCATGGTATAACCAGGCAACAGCACAGTTTTATCATGTTAATACCGATAATGCTTTTCCTTACAATGTATATGGTGCACAGCAGGAAAGTGGTTCGGTAGGCATTGCATCAAGAGGTAATGACGGACAGGTTACTTTGCGCGAATGGCATCCGGTGGGTGTGGAAGAATATGGTTATGTGGCACCCGATCCGCTCGATCCCAATATTATTTATGGTGGTAAGATCACCAAGTTTGATAAAAGAACCGGACAAGTACAGAACATTGCACCCGAAGCCATCAGAAGCGGTAAATTTCGTTTTTTAAGAACAGCTCCTGTGCTGTTTTCTCCCGTCGATCCTAAAACATTATTCTTTGCGGGTAATGTTATCTTCAAAACAAACAATGGTGGTAACAGCTGGGATATCATCAGCCCCGATCTTACCCGTGAAAGCTGGGACATCCCAGCCAGTGTTGGCGTTTATACTACTGATGAATTGAAAAAAATGCCGCGTCGTGGTGTGATCTATACGGTAGCGCCCTCTTTTAAAGACATCAATACCATTTGGGCAGGAACAGATGATGGCTTTATTCAGGTAACACATGATGGCGGAAAAAACTGGAAAAATGTTACTCCGCCAGAGATCACATCCTGGAGTAAAATTTCATTAATGGAATGTGGTCATTTTGATAACAACACCGTGTACGCCGCAGTAAACAGGATCCGTTGCGATGATATGCATCCCTATGCTTATAAAACAAGCGATGGTGGTAAAACCTGGAAACTCATTACCAACGGTCTTCCATCAAACGAACCCATCAATGTGGTTCGTGAAGATCCAACCCGAAAAGGTTTATTGTATGCCGGTTCTGAAAATGCGGTATATGTTTCTTTTGATGATGGAGAACACTGGCAATCACTCCGTTTAAATATGCCAGCCACATCTGTGCGTGATCTGGTGATTAAAGATGATGACCTCGTTATCGGAACGCATGGCCGCGGCTTCTGGATACTGGATGATATTACACTGCTTCGTCAGCTGAATGCAAGTGTTGCTTCTTCTGCCACAACCTTATTCAAACCACAAACCGCCTTACGGGTTCGCTGGAATATGAATACCGATACGCCTATTCCACAGGAAGAAGCTGCCGGACAAAATCCACCTGATGGTGCAGTGATCGATTATTACCTGCAAGACAAAGCCAGTGAAGTAACTCTGGAAATTTTAGATGCCGCAGGAAAATCGATCCGCAAATTCAGCAGTAACGATAAACCTTATGAAATTCCTGCAGTGAATATTCCTTTGTACTGGATTCGTCCGCAGCAACTATTATCTGCCGATGCGGGCTCACACCGTTTTCTATGGGATCTTCATTATACTCCATTAAATGAACCGCCGTCATATCCGATAGCTGCGGTATTCGGCAACACTGCGCCAGATCCGAGTTCGCCATGGGCATTTCCGGGAACATACACGGCAAGACTTACTGTGAATGGAAAAGCTTACACACAATCCTTCAATGTAAAAATGGATCCACGTGTTAAAACGGGTTCAGCTGAATTACAAAAGATCCACACTCTTTCCCTTACCTGTTACGAAGGCAGGCTGGCTTCTAAAAAAGCAAGGGAAGATGTTGCGGCTGCTTCCAAAAAATTGAAAGACCTCATTGCAAAAGGGGGTACCAATACAACAACTCTTACAACACTTGAACAGGAAGTATCTTCTCTGGAGGGTGTAGCCCGCGGCAGAAGAGGCGGTGGTGGCGGAGCACCATCAGCGGGACCAAATTTTGGAACTGTTGAATCAAATTTTGCCGGAATGTTTGGAGTACTTCACGATAGCGAAATGCCGGCAACCACACAGGTTACCCTCGGTGTAAAACAAACTCAGATGCAGTTACAGGAGTTGCAGGCTAAATGGGATAAACTAAAAAAACAGGTAGACGCTGCGAAATAAATGAACAAAAATATAGCACGCAAAGGCAAGGACAAAAATAAAAAACTGCGCCTTTGCGTGCAAACTCTCTCTACAAATAAAAAGAGCTGTTATGGAAACCATCGAACTCCTCAAAACCACCAAATCCAAAACACTTTCTTTCTTTGATCTTCCCGAATCTGATCTCAACAAAACCTATGCGCCCGGCAAATGGAGCGTCCGCCAGATCCTTAACCACCTGGCAGATGCAGAAATTGTTTTGAACGAACGTATTCATCGTGCCATTGCAGAAGTGCATCCCTTTGTTGTGGTATTTGACCAGGATAGATGGAATGAATACCTCGATTACAATACCTATCCTTTGGCCATTAGCAAAAAAGTTTATTCTTCTATTCGTGATTCTATTATTTACCTCGCAGAAAAACACTATGCCGGGTCTGAACACAAAACCTTTTTTCATACCGCTGCCGGAATCCGCACTTTACAACAGGAGTTTGATAAAGTAGCCAATCATAATTTTGACCATATCAAACAAATAGAAAGAGCTTTGGCGGAATGATATAAGTAATTGTATTTCTTTGTTGCATAGCAGTTCTCTGCTAACTTTACGATACTTTCACTAAAAATCAGTTACTGATTTTAGAAATATATCCGGCAGAAGTAAAAATCATCTCATTCCATTCAAATCCAACATCCTCACACTTCGTGTTTGCTCAGGTAACACTTGCAAATACCAATTTTGAATGATATATTTAAAGGAGGTTGTTAATCTATCTAATCAGTATGAGCGAAAAAGTAAAGTCAATTAAAGAGGCCGTCCTTTCCCATTTTTTCGACTTTCTCATGCTGTTTCTTGCTGTGACTTTAGGTTTTTTTGTAGACAATTACAGGGATCAATACAACGATACCAATACCGTGAAAGACCTGGCGGCAGACCTGGTATCGGACATGTGTTTAGATACCCTGAATATTCATAAAATGATCGAACACAGTAACCTGAAAATGCAGAATCTGAACAGTCTTTATTTGCTGATAGACGACAAACCTGCTCCCGGCAACGATTCTCTGATGTATGTATTTACGGCTTTTAGTAACCTCCGGCCCTGGTTTGAACGCCAGGGCAGTACTTATACCATGCTTACCAGTGCCGGATATCTGAAATTGTTTTCCAAAAAATCGGCCGCCGAAATAACGAGGTATGAACTTAACTGTACCAAAACCCTGTGGCTGCTTGAACAGGAACGCTCTGTAATGAATGAAAAGATCTTTCCTTTTCAGCAACATATTTTTCATACTGAAAATTTTCATTCGTTAACAGATAAGAACCGGCTGGTAGTAAAACCGGAATTGCATAACTGGACTGCTGAAACCCGTTGGATGTACCATAATTATATTACAGAATTGAAAATACAGAACCACCATATCCAAACCCAATACCAGCAATTATTGTATAATGGCAGATCAGCCATTGAAGTATTGAAAAAGGAATATTCGAATTGAGGTATTAAAGAACAATGGATTTTGGTTTATTTCGTTATTGATATAAGACCGTTTTAAAAGGATTTTGAAATTGAACAAGCCCCCTACTGTATGACTCAAGGAATAACCGGAAACCGTCAATTGGCATGCATCATGTTTACCGATGTTGCGGGCTATACATTATTGATGGGAGAAGACGAGAGCAAAGCTTTCCAGATATTAAAGAAGAACCGCGAGATTCAAAAACCCATTATTGAAAGTTTTGGCGGCAGATGGATCAAAGAGCTGGGCGATGGGATATTAGCAACTTTTTCAAGTGTTACAGATTCCGTTCTTGCTGCCGCAGCGATTCAGATTGCCAGTAAAAAAGAAACAGACTATTCTCTCCGCATTGGTATTCACATGAGTGAAGTGGTTTTTGAAAATAACGATGTATTTGGCGATGGCGTAAATATTGCCGCCCGAATTCAATCGGTTGCCAAAGTGGGCGGTATTGTAATCTCCGAAACCGTTCAAAAGAATCTTACCAATAAAAAAGGAATAGAAACCCGTTTATTGGGGCCCGAGTCTTTAAAGAACGTAAAAGAAGTGGTTAACCTGTATGAAGTGATCATAACAGAAGAATATGTTGGGATCAACATTGCCCCATCAGTTGCTGCACCACAACTCGCACCTGTTGGAAAAAGCATTGCCGTTCTGCCTTTTAGAAATTTAAGCAAGGATGAGGAACAGGAATATTTTAGTGACGGTGTTGCAGAAGAAATTATTGTAACGCTTTCTAACATTGACAACCTGAAAGTGATGGGGCGCAGCACTTCATTTCAGTTTAAAGGAGCTACCATGTCGATAACCGATATTGGCAAAATGCTGGGGGTAACCACAATATTGGAAGGTAGTGTTCGCCGCATGGGGAATTCTTTACGTATTTATGCAGAGCTGATCAATATTACGGATGGCAGCCAGCTTTGGGCAGAACGTTATGACCGTGAGTTAACAGATATTTTTCAGATACAGGATGATATCGCCGCCAATATTGCAAAAAAATTAATGGTGAAATTCTTTGGAGAAGAAACAAGAACGATACCCATTAATATGGAAGCTTACGAATACTTGCTCAAAGGGCGTTTTTATCTAGATAAATTCATTGAAGGATTTGAGAAAGCCCTCGCATGTTTTACAAGAGCCATAGAAATTGACCCAAATTATGGAGAAGCCTATTGTGAACTGGCAAAAGTTCATTTTCTGTTTACCATGAGTTTGTTTCATACTCCAAAAGAGGGGTTTGAAAGAGCCCGGTTTTATGCAGAAAAAGCGTTGTCATTAAATAAGGAATTGGGAGCTGCCCATTATTTATTAGGTCAGATCAATTTTTGGTATCATTGGGATTTTGAAAAATCTAAAAAAGAATTTGAACTGGCTGAACAGTGTAACGAATCTTTTTATTTTACCGGAGTAGTGATCGATCCTTGGTACAAAGCTTTTGGTTATGGAGATTATATGGGTGCTATCGAATCTGTTTATAAGATCATTGAAACAGATCCGCTTTCATTTTATTCTCAACTTCACCTGGGCTATTTCTATACGTTTGCTAAAATGCCGGTAGAAGCAAGAGATGTTTTGAACAAGATGCTGCAAATGGTTCCTACCTTCTCAGAAGCAGAACGTTTGATTGCCTACAATTATTTACTGGAAGATGATAATGAAACTGCACTCGTTCATGCAAAACGTGCTGCAGAAATGGCACAAGGAATGGGCTGGGCGCAAAATCTGTATATCATTTCATTGGCAAAAACCGGTAAACATGAAGAAGCCAGAACCGAGCTTGCGGCCTGGGAAAAACAAAAAGGGCCATTGAATATTTCTCCGCTTGGTGTTGGTTTAATCTATTCTTTCCTTGGTGATATGGATAAAACATTTGAATACTTTAATAAAGCCATCGAATACAAAGATATCTGGTGTCTTGCTTTTAAACACAACCCGGAATTCGATCATGTAAGATCTGATCCACGTTTTCAATTACTGATCGATAAAATCAACTATCCTGCATAATCATATTTAAACAAAGACCCATCATGACCGATCAATCAAAACCAACCAAACAGCTGGGGCACGAATATGTATCAGCCAACGAAGAAGAGATCGGTTCAAAAATGGTGAATGAATTAACGGCACAACTTGACCGTTTGTATAAGGATAAAAAAATGCTGCGCCAGATCCATACACGGATGCATGGCTGTGTGAAAGCATCATTTGTAATCGAGCCCAATTTACCTGCCAATCTAAAAGTAGGCGTGTTCAGCGAAGAAAGAACCTATCATGCATGGGTTCGTTTTTCCAATGCCAACAGCACCCCCAAAGCAGATTATAAAAAAGATGTACGCGGCATTGCCATCAAATTAATGGGCGTACCCGGAGAAAAAATATTGAACCAGGAACATCTCCAAAACACGCAGGATTTTTTACTGATGAATACTGAAACATTCTTTTCCAAAAATGTTGAAGAATTCAGTGGCCTGTTATCTGCATTTACCGCTTCCTCAAAATTACCATTACTGCTTTTTGCCCTCAATCCGGCTCACTGGAAATTATTGAAAGAAGCGGGTAAAGCCAATATCAACTGCAGAAACCCATTGGAGATAGACTATTGGGGCACACAACCTAACCAGTATGGTAACTCATCCACCGCTGTAAAATATCTTTTGAGCCCATCACCCAATAATAAGATCGTTGTAGAGAACCAGACAGATTTTGATTTTTTACGAATCAATATGGCACAAACCCTGAACGATAATGAAGTTCGCTATGATTTTCTGGTACAGTTTCAAACCGATGCGGAATTAATGCCTGTCGAAGACCCAACGGTTGCATGGAAATCGCCTTTTGTTAAATTAGCTACCCTGATCATACCTCCGCAAATTTTTGATTCAAAAGAGCAGATGGAGTTTGGCGATAATCTTTCTTTCAATGCATGGCATTCTCTTCCACAACACAGGCCACTGGGTAGTTTTAACAGGATTCGCAAACGTGTGTATGAAGCGTTATCAAAATACCGGCATGACAAGAACGGGATTCCTGCATTTGAGCCACAGGATTCTCCTGATTTTTTACCAAACAAGCCCGCAACAAAAATAAGTGTGATAGAAGTGGAGGTACCAAAAACCGGTGTGGTAAAAAGTTTTTGCAGTGTATTGGTAGATTGCAGTAAAGAAACTGCCTATAATTATATTTCAAATTCCGAAGAACTATCGCAATGGTTATTAAAGTTTGGTCCGATCAGTTCTGTAAAAAATGTAGAAGTCATCAAAGGCCCTTATACAGAAATAGGTGCCACACGAAAAGTAACGTTTGAAAACGATGATACTATTCAGGAAGAATTGATCAGCTGTCATCCCTTTGCCAATTATGCTTACCGGGTTACTTTGTTCAGCGATTTTTTAAAGCATCTTACCAATGCTGCTTTCGGGCAATTATGGTTTGATACGGTGGATGATAAAACACGTATTACCTGGGTATACTCTTACACCTATAAAAATATTTTTGCAAGAGCCGTACTTTGGTTATTCAACCAGCTGCTCTTCAAAAAATATATGCAGAAAGCTTTGATCAATGCCAAAGGAGAAATTGAAAATGCTGATTGATCTTCTGCAAAACCCTTAGTACTTCTTTTTGACTTCGTGGTTCAAAAAATGAACCACGAAGACAAAAAAACAAAGTAACAGGAAGAAGAGAATTTACAGGGTAGTCAAATACCTGATCACCGTAACAGAAGGAAAGAAATAATATGCGCCTCCTTTAATTCTCACAAATGGTTTTAATCCGTGCACTGTTTTATTAACCGGGCAGGCCTGTATGGTAAAATTCTGTGGCAATCCATCATGCGATACTTCTTTTACACCGATCAGCGGATCAGGATCATTATAAAGTTGCTTTGTTTTGGTTGAGTTGGCCCAGGTGTATTGAATAAACTCAAACTGTCTGCTGATATCTGCATTGAAACAATTGAACAGTAAACCAACTTCACCATTCGGTTGTGTATTTTGCGGCGAACCAATATAAGGGTCTCCATACAAACGGGCTCGTCTCACTATCCTGTGCCGGTTACTTAAGCGAACTGATTCTGAGGTATCATCATCCTCAAAACTATCTCTCGGGTTGCACCTGCGTAAATGAGAACCCAACGGACACTTCAATCCGTCCTGGTCGTTTTCTGCATAACCAAAATCATTATCGTCACTAATAACTTCCGGATCCTTATCAGGAAACTTGGTAATGGGCGCACCACTTGGCCAGCGGCCTACCATTTTAGCAGCCAGTTTATTACTTTCTGCTTCATTAAAACTACCGTCCGGGTTTTTTGTTTTTTCATTCATGAATGTCCAGAAAGCAGTTACATCCTGTTCCATTTGTCTTACAACAAGGTAGCTGCTGTTTCTGCCCAGGTCTTTTTTTCCTGTTCCTGCAGGATCGGTAGCCAGTAAATTCACATCTCCCTGTTCCATAGAAAGTATGGGAGAATCGGGATATACATTGTATTCATTCTTATATCCCAGAATAAATTCACCGGGATTGATCATATTCATTTCCGGTCCTGTTTTTCCACTTCCCTTAATGATCGGTTGAGAGATCCCATCCCTGAAACCAAAATGCTCTTTGTTCTTGGGTAATGTTTGTCCATCAATAAAACGCTGTTCTGTAAAACCACTTGCCTCATATTGTTTTTTTAGTTGCTCATAGTAAGTAATACAATTGTCTTTGTTAGTGCCAAACACCATGAGCAATATATGTGTAGTATCATTATTTGGACCACCCCATTGCCAGTTTTCAGGCGCGCTCGAATCAAAGTCACCCAGTATTCTTATGCGGTGTGGTGTTACCATCCCTTCTCTGAATTCGGGATTGAATGTATTCATATTCTCCTTCAGCATACCCAAAGCAGAAAGTCCGGGCGATGTAAAAGCAATATTCAATGCAGTATCGGGTAATGTTGTTTTATCGGTAACATGTGTTGCAACGGTGATCGCATCTGTTATACTGCGTAACCAGGCTTTGGCCCCGGTTGCGTCCTCAATTTTTAATATCACAAATCGTGAATATTGCATATTGGCATATCCACGTATTACATATCCCTGAATGTCTGATAATTCTAAAGTATCCATATGGGCAGGTTAGATTAGTTTAAGAAAATTAGCGGCTTCGGTTTCTGACAGGTCTTTGATCAGTTCACTACGAATGCGTGAATTGTTGTTTACATTTTTTATGTTGAGATGCGGATAAGCGCAATACCAGATCTGTGTAGATACTTCTGAATTGCGGCTCCATGCTAAAAAATGTTCTTCATCATATGCTCCGCCGGTAAAAAGGAACCTCGTTTTGGGAAAATTGGTTGTATTGGAAAAAATGCCGGTTAATCCCCAACCGCTCTTATCAATAAAGTCGCCCAGGTATTGTTGCCAGCTTCCATCAAAATTGCTGAAGAACAAAACACGTTTATTGTCATCAAACATTACCCACCGTGCAAAATGGATGGTAGGAATGCCCATCAGTTTGCCTTCTACAAACTTGAAACTGATCAGGGTTCGCGCAAACAACATCAACGCTTTATAAGTGATCAGACGCACTTTACCCGGCTTCATGGTAACCAGTTGCGAAAACTGGTTTTGCATTTCAAAGTCTTCATACGATTCCAGCTCTTTCATTTTTTGTTGATTCAGCTGACTGCGTTTCAGGGTAAAATAGGTATCATGTCTTTCATATCCGAACTCAACGATCAGGATCCAGATGATAATAACCGGCAAAAGAATAAGTAAGATCACTCCCAGTAAAATCATGCCCGGCCAGTTAATACCCGGCAGTTTAACAGGGGTTTTTACCCATTCAAATTCCGCCTTTGCAAAAACCGCATTTTTGATTTCCTGCTGAACTTCTTTTGCCGAATAATTATTCCATTGTTTGGCGTCTAAAAAATTGCGTATGAAATCGCGCAATCTATTTTCATTTTTGATCTGGCTCAATGTACGCATCGGTGCTCCGCGATAAAATGCAGAAGGCGGTACCCTGTGTTTGTTTAAGTAGGCAATCCGTTTTTCAACAGTGCGTTCGTTTTTGGGTGGATAGCCTTCGCAACATTCAAAAACCGCATCCATAATATCAGCAGCCGTTGTGCAGAGATCTTTTACCTGCTGCTCTATCTCACCATCAAAATTAGATGAGAAAACCAGTTTGGGCATATCGCCCATTTTTGAAACACCTTTTTCAATATCATAATCAATCACCAACCAACGTGCATAATGGATGGTGCCGATATTTTCAAAAGACTCATGCATCCCTTTTTGAAGGTCTGTTCTCACCTGTTTCAAAAACGTAAACAGCGTGTCCTTACGCTCAGCCAGTATCGGGGCAATAATGGTGATGGGTTCTTGTTGCGTCATTATAAAATGATTAATGAATACGGTAGTTGGGTTATTTTATCTCAGCAGGTACTTTGAAAACCCTTGCAATAAATTCCTGTGTGGCTTTACTGCCCGAATCTATCAGGCCGTTCATCTGATCGGGACTGATATTAAAATCTGTTGCAGGAATATTCAGATCGTTAATCATTACAGAGCGCATTAACTGCTCTTTATCCTGCACAATCAAGCAGTCCTGCGCTTCCAGCAATGATTCAAATAAATGTTTGGAAAAGTGGAACACCTGCGAAAATTTGAATGCTTCCGGTTCTGTTCGCGGCGGTGTAAATAAATAGAGGCCAAGACTTTCTTCATTAACGGTTCCCGTGGGATTAAACCGGGCATCATCAAAAAACGACAAGGGATAATTGTAAACCACACCGCCATCAATATAAATATGATCAGTAGCATTGGTATGCGAAAATTTCCAGGCTTTAAAAAAGAACGGTATCGACATAGATGCCCTCACAGCTTCGGCCACATAAAAATGCGGCGTTTTATCTGCAGAGAACTCGGTAACCGTATGCATACTGGTATTACAGGCAAACACATACAGGTCTTTACAACCGGCATTTCGCATATCCTGAAACGTGGCTTTGGCACCGAGTTTTTTGGGAGCGTTTTTTAAGAGCTGATGCACAAAGTTCAAAATATAATTACCGGAGTATAAACCATAACCGGTAAAAATGCGAATCGGGTTCCAGCCACTCTTGAATTTGTTGAACTTGATACTCATCATTAGTTTCTCTATTTCCGGAACACTGTATCCGGCGCAGATCATACAGGCCATCAGGGCTCCTGCAGATGTTCCCGAAACTCTTTCTATGGGATCGAACAGATTGGCTTTGTCAAGCTCTTTTATGGCACCTACATAGGCAACTCCTTTTACTCCGCCACCCTTGATGGCCAGGTTTCTAAACATAGGTATCCGTTTTAGTGTTGGTTTGAGTAAGGGTAAAAGATATAGTTAATATTTTATAAATACAATAGTCACTATAATATTTAATGAAATCTAAAGCCGGCCTTGTGGTCTTATCAATCATTATTCAGTTAAATACTATTTACCCAAACAGTTCTGAAAATAGTTCACCATATCAAACAGTAATATGCAATCAATTATTATTGACTCCCTTTCAAATTTGACCATACCAAAATTTTCTGTTGTGGATAACATAATAAAGAACAAATATGTATTTCAATATTAATATTATATTTTACCTCAGCTATACCGCCTATAACCTAACCAACTCTAATGAACACAAATTCTTCCGAAACTCCGGCAGCAGTTCAGGAAACTGATGCCGGCAGGAACTTTTCATTGCATGTCATTTCCGGTTTTGCACTGCTTGCTTTATTGGTAACTTCTATCTGGGATTTTGGGGGCTTTACCAGTAATATACAAAGCTTCTTTTACAGCAAAGCTCATAATGGTAATTACAAACTGCTTACCGCTGTATCCATTTTGTTTGAAGGAAAAACGGCAGAACTGCTTGCGATCATTTTTGGTGCAGGCATCGTATTACTGGTTCAGAAAAAAGAACAGCCTGCATTAATAGATGGAACGGATGCTCATATCAGAAAACAGATCTGGTTGATCATTCTCGGGCTTTTTGTTGGTTTGATTTTTCTATGGCCCAACGATCTTCTTTTCCCTTTTGGAGTAGTAGGTATTTTATTGTTTGCTTTTTCAAAACTTTCTGCCAAACATTTATTCATAGCAGCAACCGTTTGTACATTGATCTATTGTGGAAAGAATTTCTGGAACTATGCAGATGATCGCAAAGACTACAAAGCTTATCTGGTAGTAAAAACCATTGAGAAAAAATTTGCTGACGACAGTACCGCACGTTCAAAAAAATCGGGTTACGATAAAACGAAAGATTCTGCCAGCCAGAAAACGATCCTCGCTCAAAAAATCAAAGCAGATTCTATCGCTAAAAAGAAAGATACTTTAACCGCCACCCAGGCTGAAGAAAAAGGTAAGTGGGAAGGGCTGGTAAAAAACATGAAATACGATTCTGCCAAAGTGGTTGCAGACAGAAAATCTATGCGCGACAAGTACAGCAAAATGTGGTTCACATTAAAAGGGCGCGTTCAAAATAAAGAATCCGTCTGGATATATTCCATTGGTGTTTGGGAAATTGCTGCTGCTATGTTATTGGGTATGGCATTATTGGCCAGTGGGTTTTTCAATAAACGATTTTCCTCTTCCCTGTATTTAATTACGGCAGTGGTATGCATCACCATAGGTGTTGCCATGGCATTCTTCAGAATACATACTACCACGATACGTATTACAGACTATGCAAAATATATTGAACGTTTTGCCATACCGCACAATCAACTGGTTCCTTTTGAAAATATATTATTGGCTACCGGTTATGCTTCACTGCTGATGTGGTTTCTTAAGCTTAACGCTATTCAATGGCTCACGAACCTTTTTGCAGCAGTGGGAAAGATGGCGCTTACCAATTATTTTCTTCAGGTATTTATTGCTGCTTTCTGGTTCTATGGCTATGGATTGGGGTATTATGGAAGATTTGAACAATGGGAATTATATGCTGCAGCTGCAGAGATCACTATGATACAAATTGTGTTCTCCGTTTTTTGGTTACGCTATTACAAAATGGGACCGCTTGAATGGGCATTGAAAAGCCTGATCAACCGGAAAAGATTTTCCAACAAATTGTAAGATGCCCACATTCACAAAATGATTATACACAACTAAAAACATTCGTATGGATCAACATACCTCTCCTGAACTCTCTATAGATACTAATATTGGTGCGGCTCCGGTAGCAGTTGCCGATCGTATCAAAAGCATAGATGCCATTCGCGGTTTTGCATTACTGGGAATTTTAATGATGAACATCCCCGGTTTTGGTATGAACTGGGATTTCTGGTATAATATTCTTACCGGTCCGGCATCGGGTTATGACTACTTAACTTTCGCCGGTGTTGAAATATTTTTTGAAGGAACCATGCGCGGGCTCTTCTCTATGTTATTTGGTGCCGGTATGGTTTTGTTTATGATGAATAAAAAAGAAGCACCGGGTCAGCCCAGTGTTGCTGTATTTTATTATCGTCGTTTATTATGGCTGGTATTCTTTGGATTGATCAATGCCTTTGTGATCATGTGGCAGGGCGATATCCTTTTTTATTACGGACTCTTTGGAATGCTGTTGTTTGCTTTCAGAAAGCTGGCGCCTAAATGGTTGTTGGTAATAGGGCTTGCCTGTATTTCTTTTGGTATGATGAGAAGCGGCTGGAACTGGTCTGAAACCCGCGAGAAACGCGCCAACTATCTCGAAGCAATGACCGCAAAAAAAGAAAAGAAAAAATTGACCGAGGAACAACAACAGGCAATCACTGCATGGCAGCAGGTTGCGAAAGTACAAAAACCCGATACTGCTGCTACCAATAAGAACTACCGTAAAATGCATTCGGGGTATACCACCATCTTTGCTTATTTCATTCCAAGCAATGCAGATAATGAAGCATTTGGCACTTATTATGGCATTTGGGATATGCTGGCAATGATGTTTATTGGGATGGCTTTGTTTGGATGGGGGTTCTTCAATAATCAGTTAAGCACATCCACCTATACAATGTGGATGTTTATCGGTTATGGAATCGGAATTCCGTTTGCGTTCTTTTTGTTTCATGAAGATTTGAATGGTATTAATCATCGCGTTGAATTTGTAGACCGGTGGCGTTCCAATCCATGGATCTTTCAGGAAGTGCGCCGTGTATTCATTACGCTCGGCCATGCCAGTATGCTGATGTTGTTGTACAGGAGTAAATTAGTGCCCTGGTTAATGAAAGCCTTATCTGCTGTAGGTCAAATGGCTTTCACCAACTACCTCATGCAAAGCATTATCTGTACTTTCTTTTTCTTTGGATATGGTTTTGGTAATTACGGCAACCTGCGTTTTCACCAGATCTATTATGTAGTGGGTTCTGTATGGATCTTTCAAATGATCTTTTCGGTGATCTGGTTAAAATATTTCAGGTTTGGGCCATTTGAATGGGTTTGGAGATCGTTGACGTATTGGAAGAAACAACCGATGAAATTATAAACCACTCCGCACCCTGCTACGCAAGGAGGGTATACAATTGATTTTAGAAAAAAAGACGCAAGATTTTTCTTTGCGTCTTTTTTATTTGCCATTGATTATTTACGTAAAAAGATCTTTATTCTGACTGAGGCAAATTCTCAATATCATTTCTGTCTTTATACCGGCCTGCTGCTTGTTTGGCCCGGATAAGTTGGTTAATATGAATTACCCTTACCTCAATGTCATCTACCTTTTCCATGGAAGCTGAAAGTCGTGCCTCATTAAACGCTACGCCTTTTAATGCTGTCATTACTTCAATTGCAAAGGGTGGTTTGCCAAAAGAGAACACATCATATTTTTCAGAAAAAAATTTATCATGAGGTATCGCAATTGATGGTAAGCCAAATTCACGAATGGCCAAATGAAGTTTGTTGAAATTTTCTTCTGTTTTATTTACCCAGATATCCATATCACCGGTAGAGCGGCTGTATCCTCTTAGAATAACTGCATATCCTCCCACCAACATATATTCAACCAGATTTTTATTCAGGCAAAGAATAAAATCACGAAAATCATCATTGAAAATATTCATTTAGAGGGAATGCTTTCTACTTGAAAAAATCGTTCTGTCAACTTTCTTTTCCAGGAAACCCGGTTCTTGAAAAGCAACGGATATCATTGTGGCAGCAGCCATCAATCTTTCTTCAATTGATTTATTAAACCAGTATTGATAATCCACGTTCCCATCCTCAACCATATTACGGGATGAAAATATTGTAGTATCTACATATTGCCTTTTCATAGTTGCAAAATACAATTTATTATTTACCCGTTCCCTGCAAGCAAGGAGGGGATTCAATTTTTGTTATTATTTTTTTATTGCTTGATGATCTTATCAGCAAATACCAGTTTGCCTTCTTTATCATACAGCCTCAAAAGATAGGTTCCCGCTAAGATTCCATGAACATTAACGGGTGTGCCGGAGTTTAATTTCTCTTTCGTAAATACCCGCTTCCCGGAAAGATCGTAGAGGGAAAGATTTAATTGATATTGCCCCGTCATTTTAAATTCTATCCGCAGTTCTTCATGAATAGGGTTTGGAAAAAGTTTTATGTATTGCCCATTTGTGTAATTAATAATTGCCGTAACAACGTAGGCAAACGCATCAGACAAAACACTGCTGCATCCGTTCTGTGTTACTTTTAATGTATAACTGCCAGATGCGGTGGGTTTAAATTTCTGACTGGTATCTGCTAATACCACACCATCTTTATACCATTGATTTCCGGTTGTATAATTAGAAACAAGGTTAGCACTGGTATCTTTTGTAATGGTTGGTTTTGTCGGAACCGCATTCACCAGAACCGTGATTCCTGATGATGCTCCCTTGCACCCGTTACCATTGATTACCGTATCTCTGTAAACACCCGAAGCATTTGCGGTATAAGTGGTGTTGATGGCTCCGGTTATAATTGCTCCATCTTTATACCATTGATTTCCGGTTGCAGAAGAAGAGGTTAATAGAACACTATTACCCGAGCAAAAAGTTGTGGCAGAACCCGCTGTAATGGTAACGGTTGGTAAACTGTTTGCCACTACTGTTATAGCAGACGATGTAGCCGTGCAGGTACTCGAATTGGTTACAACAACCGTATAGCTTCCGCCAGCTGTTGCCGAATAGGAAGCAGAAGTTGCCCCAGAAATATTGGTTCCGTCTTTTTGCCATTGATAGGTTAATCCTGTTCCTGTATTCGCATTTAAAGCAACACTTGCTCCCGCACAAATAGTAGTTGCAGAGCCTGCTGTTACAGTAGCCGTTGCAGCCGGAGAACAGGGTGCCGAAACAGATAATGTGTTTTTACAAAAGCCGGGGCTCTGGGCCTGGCTTCCGGTCAATCCCGCAGTAGTTCCTGTTACAACGGTTGCAAACCCTGTAATACTGCTGTTGAAATTGGGATGTGTTTTTAGTTTTATTTCTCCGATCGATGTATGAATATATGTCCAGTAATTCGCACTGGCCGAGTCATAATAGCCACTTGGAATTCCTCCATCGTTTGTAAGGATTCCATTGGATAATGTAGTAACCTGGTTATAAGTTCCATGTAAGGTGGAAGCAGTAAAAACCTGTATCGAGTTTCCTTTAGAAACATAACAAACATACTGACTACCATTAAAAAAAATATCAGGATCAGATGCGGAGCTGCCACTGGTGGTTAGTGTGATAGAGATCCGTGTGCCCGAATTGGTAACAAACTGTGTTCCATCGCTACCGGTAACTTCGGTTGCTGATTTGAAGAGTTTGGTACAGGGATACGAAGAACAGGTAGCAGGGTCTCCTACAATTCCTGTTGACTCCAGAAAAAACATCACCAGTTTTCCTGTCGAATCTACGATCAAAGAAGGATCTACATAACTCACAATCGCACCCGAAGAGTCTTTCACACTTACCGATGTCACGGTTGCATCCCAGGTATTGGTCGAGCGGTCGTACCGTCTTACATTACCCGGCGTATAAATATATAATTTGCTGTTGCGTGTAATTACATCCGGAACGCTTCCAGAATAAGTAACAAAACCAGGAACGGATGTCCAGGCAACCCCATCATTACTTTCGGCCAGTTGTACGCTATGGTTAACAGGATTACCGCAGGAAGAGCAGGTTAAATAACTCATCAGGTACGCTTTAGAGGGCTGGGCCATAACCTGATAAGAGCTGGTGCAGAACAGCAGTATTGCCAAATATCTCATACAAGATGATTTATGCTTGTATAAATTAACAAAAAAAGATTGGTATTTT